>NZ_AP024650.1:936579-1248772 GCF_019977275.1 Arthrobacter sp. StoSoilB19 | reverse complement strand
AACGTCATCAACCTCTTCAACGGCAACTCCTACATCCTCATCCTGGCCATCGGCATGGTGCTGGTGATCATTGCAGGACACATCGACCTGTCCGTCGGCTCTGTCGCGGCCTTCGTCGGCGTCACCGTGGCCCTTGCCATCCGTGACTGGGGCATCCCCTGGTACGCAGGGGTCCTGCTGGGTCTGCTGCTGGGCGCGGTGATCGGCGCCTGGCAAGGCTGGTGGACGGCGTACGTCGGAATCCCGGCGTTCATCGTGACGCTGGCCGGCATGCTCCTGTTCCGTGGTTTCAACCAGTTCGTTGGCAAATCCAACACCATCCCGGTCCCCGCCGATTTCCAATACCTTGGCTCCGGCTACCTCCCCGAGGTGGGGCCCAACTTGGGCTACAACAACCTGACCCT
Organism: Arthrobacter sp. StoSoilB19; assembly: GCF_019977275.1. NCBI lineage: Bacteria > Bacillati > Actinomycetota > Actinomycetes > Micrococcales > Micrococcaceae > Arthrobacter > Arthrobacter sp. StoSoilB19. Next base: position 1,248,368 of record NZ_AP024650.1, on the reverse strand, counting down.
GCTGCTTGGCCTTGCCGCCGCCGTCTTCGTGGTTGTCAGCGAGCTGCGGTCCCGCTCCAGGGCCAATGCCCTCGGTGCCGAAGTTCCCGAAATGTGGGTTACGGTCCTGAAGCTGGTCCTCGTCTGCGCCGCCATCCTGTACGCCACGTACCTGTTCGCCACGGGCCGCCCTGGTACTTCCTTCCCCATCCCCGGCCTCATCCTGGCCGTCCTTGTCCTGATCTACGGCTTCATCTCCTCCCGGACGATCATCGGCCGCCACGTCTACGCAGTGGGTGGCAACCGCCATGCGGCAGAGCTGTCCGGCGTCCAGTCCAAGAAGGTCAACTTCCTGGTGATGATGAACATGTCCATCCTGGCCGGCCTGGCCGGCATGATCTTCGTTGGCCGTTCCACTGCATCGGGTCCCTTCGACGGCGTCGGTTGGGAACTTGATGCCATCGCCGCAGTCTTCATCGGCGGCGCGGCCGTTACCGGCGGCGTGGGCACGGTGATTGGGTCCATCATCGGTGGCCTGGTCATGGCCGTCCTGAACAACGGCCTCCAGCTTCTCGGCGTCGGTGCAGACCTGACCCAGATCATCAAGGGCCTGGTGCTCCTGATCGCGGTCGCATTCGATGTTTACAACAAGTCCCAGGGCAAGACGTCGATCATTGGCATGCTGACCAGGAACTTCAACCGCTCCTCCGGCGGCGGCCCCAGCAACCCTCTTCAGCCCGACGAAACCACCTCCACCAAGGAAGCGATCGCCAGGGAAGCCTGAGCTCTGCGACCTGACCTTTTAACACCAAATAGAGAGAGAACCAACAATGCGAATGATTGGTAAAGCAGGAAAGGCCGCGGCAGTCGCTGCCATCGCAGCACTGGCGCTGACGGGTTGTGGACGCTCCGAGTCCGGTGGCGGCTCCAGCGGCAGCGCAGGCGGATTCCCGCAGGACTCGTCCATCGGCGTGGCATTGCCCCAGAAGACCAGTGAAAACTGGGTTCTGGCAGAGAAGCTCTTCAACGACGGCCTCAACGGCGCCGGGTTCAAGGCCGATGTCCAGTTCGCCAACGGCGGCGTTTCGGAGCAGCAGAACCAGATCAGCGCCATGGTCACCAAGGGTGCCAAGGTCATTATCGTGGGCGCCATCGACGGCTCCCAGCTGGGAACCCAGCTTAAGCAGGCCAAGGACAGCGGCGCCACCATCATCGCCTACGACCGCCTGCTGCTGAACACCGAGAACGTCGACTACTACGTGGCCTACGACAACTTCAAGGTCGGTGTCCTCCAGGGCCAGGCCCTGCTCGACGGCATGAAGGCCAAGAAGCCGTCCGGTCCGTACAACATCGAACTGTTTGCCGGTTCCCCTGATGATGCCAACGCCAAGGTGTTCTTCGACGGCGCCATGAGCGTCCTGAAGCCGAAGATCGACGACGGCACCCTCAAGGTCCTGTCCGGCCAGACAGGTTTTGAGCAGGCTGTAACCCAGGGCTGGAAGGCAGAGAACGCCCAGCGCCGTGCCGACACCTTGCTCACGGGCAGCTATGGCAGCGCAACCCTGGATGGCGTGCTCTCCCCCAACGACACCCTGGCCCGCGCCGTCCTGACCTCGGTCAAGGCAGCTGGCAAGCCGATTCCGGTCATTACCGGCCAGGACTCCGAGGTTGAGTCCGTCAAGTCCATCCTGGCGGGCGAGCAGTACTCCACCATCAACAAGGACACCCGCAAGCTCGTTGAGCACGCCATCACCATGGTCAAGGACCTTCAGGCAGGCAAGAAGCCGGAGATCAACGATGACAAGTCCTACAACAACAAGGTCAAGACCGTTCCGGCATACCTGCTGGAGCCGGTCATCGTGACCTCTGCCAACGTCAAGACGGCCTACAAGGACGATCCCGTACTGGGCCCGATCACCAAGTAGCACAGGGCAGAAACAGCCGGTACACCCGGGGGCCGGAAGCCCGGCCCCCGGCTGAACTGCTCCCCGTAAGTTGGACTGAAGATTCAGTTCCGACTTACGGGGAGCAGTTTCGTGTTTAAGGGCAGTCCGCTGTCCGGGGAGCAGCCCGAAGCCGCGGCGCCGGCAGATCCGGTCAGACCAGCCAGCGCCACCAGCGTGGCTGCTTCTGTTCCGGCGTCGGTTCCGGCTCCGGCTCCTCGCCCAAGGCCAGTGCGGCCCCGACGATGTCGTCCGCGGTGAGCGTCATGACGGCCTCACGATCGAGCGCGTCAAGACTTTGTTCCTCGTCGAGCGACAGCCGCAGCGCCTGACGGTTGAGCGCCTGCTCGAACAATGTGCGGGCGAACCGCGCGTTGCCGGAGTCCTCGCCCGCGTGCAGCCCGGTGAAAATGCGGCGCAGCATCTGGTCCGCACCCGGCTCCAGCCTGTACTCGTGCTGGGCCAGCATCCGGTGGAAGATCGTCTGGAGTGCGTCGACGGAGTAGTCGGGGAACGTGATTTCACGGGCGAACCGGGAGCGCAGTCCGGGGTTCGAGAGCAGGAAGGACTCCATCAGCCGCGGGTACCCGGCCACAATCACCACCAGGCGGTGGCGGTGGTCCTCCATCCGCTTGAGCAGGACCTCGATCGCCTCGGGGCCGAAATCCATCCGGCCGTCGTCCGGGGCCAGCGCGTAGGCCTCGTCAATGAACAGGACGCCGTCCAGCGCGCGCCGGATCACCCGGTCTGTCTTGATGGCGGTGGTGCCGACGTACTGCCCCACCAGGCCCGAACGGTCGACCTCGACCAGATGGCCTTTCTGCAGCAGGCCGACCGCGCGGTACATCTCGGCCAGGAGCCGCGCCACGGTGGTCTTGCCCGTGCCCGGGTTTCCGAGGAATACCAGATGCTGTGATGTGGCCACCTCCGGCAGGCCGTGCGCCTTACGGCGGGCCTGGACCTGGAGCAGTGCGACGAGCGCCCGCACCTGTTCCTTCACTGTCTCCAGTCCGACCAGGGCGTCGAGCTCGGCCTGCAGCTCGGACAGCGGCCGCGCCGGCCCGGGCCTCGCAGCCATGAGATCGCCCACCAGGTCGTCGACGCGCTCCGAACCGGGCAGCTTGAGCTGATCGGCCAGACGGCCGATGGTTTCGCGCAGGTCGTCAAGCGGATTGCGGCTGGCAGCCATGCATCCACTGTAGTACCAGCACTCGATTCCCGGCCCTGCCCTTCACAGCCCAGACACAGGTGGGGCCGGATTGCTGCACAGGATGCCCAGCGAGGGTTGATGCGAAGCCGGCCCTCCGCGCCGGCACCTGAGTCATAGGAGTAACGTGAGCGTCCTTGCCCGAAGCGTAGGCAATGCCTTCAGAAACAGGGTCCGCACCGCAGCTGTTGTCGCGGTGCTGGCCGTCGCCATTGGCCTTGCCCTGGCCATGCTGGTAGCCAACCAGGCGGTCGGGGCGAAAGTGCAGGAGCTCAATGCGTCCGTCGGCACCGTCCTGACCGTCAACCCCGCCGGCGGGCAAGGTTTCGAAGGCGGCGGTGAGCCGCTCACCACCAGCCAGGCAGCCACGGCCGCCGGCGTGCCCAACGTCAGTGCCGTCGTCGGGACATCCTCCCTGCGGCTGCGCAATGCCACCGAAGCGGCCGCACAGGCCGCGGCCGGGCAAACGGGACAGACCGGGCAGGCAGGGCCCGGAGGCCAGAACGGGCAGGGCGGCCCCGGCGGCCAGGCGGCAGCCACACTGACCACCAGCCTCACGGCGGCGGTGGACGCAGGCACCCTTGGCAACCGCAACCAGCAGGCCAACGGAAGCACGGGCTCCACCGGAACCACGCAGCAGCCCGTCCGGTCCCTGCCGATCACCGCCATCGGCATTGGCGCCGAAGTCGACACCACCGGCAAGGCACTGAACATCACGCAGGGCTCCGGGCTCGGCGACTACTCGGCAGCATCCACCAGTGCCCTGCTGGGCACCACCCTGGCAGGGAAGAACAACCTCACGGTTGGCTCCACCTTCACCATCAACGACCAGACCTACACGGTCTCGGGATTGTTCGACGCCGGCACCACCTTTGGCAACAACGCTGTGTATGTCACCCTCCCCACCGCCCAGACCCTGGCAGGCACACCGGGTGAACTGTCCAGCATGATCGTCACGGTCAACTCCATGGACAACGTGGCCAGCACCAAGACGGCCCTGCAGACGGCTCTCGGCACGGACAAGGCCGATGTCACCCAGGGCCAGAACCTGCAGACCGCGGTCAGTTCGCTGGACAGCGTCAAGAACATTTCCTTCATCGCCTTCATCGCCGCCCTGGGCACCGCAGGGCTCATCATCCTGCTCATCATGGTGATGCTGGTCCGCGAGCGCCGCAGGGAAATCGGCGTGCTGAAGGCGATCGGCGCGCCCAACCGCACCATCGGCCTGCAGTTCGTCCTCGAGGCACTGGTCCTGGCAGCCCTGGGCAGCGCCGTCGGTGCCGCCATTGCATCGTTCGCCAGCGGCGGCATCGCCTCGGCACTGATCAGCAGCAACACCACCAGAACCACCGCGGCCACGGGCCGCGGCGTCCCGGGCGGGGCCGGTGGTGGCGCGGGCTTCCCGGGCGGCCAGGGCGGACCCTTCGGCGGCGCTTCCCAGCTGTTGAACTCCGTGACCGCCAGCGCCTCACCGGGGGTGATCGCCGGTGGCATCGCTGCTGTGTTCGGTGTCGCCATCATCGGCGCCCTGGTTCCCGCGCTGCTCACCGCGCGCATCCGTCCCATCGAAGTCCTGCGAGGAGAATAGCCATGATAGAAGTCAAGAACCTGGTCCGCACCTTCAACTCCGGTGACCGCACCATCAAACCGGTCAACGACGTCAGCTTCGCCTTGGACCAGGGCACCCTGGCCTCGATCGTGGGCAAGAGCGGCAGCGGCAAGAGCACCCTGTTGTCCCTCCTTGGGGCACTGGACAAGCCCACCAGCGGAGACGTCGTCGTGGACGGCGTCAGCCTGGCGAGCCTGCCGGACAGCAAGCTGACGGAATACCGCCGCCGGGACATCGGATTCGTGTTCCAGCAGTTCAACCTGATCCCCAACCTGTCCGCCGTGGACAACGTCATGCTTCCCATGGAATTTGCCGGGGTGCGCAAGGCCGCCCGGCTGGAGCGCGCCAGGGAATTGCTGGAGCAGGTCCAGCTGGATCCGTCCAAGCACGAACGGCGCATCAACCGGCTTTCCGGCGGCGAACAGCAAAGGGTGGCCATTGCGCGGGCCCTGGCCAACGAACCGAAGCTCATCCTCGCCGATGAGCCCACCGGCAACCTTGACGAACAGACCGGCGACCACATCATCGAACTCCTCAGCTCGCTGAGCCGCGACCACGACACCACCATCCTGGTGGTCACCCACGACCGGGCCCTGGCGAACAAGACGGACCGCCGCTTCCGCCTCCAGCAGGGCAAGCTGACGGAGGAACCGGTCCGCGGCCGGACCGCCGTCGCCGCTTCCGCCTGACCTCAGCCAAGGGGCCAACGGTGGGGGACATCCCGTCCCCCACCGTTGGCCCCTTTATTGCTTGTCCCCGTCGCGGGCACGTCCCCGGTCCTCACCCGCCGCTGTGACAGGATTGCAGCTATGACTGCTCCCATCGCCACGCCATGGCTTTCCAGCCAGCCTGACCAGGATCCCCGCTCCGCCACCGGGGCTCCCCTGCGCTGGGGAATTATTGCAACGGGCAGCATCGCCCGCGCCGTGTCCCAGGATCTCGCGCTGCTTGAAGACGCCGAGCTGTACGCGGTCAGCTCCCGGGCACAGGACAGCGCGGACGCTTTTGCCGTGGCCTATGACTTCGCAAAAGCCTATGGTGACGACGGCGGTGTCCCCGGCTACCAGCGGCTCCTCGCCGATGACGCCGTGGACGTTGTCTACGTCGCCACGCCGCACGCGCAGCACCACGAGATGGTTCTCGCCGCCCTCAACGCCGGCAAGCACGTGCTCTGCGAGAAGGCGTTCACCATCAACGCCCGGGAAGCATCCGAGCTCATTGATGTTGCCCGCAGCCGAGGTCTCTTCCTCATGGAAGCCATGTGGAGCCGGTTCCTGCCCTCGATGCAGCGCGCGTTCCAGATCGCAGCTTCGGGTGAACTTGGCGACATCCACTGGATTACCGCGGACCTGGGCTTCCCCGCCCCCTACTCCCCCACGGCCAGGTTGTGGGCGCGGAAGGACGGCGGAGGGGCGTTGCTGGACTTGTCCGTCTACCCGCTCCTGTGGGCGCTGGGCACCCTTGGCTTTCCCCACACCGTGAGCGCCACGGGCTTCGTCAACGACGACGGCGTGGATTCGCAGAACGCCATGACCCTCGGCTACGGCCACGCGGCCCAGGTCCAGCTCACCTCCTCACTCCTGGCACACGGTCCGCGCACGGCGACCGTCGCAGGGAGCCTGGGCTTCCTGCAGAGCGTGGGCTCCATCAACAACCCCCGCGAACTCCTCATCACCAAGGGGTGGGAAGACCGCCGGAGGGAAACCTTCGACGTTGTGGGCAAGGGGTACACCTACGAGCTGCGCGAAGTAATGCGGTGTGTCCAGCAGGGAGTGACGGAGAGTCCGGTGATGCCGCTCGAAGACACACTGAACACCATGCGGCTTTTCGATGGCGTTCGTGCCCAGCTCGGTGTGACCTACCCCAACGACGGCCATTAGCAAGAGGCGCCGCGAAAGATGCTCGACGCCGGCAAGGCGGCTTTCGCGGTGAGGTTGGGGCATATGACTTCCTGCTTTCGCCCTTGACACCTTCAGTGCTTGTTCCCGCCCTTTGTAAAATCCCTTTAGCAAAGTCTGGACTTGCGGCAACAAGGAGTCATAGGCTTTAGCCAGCATTGATTGCACAGCTCACTGGGGGGGTGGTACGCATGGCTAGCATGAGTTCGCCATGGCGTGCCCTGCGACCAGCGCTCCTGGCCGGAGCAGCCGCAGTTACTTGGCTGGCGCTTTCGTCAACTTCAGCATCCGCCGACGCCGGGCCTGACTCCCCTTCCCTGCTCGGCAGCGTCACCGGCTCGGCCTCATCCATGGCCTACGAACTTGCGGACACTGTTTCACTGGCTCCTGCTGCCTCCCCGGCCGGACCTGCTGCAGGCCCTGGACTGGTGCAGCCTGTCGTAGCCCAGGTCGCCGGCGTTGCCGACAAGCTCATTAACTCCGTTCCCGTGCTGGACCAGGTGATTCCGGCGGGAACCCTTTCCACTGTCTCCGCTCCCGTTGGGGAGATCGCCGACACAGTGACGGCCGGGGTGGTGCAGGTTGTTGTAGCCCCTGCAGCCGAGGCCGTCCCGGTACTTGAACCGGCGCTGCAGCCCGTTGCCGATCTTCTGACCGGCACCGCTCCACTTCCGCTTCCCGCCCCGGCCGTTGACGCCGTGCCGGCAGATCTTCCTTCCGGGGTTGTCCCTGGTCCCGCGGCAGCTCAGCCCGTGGCCTTGGAAATCCTTCCGGATGGGGCCGGAACGGGGCTGGAACCGGGGCAGGAACCGGATGCGTCGCCCACGGCGCCGGTTGCCGGCGGCAGCGTGGCCTTGGCAACGGTACGCAGTGCAGCCCTGGCCAACACGTCCTCCCCGTGGGCTGGCATGTCTGTCCCGGCTGACCCCGCGTCGGGGCAGCCCCTTCCCGTCGAGCCGGCACCGCTGCCTGCCCAGGTTCCTGCCGCACCGGGATCCGGCACCGGCAGCGCTGGATCATCCGGCGGTTCATCCGGTGCCGCAGCATGGCTTAGCCCTGCCTATTTTGGTTTTGAGCGGCCTGGCGCTGTTCCCGCCGGCGAGGCCTCCGAGCACGCCCCTGCGCCGGTGTCGTTCGACCCCGGTTCTTCCCCTGACTAGTTGAGGCCGTCTGCCCCCAACGGGCAGCACGTGGCTTTACGGGCAGCTGATAAGCGCCCGAACTACCTCAACTTCAGGAGTAACCATCATGAACTGCACCCTTCGCAGGGGGCTGCTTAGCACCCTCTTTGCCGGCGGTCTTCTGGCCTTCGGCTGCGCTGCCGCAAACGCAGCGGACACCACCAGCGGGACGGATCTTTCCGCTTCCGCCCTCATCTCGGCGGCGGCGCCCGCTGACTCGACGTCGTTGGGCCTGCTGGGTGACCCAACGCCGGCCGGCTCAACAGGCGTCGCCGCCGCAGTGGACGTGAACCTCGGCCTCGGAAGCACCGGCACCACCACCACGGACGCCACCACGGCAAACCTCGCCGTCGACGCAGCCGCAGACCTGGGACTCGCCGGCACCACCGACCCCACAACAACCGGCACCACCGACCTGGCCGCCGCAGTGGACGTAAACCTCGGCCTCGGAAGCACCGGCACCACCACCACGGACGCCACCACGGCAAACCTCGCCGTCGACGCAGCCGCAGACCTGGGACTCGCCGGCACCACCGACCCCACAACAACCGGCACCACCGACCTGGCCGCCGCAGTGGACGTAAACCTCGGCCTCGGAAGCACCGGCACCACCACCACGGACGCCACCACGGCAAACCTCGCCGTCGACGCAGCCGCAGACCTGGGACTCGGCGGCGTGAGTGCCGGCGATACCAGTGGGCTCGGCACTACCGTTGAGGCAGTTCTCGACCTCACCATCGGTGGCGTCACCAGCAGTGATACATCGGGTGGAGTCGACGCAGGCATCGACCTTGGAGCCGGTGTGGACACCGGAACTGCCGACGCTGGCGGCCTGGATGCCGTTGTCGACCTTGGCATTGACCTGGGTATCGGACTCGGTAATGACAGCGCAACCAGCACTCCGGGCACCAACACACCCGGCACCACTGACCCGGGAACCACCACCCCGGGAGACGGCACCACCGGAGACACCGGCACCCTTGATCCCGGAACCAGCACTCCGGGGTCAGGCGACCCTGCCGGCAACGGCGGCTCGACTTCCGGCAATGACTCCACAAGCGGTACTGGTACTGCAGGAAGCGGCAACTTCACCGCTGCACCGGCAGGCTCCACCGCAGTGAGCGGGGCCATCGCCCCGGTCACCACACCGCGGAGCACTCCGACTGGCGGCAATCCTGCCCTTGCCAACACCGGCTCAGCCCACACCCGCCTGGCCAACACCGGCTGGGACGGAGCGCTGGTTCCCCTGGCACTGGTGCTTCTGGCAGGCGGACTCCTGATGCTCCGCAAGCGCAAGGTGTCCTGAGGCCTGAGTCCTGTAAGGAAACCGCCCGCGCACGCGCCTGAAGCGGCAGCACCCGGCGGGCTGACGAGAGGAGGACACCCACCGAACAACCAAGTAACAGTACAAAACATGTCATCAGCACACATGTCCTTGTAGCCAATGGTCCGGCGGCGAACGTGTTTGAAATCGCCGCCGGGCCGTCGGCGTGTCGCAACGCGAAACCCTAGGTCAATCGCTGGTTCCGCCGTCCCGCCCGTATAATTTGAGGTACGACAGTGCCGCAGCGCACCGGGAGGAACGGTCATGGTGGCGGAATCGCCTAGCTCCATCAAGAATGAAGTTGTCGGCGGTCGCTATCGTTTAGGTGAGGTCATAGGCCGCGGCGGGATGTCGTCGGTGTACTGCGCACGGGACGAAAAGCTGGGCCGTGACGTGGCGTTGAAACTCTTCGCCCCGCAGGCTCCGGATGCGGACGAGCTTAAGCGGCAGGAAGCCGAAATCCAACTTCTGGCCACCCTGAACCACCCCGGCCTGGTGACGCTCTTCGACGCCGGAATCGATGACCGCATTCCGGACGAGCCCCGGCCCTTCCTGACCATGGAACTCGTCGAGGGCCAGGACCTGCGCAGCCGCATCAGGCACAGCCGGGTACCCCTGGAAGAGCTGTCCGTGATCGGAGCCGGCATCGCCGACGCTCTGGCGTACGTTCATGGCCTGGGCATCATCCACCGCGATATCAAACCGGGGAACATCCTGCTGGTCCAGATCCGCCCGGGTGAGCCGCTGCGGCCCAAGCTCACGGATTTCGGCATCGCCAGGATCGCGGATTCCACCCGGCTCACGGCCACGGGCACCATGGTGGGCACGGCTGCCTACCTCAGCCCCGAGCAGGCCCTTGGCAAACCCCTTTCGTCAGCCACGGATATCTACTCCCTTGGACTGGTGCTGCTTGAGTGCATCAAGGGCACCGTGGAGTACCCCGGCAGCGCAGTGGAATCCGCCGTTGCCCGGCTCCACCGCGCCCCGGAGATCCCCGACGACGTTCCCCCGGAATGGGCGGACCTCATCCGTTCCATGACTGGCATCGAGCCGCTGGAACGCCCTGCGGCCGCCGACATCGAAACGGCACTCCGTCAGGCACTTGTCTCGCCGGCTTCAACGCCGGGAGAACTGGCACCGGAAACCACGCGGGTGCTTCCCGCCATGCCCTTCCACCCGCCCTCGATCACCGCTGAAGAATCGGTGGATGATGTGCGCGAGGCAGCGGCCTCTACAGAGGCTGCCGATCCCGCATCAGCCGCCCAACCTGCTGCATCACCGGCTGGTTCCGGAGTGGCAACGAGCGGAGTGGCAACGGCCGGAGTGGTTGCCGGTGCATCCGCAGGCAAGGCTCCCCGCACACCCCGCCTCTCCCGGAACCAACGGATCTGGCTGGTCGTCGTGCTTGGTGTCCTTGTCATTGCTGCAGCCGTGGCTGCGGTGATGATGAGCATCTCGGCCCGGCCCGCCGACGTCGTCCCTTATCCCACCGTGACCGGCGTCCTGGGCGACCATCTGCAGGAGCTGCAGAAAAGCGTGGAGCCGTGACGCCGCGGCAGACAATCCCGGGCCGGCTGGTCCTGGCTTTCTCGGCGGCCTTTCTGGCGGCAGGCTACCTCAGCGCCTGCGCGGCGCCGGGAAACGGCCTTCAGCGCGAAGCTGCGGCACAGCTCCAGGCACGCGTGCTGGAAGTGACGCAGGCGTCGTCCCAAAACGATCCTGCGTCGGCACTGAAGGCGCTGGAAGGTCTTGAAGCCGACCTCACTTCACTGCAGGCAAAGGGCAAGGTCTCGGAGGAACGGCGCCGCAGCATCACCACCGTGGCCTCCGCTGTCCGGGCAGACCTGAACGAGGTTGTCGCCGCACAGCAGGCTGCGGCCAAAGCCGCCGAGGATGCCCGGAACGCCGCGCAGGCAGCTCAAAGCCCATCCCCCACCGCCGAGGCACCCGCGCCCCAGCCGGCTCCCGCCCCGGCACCGGCCCAGGGCAACGCGGGCGGCTCCGGCGCGGACACCGGCAAGAACAGCAACGCCGACAAAGGCAAAGGCAAGAACTAACCCGCCCATACTATAAAGAGCACAAAGAGAGGCGGTGCCCGGAACGATCCGGGCACCGCCTCTCTTTGTCAGCTGCCGCAGCAGCGGCCGGTGCTAGGCCAGGCCGGCGATGACCTGATTAAGGGTGGCGGAAGGACGCATCACCGCGGAGGCCTTGGCATCCTCGGGGCGGTAGTAGCCGCCAATGTCCACGGGTGAGCCCTGGACCTCGGCCAGCTCGCCCACAATCGTCTCCTCCTTGGAGGACAGCTCCTTGGCGATGGAACCGAAAGCGGCGGCCAGGTCGGCGTCGTCCGTCTGCTTGGCCAGCTCCTCCGCCCAGTAGCGGGCCAGGAAGTAGTGGCTGCCGCGGTTGTCCAGCTCGCCCACGCGGCGGCTCGGGGACTTGTTCTCCAGCAGGAACGTGCCGGTGGCGCGGTCCAGGGTGTCGGCCAGGACCTGCGCGCGGGCGTTGCCCGTGGTGGTGGCCAGGTGCTCGAAGCTGACGGCCAGCGCCAGGAACTCGCCCAGGCTGTCCCAGCGGAGGTGGTTTTCCTTGAGCAGCTGCTGGACGTGCTTCGGCGCGGAACCGCCGGCACCGGTTTCAAAGAGTCCGCCGCCGTTCATCAGCGGAACGACCGAGAGCATCTTGGCGCTGGTTCCCAGCTCCAGGATGGGGAACAGGTCCGTGAGGTAGTCGCGGAGCACGTTGCCCGTGACGGAGATGGTGTCCTCGCCCTTGCGGATGCGTTCCAGGGTGAAGGCGATCGCCTTGACCGGGGACATGATCTGGATGTCCAGGCCGTTGGTGTCGTGGTCCTTCAGGTACTCGTTGACCTTGGCGATGAGGTTGGCGTCGTGGGCGCGTTCCTCGTCCAGCCAGAACACGGCCGGGGTCTGCGAGGCACGGGCGCGGGTGACGGCCAGCTTGACCCAGTCGCGGATGGCGGCATCCTTTGTCTGGCAGGCGCGCCAGATGTCGCCCTCGGAAACCTCGTGTTCGATCAGCACGTTGCCCGAACCGTCCACGATCTGGATCCGGCCGGCTTCCTGGATCTCGAAGGTCTTGTCGTGGCTGCCGTATTCCTCGGCTGCCTGTGCCATGAGGCCAACGTTCGGCACAGTGCCCATGGTGGTGGGGTCGTAGGCACCGTTGGCGCGGCAGTCATCGATGACCACCTGGTAGATGCCGGCGTAGGAGCTGTCCGGCAGGACGGCCAGGGTGTCCGCTTCCTTGCCGTCCGGTCCCCACATGTGGCCGGAGCTGCGGATCATGGCAGGCATGGAAGCGTCCACGATGACGTCGCTGGGGACGTTCAAGGTGGTGATGCCCTTGTCCGAGTCCACCATGGCCAGGGCAGGACCGTCTTCCAGGCCCTTCTTGATCAGGTTCTGCACGCCGTCGCGCACATCCGCGGGAAGGTCCTCAAGGCTGCTCAGGATGGCGGCAAGGCCGTTGTTGGGGCTGATGCCGGCTGCCGAGAGCTGCTTGCCGTAGGTTTCGAAGAGTTCGGAGAAGTAGGCCTTGACCACGTGGCCGAAGATGATGGGGTCCGAGACCTTCATCATGGTGGCCTTCAGGTGTGCGGAGAACAGCACGCCTTCTTCCTTGGCGCGGGCCACCTGGGCCTTCAGGAATTCATCCAGGGCGGCGGCGCGCATCACAGTGCCGTCGATGACCTCGCCGGCCAGGACCGGGAAGGCCTTCTTCAGGACCTTCACCGAGCCGTCCTCGCGGACCAGCTGGATGGCGATGGTGCCCTCGGACTCGATGACCACGGACTTCTCGTTGGACCGGAAGTCATCCTGGCCCATGGTGGCCACGTTGGTCTTGGAGTCAGGGGTCCAGGCGCCCATGGAGTGCGGGTTCTGGCGGGCGTAGTTCTTGACTGACAGCGGGGCCCGGCGGTCCGAGTTGCCTTCGCGCAGGACCGGGTTCACAGCCGAGCCCTTGATCTTGTCGTAGCGCGAGCGGACGGCGGTTTCCTCGTCGGAGGAGGGGTTGTCCGGATAGTCCGGCAGCGCGTAGCCCTGGCCCTGCAGTTCGGCGATGGCGGCCTTCAGCTGCGGGATGGAGGCACTGATGTTGGGCAGCTTGATGATGTTGGCTTCCGGCGTCTTCGCCAGCTCACCGAGCTCAGCAAGGGCGTCACCGATCTGCTGCTCGGGGGTCAGGTAGTCACCGAACTGGGCGATGATGCGGCCGGCGAGCGAAATGTCGCGGGTCTCCACCTCCACACCTGCTGTCGAAGCGAACGCCTCGATGATGGGCAGGAACGAATAGGTAGCCAGCATCGGCGCTTCGTCGGTGTGGGTGTAGATAATCTTGGACATGCGCGGGCGTCTCCCTGTGGGTCGGCTTGGTTGTGAAAATTCGGTCTATTTCACCATGTACAACTTACCCGAGGACACCAGTTTGAAGCGTACCGGAGGCCCAGCGTTACCCCTGCCGTGGGCAGGATTACAGCGATGGAGAACGGCCGACGGCGGCAGGAAACCGGGTGCCCGCCGCGCCCGGGCACCCGGCCACCAGGGCTCCATCCCGGGACAATGCAGGCCATACATGATACGTCACTACTATTTACAAATCTGTCATGGAGGGATAAATTCGCAGGGTCACACTTGGCATTCCCACGCCTTTCCCCGTTCAGACAGGACAACAATGACAAGCACCAGGTCTCTGGCTTCCGCCCTCCTGAGCCTCTCCGCGGCCGCCGTTCTGGCTTTCACCAGTGCAGGTGCCGCCACCGCAACACCAGCAGCGGCGGACGACCACACGAATCCGTCCGTTACCAGTGCTGTCCTTGACGCGGCGGGTGCTGCCGACTACTGGACACCGGAGCGGATGCAGAGCGCCATCCCCGGCGATACCCTTGCCGGCAAGGCGCTGGAACGCGGCAACCGCTCCAGCGCAGCCGTCGTGGAGAAGGGCAAACCGTCTTCCACCAAGGGCACCAAGAGCACCGGCAGCACTGCCAAGAGCGAAACGCCGGTCAGCCACATCGGCAAGGTCTTCTTCACCCTGGGGGGCGCCAACTATGTGTGCTCCGGCAACGCTGTCTCATCGACCAACGGCAGCACGGTTGCCACAGCGGGACACTGCGTTAACGAGGGGCCTGGAGCGTACGCCACCAACTTCGTCTTTGTTCCTGCCTATGAGAATGGCGCAGCACCGTATGGCAAGTGGTCTGCACGGGCCCTGTACGCGCCGAGCCAGTGGGTCTCAAACGGTGACATGACGTACGACACCGGCTTCGCCGTCATGAACCCCCTGAACGGCAAGAACCTCACCGCTGTGGTCGGAGGCTCGGGCGTGGCCTTCAACCAGGCCCGGGGCCTGACCTACAAGTCCTACGGCTACCCCGCCGCTGCCCCGTACAACGGTGAGACCCTCAAGAGCTGCACCGGCACGGCAACCAATGATCCGAACAACCCGCAGTTCAACAGCCAGGGCATCCCCTGCGACATGACCGGGGGTTCCTCAGGCGGCCCGTGGTTCATCGGGACCAGCTCCGATGGCGTGCAGAACTCCATCAACAGCTACGGCTACAACCGTTCTGCCGTGATGTACGGCCCATACTGGGGCTCAGTCATCCAGGCAACCTACGCCAGTGCAGCAAAATCCTAAGGAACCCGGGCCCGACGAGGATCCTGTCAGCCACGTTGACCTGACCCAGTCACACGAGGAAGTCCTCGAGTACTGGACAAAGCAACGAATGGCAGAGGCCAAGCCCCGGGAGATCCAACTTCCGGAGCCCGGCCCCGGTTCAGCTGACCAGGACTAAGCCGGCACAACGACGACGGCGCCCGCCCCCTTTGCTCAGGGGGCGGGCGCCGTCGTTTGTCCTAGTGGAAGAAGTGGCGGGCCCCGGTGAAGTACATGGTGATGCCGGCCGCATTGGCTGCCGCGATCACCTCTTCATCGCGCACGGATCCGCCCGGCTGCACGACAGCGCGGACACCGGCGTCGATCAGGATCTGGAGGCCGTCGGCGAACGGGAAGAACGCGTCGGAGGCAGCCACGGCGCCGCGGGCCCGCTGCGGTGCGCCGGCAGCGCTGGCGTTGGAGGCACCGCCGGCACCTTCGACGTCGGACTCCACCGTGACGCCCAGCGTGTTGGCCCGCTCCACGGCCAGGCGGCAGGAGTCGAGCCGGTTGACCTGGCCCATGCCGATGCCCACAGCTGCGCCGTTCTCGGCGAGGAGGATGGCGTTGGACTTGGCGGCCCGGCAGGCTGTCCAGGCGAAGGCAAGGTCCGCGAGGGTCTTCTCGTCCGCTGCTTCACCGGCTGCGAGGGTCCAGTTGGCGGGGTTGTCGCCATCGGCGTCCACCTTGTCGCTTACCTGGACCAGCATGCCCCCGGAGACCTGGCGGAACTCCGTGGGGTAACGGCCGTAGCCTTCGGGAAGGGCGAGCAGGCGGATGTTCTTCTTCTTGGACAGGATCTCCACGGCTTCCGGCTCGAAGCCGGGGGCGATGACCACTTCGGTGAAGATGTCCTTGACGGTGTTGGCCATGCCTGCGGTGACGGGGCGGTTTGCGGCGATGACGCCGCCGAACGCGGAGACGGGGTCGCAGGCGTGGGCCTTGGCGTGCGCGTCGGCGATGGGGTCTGCGGCGTCCTTGGAGCCGACGGCCACACCGCAGGGGTTGGCGTGCTTGATGATGGCGACGGCGGGCTCGCTGAAGTCATAGGCAGCGCGCAGGGCGGCGTCGGCGTCCACGAAGTTGTTGTAGCTCATGGCCTTGCCGTGCAGCTGGTCCGCCTGGGCGATGCCCACCGGGGCGGCTTTGTCCACGTACAGTGCAGCCTGCTGGTGCGGGTTTTCGCCGTAGCGGAGGACCTCGGAGCGTTCCAGGGACAGGCCGGCGTAGGCAGGCCAGTCGATGACGCCGTCGCCGTCCTCGTCCAGGAACTGGCTGGCGGTCCAGGTGGCAACCGCGTTGTCATAAGACGCGGTGTGGGCGAAGGCCTTGGCGGCGAGGCGGCGGCGGGTCTTGAGGTCGAAACCGCCGGCGGCGGCGGCCTCCACCACCTGGCCGTAGAAGGACGGGTCCACCACAATGGCGACGGCGGCGTGGTTCTTGGCGGCCGAACGCACCATGGCGGGGCCTCCGATGTCGATCTGTTCGACGACGTCATCCTGGGCGGCGCCGGACTTGACGGTCTCCACGAACGGGTAGAGGTTCACCACCACCAGGTCGAAGGCTTCGATGTCCATGCTGGCAAGGGTTTCCATGTGGGCCGGAACGCGCCGGTCCGCCAGGATGCCGCCGTGCACACGCGGGTGCAGCGTCTTGACGCGGCCGTCCAGCATTTCGGGGGAACCGGTGACTTCCTCCACCTCCTGCACGGGGATGCCCGCGGCGGCGATCTTCTTTGCCGTGGAGCCGGTGGAGACGAGCTTCACGCCCGCTGCGTGCAGGCCCGTGGCGAGCTCCTCCAGACCGGTTTTGTCGTAAACCGAGATCAGGGCCCGGCGGATGGGTACACGGTCAATGGATACGCGCTCATGCTGCGTGAAGCTCACAAATGTCTCCGTCTTATCTCGCGGTACAGGGCCGCGGTTGGTGGGGATAGGGCCAGTTTATCGCGAAGGGCGCGGTTGCCCGGCGTGGACGCCGGAGTGTGAACGGGCTGGGGCCGGGCTAAAGTTTTGGACAGGAGGCGGCGATGAATACATACACCACTGTGCCCAGCGGCGAACAGGTGGTCCAGGAACTGCCCTGGCGATGGAAAGTCCAGGGCAGGATCTTCCTGATCGGAGGCCTCGGCTTCATGTTCGATGCCTGGGATGTAACCCTGAACGGCATCCTGATTCCGCTGCTGTCCAAGCACTGGTCCCTTTCCGCGGGGGAAGCGGCCTGGGTGGGCACGGCGAACCTGGTCGGCATGGCGCTGGGCGCCTTCATCTGGGGGACCATCGCGGACACCGTTGGGCGCAAGAAGGCCTTCACGGCAACCCTCCTGCTCTTCTCCGTGTTCACCGTGTGCGGCGCCTTCGCCCCCGACTTCATCTGGTTCTGCGCCTTCCGGTTCCTGGCAGGATTCGGCCTTGGCGGCTGCATTCCCGTGGACTACGCACTGGTGGGTGAGTTCACGCCGCGGAAGCAGCGCGGCAAAGTGCTTACGGCCATGGATGGCTGGTGGCCAATCGGCGCTGCCCTGGCGGGATTCGTCTCCGCCGGGCTGGTGGCCCTTTACGGCGACTGGCGGCTGACCATGCTGGTGATGGTCCTGCCGGCGCTGCTGGTTTTCTGGGTCCGGCGCAGCGTGCCCGAGTCCCCGCTGTTCCTGATCCGGAAAGGCCGGCGGGAGGAAGCGGCCCGGATCATCGACGGACTGGTGGAAGCAACCGGGGCAGAACCGCGTGCCTACAGCCTTCCGGACGCCAGGGATGTCCCGCGGCTCTCCGCCGGCAGCGCCTGGACGCAGCTGCGCTCAGTGTGGCAGTTCAGCTGGAAGATCACCGCCGCCGCATGGTCCCTGTTCTTCAGCATCCTGCTGGTTTACTACTTGTCCCTGACCTGGATGCCGCGCATCCTCATCGGCGCAGGGTTCGCCGAGTACAAGGCGTTCGTCACAACAGCCTCCATGGCCGCCGTCGGCTTCCTTGGCGTGGTGGTGGCAGCGCTCCTGGTGGAGCGTGTGGGCCGCAAATGGATCCTGGCCATCACCGGCCCGCTGTCCGCACTTACGCTGGTGATTGTGGCTTTCGTGGTGGACATCCCCACGGCCGCGGTGTTCTGGCTGCTGGTGTTCGGCTTCGTGGTGCAGGTGGCCATCCCCGTGCTGTATGCCTACGTGTCCGAGCTCTATCCCACAGAACTGCGCGGCACCGGCTTCGGCTGGGCATCCACGTTCTCGCGCCTCGGCGCAGGTTTTGGGCCGCTGATCTTCGCGAACTACTTCTGGCCGGAACTCGGGCTTGCAACGTCGTTTGCACTGGCGGGAGCCCTGGTACTGGTCTCCGTTTTGTGGATGGCGTTCTTCTCCCCCGAAACCCGCCAGCGCCGGCTGCAGTAGACGGCTCCCAACTGACTCGCGCAGTTGCTGTCGTTCTCGCACGTCAAAACGGCATCAACTGCGAGCTACTTTGGTACCCAGCCTCTGCTGAGAAGCGCCCCGCGCACTTTCGAGAGGGCGGACAACGCCTGGTTTTGCATGTGGCGCTTTGAGATCCTCACGAGCAGCCATCCTCCTCGGCTGAAATCCTCCTCGCGGTCGATATCCCTAACGATCTGTTGTGGCTCGGAATGGCCGTCGCCGTCGTATTCCACCGCAATCCTGTACTCCGGGTAGCTCAGGTCAGGCTGACGAATGACGCCGGGGCGAAGTTCGATGGGCATATTCAGCATCGGCTCAGGCAGGCACGCGGCGTTCAGGGCAAGCCGAAGCCGCGTCTCCGGCGCCGAGTCCGAACCAACCCGCGCCAACTCCAGGGCAAGTCTTGCCTTCCGGATGCCGGGTGTACCTTTGTGTCGATCCAACATGTCGGACAACTGCCCAAGGGTACAAAACGGCTCCGTCCTGATTTCGAACGCAGCCCTCGGCACCCGCAGAAGATGGTCCGCCACTACCGTCAGCTCCTCAACGCTCATCCTTCGGGCATTGTCCAGCCATGTCCGGGGCCTGCTGGTTACCAGCACCCCTTCCACGTGCACGATCTCGTCATCGAAGAACTGTCCTACGTGGCCGACAACGCCCTTGCGGCGGGGAATAGCCATGGTGTCCGGACGGGAGATATGGATCAGCGGGTCCTCATGACCGGGCAAAAAACCAGGAAAACTCCAGAACGTGAAGGCCGTGGCGTGGGACACCGCCGAAAACGAAGTGATCCTCGTAAACGGCCTCAAGGCTTCAGACAGGGCCGTGCCCTCTCGACCCTGGCCCGAGCCGTCTTGCGGGACCCTGATGCCGCGGCTGGGGGCGTCCAGCTCTCCGTGGCGCAGGCGCCTAAGAGTTACGCCGGCGTCGACCGCTTCCTGGCACGTAAACGGCACCCGGGCGATCTCGGCGGGAAGTGGACGAGGCGTCTTCACGCGACCATAGTCGCAAACACTTCTGCCATCTGCCGGAGTTATCCACAGCCAGCTGCGGCGATGATTAAGTGACTCGCAGTTGTTGTCGTTTTGACGGGTCAAAACGACAACAACTGCGAGCTAGTTGGGGGGCTGGGGGGACGGGAACGAGGGGTCTGCGGCGAGGGCCGCCAAGGTGGAGACCAGGAGCCGCCGCTCCACCACCTTGATGCGTTCGTGCAGCGTTTCCTCGGTGTCTGAGTCCTCGATGGTCACGGCCTCCTGGGCAATGATGGGGCCGGTGTCCACGCCCGCGTCCGCCCAGTGGACGGTGCAGCCCGTGACCTTCACCCCGTATGCCATCGCATCCCGCACGCCATGGGCCCCTGGGAACGCCGGCAGCAGCGCCGGGTGCGTGTTGAGGTACCTGCCGTTGAACGCGTCGATGAAACCGGGGCTGACAATCCGCATGAACCCTGAAGACACCACCACGTCCGGCTTGTAGGCGGCCACGGCTTCGGTCAGGGCGGCATTCCAGTCGGCACGGTCCGGGTAGGCCTTGAAGTCCACCACGAACGTGGGGATGCCTGCGGCAGCGGAGCGTTCGACGCCGTACGTTCCTTCGCGGTCCGCGCCCACCGCAGCGATTTCCACAGCGAGCCCGCCCGCCTTGACGGCGTCGATGACTGCCTGGAGATTGGACCCGGTGCCGGAAACGAGGACGACGATACGCATTGGTCCAGCTTAGGTGCAGGCTCGCGTACGCTGGAAAACATGAACAGCGAACCGGGCCGGAGCGGGCAGCAGCAGGTCAGGCCCCCGCTCAGCGAGGCGGCGAAAGCGTCCCTCGCCAAGACCCAGACCCTGTTCCGGATGTTCGCGGTCTCGGTGCTCGGCGCGTTCTTCGTCTACCAGCTGGATGTGGGCTACCTCTGGCTGACCACGGTGCTCACCGCCTCGGGCCTGGTCCTGGGAATTGTCCTGCTGGTCCGCGCAGTCCGGTTGAAGGAATCCAAGCTGATTCTCTTCGGCACCATTTCCGGCCTGGTGGTCGCTGCCGTCATGGTGCTGCTGATTGTCACCACCATGGTCCTCTTTGACCAGGTCCGCGAGTACCAGGCCTGCCTTGGCCGTGCGCTGACGGACCGGGCCACCCACGCCTGCATGGTGCAGTTCCAGGACGTCCTGCCCACCAAGGTGCGCTAGGCCCCGCGCAGGTCCTAGTGGACCAGTTCCGCGTCCCGTTCAACAGCCGTGCTTTTCTCGCGTTCCAGCCATGGTCCGGCTGCGTAGCCAATCACGACGCCGGCAGCCACCTCGGCGGCCACCCACAGTCCCGTCCACAGCGGGTCAGGTCCAATGGCGGTCAGGCGGCCCACCCCGGCTGAACCCCTGGCAACCCAGGCCAGGCACAGAGTCAGCAGCCCCGCGGCCACGCCGGCCAGCGCGCCAAGGGCGAGGGTGGAAACTGTCGCCGTGAACCAGCGGGCGTGGACCTTGATGGCAAGCCACTCATCAAAGTGGTTCTCTCCCTCCCGGAGGAACCACCACCCCGCCATGACACCGGCCAGCACCGGAACGATCATGGCCACGAAGGCGTAATCCAGGGGGCCCGAGGGGATGGCGGCCAGGACGGGGATGGACGGAAGCGGACCCACGGCGGTGCCCAGCGGACCCACCTGGGAGCCCACGCCCATGGCGAAGCCGGCACCGGATGTCCAGGCGAGGGCGAAGACCACAAGGTTGGGCAGGAAGCCGAGCTGCGCGATGGTGAGGGCGGCACCTCCCACCGGGCCGGCGTCGAGCGCTTCATAGACAGACACCACAAGGTTCCAGTGGATGAACAGGTCAACTGCGAGCAGCGCTGCTGCCAACGCAAGCGCGGACACCACCGCCACGAATCCTGCCTTGGCCACCGACGCGAAGTAGGAACCGGCCCAGCGTGAATGCTGGCTGGTGCGCGAAAGCCAGTCCACCGCGTCAACGCCGATGAGCCGGCTCCAGGATCCTGCTTCCCTGCGCGCGCCGATCACCATGCCCAGTCCGTAGGGAACCAGGGGAACCAGCATGGCGTACCAAAGATTGATGACGACGTCGGCATTGCGGCAGACGAACCCGGTGGCGGCGCCGAAAGCCCCGTAGACCACCCAGGATCCAAGCAGCGCCTGCCACAGCTGGTCCGTGTAGGAAGCACGGGCCAGCCGGCGGCCAGCCCGCCAGGCAAGGAGGAACGGAATCAGGGTCAGGCCCAGGGGAATCAGGCTGAGGACGCCGGTTCCGCCGTGCGTGGCCGCCTGCGGTCCCGCACCCGCCAGTTCCAGCGGCACGCCGTGCACGAGGAGCCAGGACTGGCCTGCCAGCCGGGCCAGGACCTCGAACTGCCCGTTCTGGAAACCGGCGGTGGCCCAGACAGCCACGATGGGCGCCACCACCACCAGCGCGGAAATGATGGCCGCCTGCGCCGTTTCAAGGGCTCCCTGCAGCCACAACGGCATGGGAAGGCCACGGTCTCCGGTCTGGTCAGCGCGCAGTTTCATCGTGCTCCATGGTGTCACGCCGGGTGGGCTCTGCCCGCGAACGACAGGCTCCACGGGGGCGCGGATGATCAATCAAATGACCGCGACGCCGGCGCTTTTTCCTGGAGGCCGCCGTAAAATTGGTAGAAACCAACACCCGCTGCCCCGCCGAGGGCGTGCTGCGATTTCTGCTGGCCGCCGCCGTGACCCGGCGCCAGTTCGATGACCCGGATTCCGTAAACCGGGAAAACAGGAGCCGCGAATGAGAGATGAACCGTAAGTTCTGAAGATATTCGTCCTACTGGCTGGTGCAGCCACGTTTATGCGCGGCTGCACCAGCGTTTAAAGAGTGCGGCGCCGGGAGCCCCCAAGTAGGCTCCCGGCGCCGTTCACCGTGTCAGGGCCGCTGTTTCAGCCAGCCTGCCCGCGGAACGTAGGGACGAGTCCCCCCGCACCTGTCAGCGGCGGCTGCCGCCGTCTGTTTCGATGTTTTCCTTGCGGACTTCCTCGTTGACCGTGACGTCGTCGCGGACAACATCCTTGTCCAGCCGGACCCGCTCCACGGGGACGGCTTCCTTCTCCACCACCGGGCGCTCCTCATGGAGGACCACTTCGTGCTCTTCCTCGCTGATGGCCGGTCCGCCCATGGCGGCACCGCGGTTGGCGTCCGTGATGGGCTCGCGCTCAATGCGGACTTCTTCGCGCTCCACCGGGATGGTCTTGGTGACGTTCTCGGTTGTGACGTACTTGCGCAGCCGCGCGCGGCCGGTGGCCTCACGCTCCGTGCCCACGTGAAGCTGTTCCTCCGACCGCGTCATGGCGTCATCGGTGGTGGGGCCGGAGGTGTCGTGGCCGACGGTTCCCCGTGTGGTGTCGCGGTCGGAGGTGCCGTGGCCTGCCGCCAGGCCTGCCGTGGGGGTGCCGGCGTTCAGGTCGGCGTCGCCCTGCAGGTCAACGTCCCGGTCAGTGCCGGTGGTCGCCTGCGTGTAGGTCCGGGCACCGCGTTCGTAGTAGGTGTAAAGACGGTCCTCTTCCTCGGGGGTGAGGTGGCCGTCCGCGTCCACGCGGGGCGCGTCCTTGACGTGCTCCTTGGTGTAGGGGACTACCAAGTCGTCGTCCTGGTGGCGTGCGCCTTCGACCGGGATGAACGATTCGGAAGTGCCGAAAAGGCCGGTCTTGACCGTGACCCAAGTGGGCTCACCCGTGTCGTCGTCTGCGTACAACTGGCCAATCGAGCCGATCTTCGTACCATCGGAACCGACGACGTTGCCGCCCTTGGTGAGCAGGTTTTCAAGATTTTCCCTGTTGAGCATGACTCTCCTTGGATGTGTCGTTGCACTGGGTCTGCCAGCAATGGATGTCCTTGCGCGGGATGTCCCCGACGCCCGGTTTCCGCCCCGGCTGCTTGAGGCTCTGCGCTGACTACCCCCCTACCGTAAGCATGCTTAGCATCGAATGCCAAGCCTACTTAGTAATTTTTTTCGGGACTGGGTCCAGTTGTTCACCGGGCCTTTGCCTCCGGGTAATGCCTACTCCCCCGCCATTTCAGGGAGGCCGCGCACGGTTGAGGGGTGAGGATCGCAATAGTCGCCGAATCATTTCTGCCGTTGATGAACGGCGTCACGCACTCAATCCTGCGGGTCCTGGACCATCTGCAGGAGCGGGGCGACGACGTCATGGTCATTGCCCCGTCCGCGCACGACGGGGAGGCCGCAGTCCACGTCAACGGCGCCGAGGTCCACCGGCTTCCAGCGGTTCCGCTGGCAGGCTATACGAACGTGCGGGTGGCCGTGGGAGGTGTGTACCGGGTCAAGCGAATCCTTGCCGAGTACGCGCCCGATGTGGTGCATCTTGCCTCGCCGTTCGTGCTGGGCTGGCGCGCCGCCCAGGCTGCCGCGCAGCTGGGCATTCCCACCGTGGCGGTCTATCAGACCGAGGTCCCCAGCTATGCCGCCCGGTACGGTGTGCCCTTTTTGGAGAACTGGGCATGGAACCGGGTGGAGAACATTCATTTACTGGCCACCCGAACCCTGGTGCCCTCCACGTTCGCGCTGAACCAGTTGCGCGGCCGGGGCATTCCGCGGGTGCGGATGTGGCGCCGCGGCGTGGACACCGCGCGGTTTTCACCGGAAAAGCGCGACGGCGGGTGGCGGGCTTCGGTGGCCCCGAACGGTGAACGGATCATCGGCTACGTGGGCAGGCTCGCCGTGGAAAAACAGGTGGAGGACCTGGCCGCCCTCTCCGGCCTCCCCAACACCCGGTTGGTGATTGTGGGCGACGGGCCCCAGCGCACGGCGTTGGAGACGGTACTCCCCGGCGCGGTGTTCACCGGGTTCCTGGGCGGCGAAGAACTGGCCCGGGCGGTGGCGTCCTTCGACCTGTTCGTCCACCCCGGCGAGTTCGAAACCTTCTGCCAGACCATCCAGGAGGCCATGGCATCGGCTGTTCCTGTGGTGGCCACGGGGCGGGGCGGTCCGCTGGACCTGGTGGAGAATTCGCGGACCGGGTGGCTTTACGAACCGGGCGACCTGGCGGCCATGCGCGCCAGGGTGGAGGACCTGGTGGGCGACGACGCCAAGCGCCGGGCGTTCGCGGCGGCAGCCCACGCGTCGGTGCAGGACAGGACCTGGCCGGCGCTGTGCGCCGAACTGGTGCAGCACTACCGGGACGTCACCGCGGCGGTTCCCGGTCCCCCGCGGAAGGCGTCAAAGGCAGGAGCACCGTCATGAGGATTTCTGTAATAGGCTGCGGCTACCTGGGCGCTGTCCACGCGGCGGCCCTTGCATCCATGGGCCACTCGGTGGTGGGCATCGACGTCGATCCCGGCAAGGTGCAGCAACTGGCGCAGGGGGTGGCGCCATTCCACGAGCCCGGGCTTGACGAGCTGCTCCAGGACGGCCGCGCTACCGGAAGGCTGCGGTTCGCCACCGACCCGGCAGAGGCAAGGGGCGCGCAGGTTCATTTCCTGTGCGTGGGGACGCCGCAGGACAAGGCGTCCGACGCCGCCGACCTCACCTTCCTGGTCTCCGCCCTGGAAAGCCTGCTGCCGCACCTGGCCGCGGGCGCCGTCGTCGTGGGCAAATCCACCGTGCCGGTTGGCACCGTGGACATGCTGCGCGGCATCCTGGCGCAACGGCCCGACGTGCTGCTCGGCTGGAACCCCGAGTTCCTGCGGCAGGGCACCGCCGTCAAGGACTCGCTGGTGCCGGACCGGCTGGTTTACGGCGTGGAGGGCGGCCGGCCCGCTGCCTTCAACCCGGCAACCGGCGCACCCCTTGGGGTGGCGGCAGCACTGGATGCCGTCTATGAACCGCTGCTGGCCGCCGGGATCCCCCGCCTGGTCTGCAGCTTCGCCACGGCAGAGCTGATCAAATCGGCCGCGAACGCGTACCTGGCCACCAAGGTCAGCTTCATCAATGCAGTGGCAGGGCTGTGTGATGCTGCCGGCGCGGACGTGACGGAGCTCAGCGCGGCGATGGGGCTGGATCCGAGGATCGGCAGCAGGTACCTGCACGCGGGGCTGGGATTCGGCGGCGGCTGCCTGCCCAAGGACATCCGCAGTTTCCGTGCACAGGCCGCCACACTCGGCGTGCCCGCTGTGGAGGACTGGATGCGGCTGGTCGATTCGGTGAACCTTGGCCAGCGTGAACGCACTGTCGGCCTCGCCAGGGAGCTGTGCGGCGGAGCGCTGGCCGGACGCTCGGTCACTGTTTTGGGCGCCTCCTTTAAGCCTGATACGGACGACATCCGGGATTCGCCGGCGCTGGATGTGGCGGACCGGCTGGCCGCTGCCGGGGCGCACGTCACCGTCACCGACCCCAAAGCGGTCAATCTTGCCTGGCGCCGCTACCCGCGCCTGCGCTTCGAGGCGTCCACCGGGCGGGCACTCCAGGATGCCGAACTGGTGCTGCTCCTCACCGAATGGGACGAGTACCGGCGGCTGTGCCCCGCCGTCACCGGACAGCTGGTACGACGGCGGGTGGTCCTGGACGCGCGGAACGTGCTGGACGCGGCAGCGTGGCGGGAGGAAGGCTGGCTGGTGCGCGGCCTTGGCACCTCCGCCGGCACCTTGGCTACGGCAGGCGCGGTGGGCTGACGCCCGACAGGGGACGGCCTAGCCGAGGAGCCCCAGCTCAGCGAAGGCCAGGGCCACGCCGTTGCCGGCGGGTGCGGCAGTGGTCCTGTCCGCCACGGCAAGGACGGCGGGGTGGCCGCCTTCCACGGCGATGCCGACGGCTGCGTACTCAAGCATTTCGATGTCGTTGGCGCTGTCGCCGATGGCAATGATGTCGGCCCGGTCCAGGCCGAGCCGGGCTTCCACCACCTGGATGCCCACCGCCTTGTGCGTGCCGGCCATGAAGATTTCCCCTGCACGGTCGCCGAGCGCTGACAGGGAGCTCGGGATCAGCCCAACCTCCGGCCCGAAGGCCTCCAACAGGCGGGTCAGCGGCACCGGTGCATCGAAGCAGGAGATCTTGGCGTAGGAGGTGGCGCGGAGGTCATCGCCGTAATGCATTGGCCCCAGGATGTCCTCGAGCGGATCCACGTCCGTGCTGAGCACTCCGTCGTGGCGTGGACGCCCGGCGAAGATGGGGCCCAGCACCTCCCTCAGCCGCCGGTCCACACCGGTGCGGCCATGCAGGGCTTCCGGGGCCTCCAGGATGTAGGCGGCGTTGTGGGCATCCAGGGCCTCAACGATGCGTGCGGCCAGGCTGGGTTCAAAACGGGCATCCTTGAGGATCTCCCCGTTGACCTCCACCCTGGCGCCGGCGCCTGTGATGGTGCCGTCAAACCCAGCGTCCAGGATGTGGCCGGGGACCATGGACAGCGGGCGTCCGGTACAGACAAAGACGAGGTGGCCCCGTGCCCGGGCGGTCCGCACCGCGTCCACGTGCGCTGCCGGAGCCAGGCCGTGGTCGGCGTAGGTTCCGTCGATGTCGAGGAAGATGGCACGGGGCCTGGCGGTCTGGCTGGGCATGCCTGCGCTCCTTGGTCTGTTCGGGGACTTGCCATCCTATCGGCGGACGCCAGGCAGGCCGCACCCGAGAATGAACGTTCACGGGATGCCAAAGCCAGGCCACACGGCGGAAAACCAAGGACCGTCAGGACACTGATGGATAAAAGCACGGCATTACGCCTGAAACTGACAGTCATCCTGTGATATTCAAGGCCTTGCACAGTAGTAAGCCTGCTGATTGAATTATGGAACCGGAAATGGGGGCCCGGCACAACTTACTGACAAGGAGTGGCAACATGGGCATTATCGGATTTCTCATTTTGGGCCTGATTGCTGGAGCCATTGCAAAGGCAATCCTGCCGGGTCGCCAGGGCGGCGGCTGGGTAGTGACCCTGGTCCTCGGCGTCGTCGGAGCCATTCTGGGCGGCTGGATTGGATCGCTCATCTTTGGCGGCGGACTGGCCGAATTCTTCGACCTCAGGACCTGGCTGCTGGCCATCCTCGGCTCCATCATCGTGCTGCTGATCTACGGGGCAGTCGCCAACCGCAGCGGCCGCAGGGTGTAGCCGCAGCACAAAGTCAACTGAACAAGAAGCGCCGGACTCCCCAATAGGAGGACGGCGCTTTCTCTGTTCCGCGCCGCCCCAATTTGCCTTCCCTGGTGCGCACCCAATTCCTGCCAATGGCCTTTATGATGGCGAAGGGGTGGTGTAATGACCAGTTTTATGGGCCGTGGCGATGATGTGGCATTACAAACTTTTGGCGTGGTCATGGATGCCAGCCCGGACGCACTGCTGGCTTTGACCGCGGACGGTATTATCCTTGCGGCCAATTCTGCAGCGTCAAGGCTCTTCGGCTTACCGAAGGAAGCTTTTGCGGGCCTGGACCACCGCCCACTGATTGCCGAGGATTTCCGCGACGAGGTAGGCCAGTTGTTCCTCCAGCTCCTTGCAGAGCCGGAAGGGCATCCGCTGCCCCGCGAGATCAGGGGACTCCGTCACGACGGCAGCGAGATCCCCATCGAAGTGGCGGCCGCACTCCTCCCCCAGCCAACCGCGGACCACGCCCGCGCAGAGCGCGGACCCGAAGGGCAATCGGAAGAACGGGCAGGGCAATCCGGAGCGCGGTTGCTGCTCTCCGCCCGTGGCACGGCACACCGCAAGGCGGCGGACGAGGATCTGCGCGAGGCCATGTCCTTGTTGACGGCCACCCTTGAATCCACTGCCGACGGCATCCTGGTCATGGGCAATGACGGCAGGGTGGCTGGGTTCAACGAACAATTCCTTGCCATGTGGCGCATCCCGCCCGAGTTGATGGAAGCGGACAGCGGAGAACCGGCCATGCAGCTCATCGTGGAGCAGGTGGCAGACCCAGCGGCCTTCACCGCCCGGCTGGGCGAACTTCAGGAAGACCCGGCCGCCGAGAGCCACGACGTGGTCGAGTTCAGGGACGGCCGCACCTATGAAAGATATTCCCGCCCCCAACGGGTAGAGGAAAAGATCGTTGGACGGGTGTGGAGCTTCCGCGATGTCACGCCCCGGCGAAAAGCGCAGGAGCAGGCGCACAGGGCCATGATGGACCTGGCCGTCCAGGCCGAAAAGCTGCGGGCCATGGCGTTCCAGGACCCCCTGACCGGGCTCGCGAACAGGGCCGTGTTCAACGACGCCCTGGCCGAAGCACTTCAGGAAGCCCGGCTGAAGACGGTGGATGTCCTGCTCCTTGACCTGGACGACTTCAAGGAGGTCAACGACATCCTTGGCCACCAGGCGGGTGATGACATGCTCATCGAAGTGGCACGCCGGCTTCGCGGCTGCGTCCCTACAGCTGACGTCGTTGCACGATTGGGCGGGGACGAGTTCGTGGTGCTGTTGACGGCGTGCCCGGATGCCGACGCCATCGCGGCGTGCATCGTGCGCTGCCTGCACGTCCCCGTGACCATCGACGGCACTGTCCTCCGGCCGAGCCTCAGCCTGGGCCTCGCCTCGTTGGGCCAGGACAGCGTTGGGCCCTCGGAACTCCTGCGGCATGCCGACATTGCCATGTATGCGGCCAAGGCGGCAGGCAAGAACCGGTTCCTCCGCTTCCACCCGGACATGATGCAGGCACTGGTGCAGCGCACCCACATGGAGGGCGGGCTGCGGCTGGCTGTTCCGCGCGGCGAAATCACCGTGGATTTCCAGCCGATCGTGTCGCACCGCATGGGGCAGGTGGTCCAACTCGAGGCGCTGGCCAGGTGGGACCGCGGCGGTGAGCGGGTGCCGCCGTCGATCTTCATCCCCCTTGCCGAGCGCACCGGGCTGATCGGCGAGATCGGGGCCGAGGTAATGGCGTCCGGCATGGTGCAGCTGGCGCGATGGCTCAGCGAGGATCCGGCGCGGTCCCTGGCGGTGAATGTCTCCGGAGTCCAGTTGCAGGAACCGGACTTCGCCGAGACCGTCCTAAGGCTGGCGGCAGCCAGCGGCGTGGCCCCCTACCAGCTGGTCATGGAAGTTACCGAGAGTGTGTTTTTCGACGCCGACTGCAGCCTGATCCGGCAACTCAGCACGCTGCGGGACGCTGGCGCCAGGGTGGCACTGGATGATTTCGGCACCGGCTACTCCTCACTGGGCCGGCTGCAGGACCTGCCCGTGGACACGGTCAAGATCGACAAGTCTTTTGTGTCCATGGTGCGGACCGGCAACGAGCGCCTGCCGATCCTCAGCTCCATGATCAACATGGCCCACAGCCTGGGGCTGACCGTCACGGCTGAAGGGATTGAGACGGCGGCCCAGGCGGATTACCTGGCCGCGCTGGAGTGCGATTCGCTGCAGGGTTACCTGTTTTCCTTGCCGGAGCCAGGCGAGCGGCTTGGCCACGCATTGCAGAACGCGGAGGAAGCCCTCAATGCCTTGAAGGGGCGGTAATTTTCCGGCCCATTCCAAAGATGCGCGGGATATTATGAGGGGGCGTCTCCGCCGTGGTCTCCGGCGGCTCCGCCCCTGTTTTGGGGCATTGGGCGCAATTAGGGGGAAGGGGTCTCCGTGTCCCAGTCTGGTCTCTTGGAACACCGTGTCAACAGCGGTAGGTCGCGGCTGTGGCCGCGGATCGTGGCGGCAGCGTTGGTCCTCAATGGACTCGGGGTGTTTTTGGCAGTGAACAGGGGCACTCCGGCCGCCCTTGTTACCGGCGACTTCCTCATTTTGGCCGCGTCCCTGGTGGCCGGGGTGAGCTGTGCGCGAGCCGGTGCCCGAGGTGGTGCGAACGCGAAGGCCTGGACCTATATGGCTGCGGCGTCCTTCGTCTGGGCAGCCGGAATGGCGCTCTACGCGTTTTACGGCCTTCTGAACGACCATGTTTACCCCTTTCCCTCCCTGGCAGACGCCCTGTTCCTTGGCTACTCGGTGCCCGCTGTCGTGGCGCTGTTCTCGTTCAAGCGGCGCGCCGGCACTCCCGTGGCGCTGTTTCGGGCGATCATGGACGCCGCCGTCATTGCCGGCTCGGTGCTTGTGGTCAGCTGGTACACGGCCCTTGGCCCCGCCTTCAACGCTGTTGGGGATCCACTGACACGCCTTACCGGTATGGCCTACCCCGTGGTGGATCTGGTGATCACGTCCCTGGTACTGGTCCTGGCCATGCGGCGTCAGCCGGGCGAGCGCCTGCCCTGGCTCTGTTTCGGTGGCGGCCTGGTGGTGCTGGCCGTTACGGACAGCATTTACGTGCGCATGACGTTCGACGGCGTGACGGGAACCACCGGATCACCGCTTGCCTTGGGTTGGATAGGCGCCTTCCTCATCATCGCCATGGCTCCTGCTGCACCGTACGTGGAGAACACAGGCCCGGACCGGAAGGGGTACACGCTTGCACTGGAACTGCTCCCATACGTTCCCCTCCTCCTGGCTGTACTCCAATTCGCCGGCCCGCACCTGCAGGAGCTCGATCCGTTCCTTCTCGTAGTGGGAGCCACAGTCCTTTCCTCCGTGCTGGTCCGTCAGGTGCTGATCGTCTTCGAGAACATCAGCCTGACCGGCGGACTCGAGGATGAAGTGGCTGCCCGCACCGTGGAACTTGAGGCGGCCCGGGAGGCGGCGTTGGAATCCAGCCGTCTCAAATCCGAATTCCTCGCTACCATGAGCCACGAAATCCGCACTCCGATGAACGGGGTAGTCGGCCTAACCGGGCTCCTTCTGGAAACCGGGCTGGACGAGACGCAGCGTCAGTACGCCCAAGGGGTTAAGGGTGCGGGGGAATCGTTGCTGGCCCTTATCAATGACATCCTCGATTTCTCGAAGCTGGAGGCCGGAAAGGTGGACCTGGACGTCCGTCCCTTCGACCCCAGGGTCCTCGTCGAAGAGGTGGCCGCCCTGCTGGCCGAACCTGCACTGGCCAAGAACCTGGAGCTGATCGCCTACTGTGAGCCTGACGTTCCTGCCCGTTTGCAGGGCGACTCCGGCAGGATCCGGCAAATATTGCTCAACCTTGCCTCCAACGCCGTGAAGTTCACGGCATCCGGGGAGGTCTCCATCCGGGTCACGGCCAAGGACCCGGGCTACGGCCCGGGAAGCACCGCGGCAATTGAGTTCGAGGTCCGCGACACCGGCATTGGCATCAGCCCGGAACATCACGGCAAATTGTTTGAATCCTTCTCGCAGGCGGATGCTTCCACCACCCGCCGCTACGGCGGTACGGGTCTTGGCCTGGCCATCTGCAGGCGCCTGACCGCTGTGATGGACGGTGCCATCGGGATGGACAGTGCGCCGGGCCAGGGCAGCACATTCTGGTTCCGGCTGCCGCTGCCCATAGCACCCCCGTCCACGGATCCTGTGCCGGCCGCCGGATTCCTCACCGGTCTCCGCGTCCTGGTGGTGGATGACAATGCCACAAACCGGCTGGTCCTCGAATCCCAGCTCCGTGGCTGGCGCCTTGAACCGCAATCCGTTCCGGACGCGACGGCCGCTTTGGAAGTGGCCCGCGCCGCGCGGCAGGCCGGGACACCCTTCCATTTCGCCGTTTTGGACTACTGCATGCCCGACACGGATGGCCTGGAGCTGGCCCGGCGCATCAAGGCCGACGCAGCACTTGCGGGCATGGAACTGATCATGCTGACCTCGACCATGCAGGTAGACCCGGCAGAGATTGCCGCCGCGGGTGTGCGTGAGTGGCTGATGAAACCCGTCCGCAGTTCCGAGTTTTACAACCGGCTGGTCCGCCTGATCTCGACCCGCGAGCCCACACCGGAATCCTGGAGCCGCCCAAGGCCCGCCCGAACCGCCCAGGCTGGGCGCGGCACGCCGCGCCGCGGGCAGATCCTGGTCGTTGAGGACAATGAGGTGAACCAGTTGGTGGCACGCGCAACAGTCGAAAAGTTCGGCTACGCGGTGGATGTGGTGTGCAACGGTGCCGAAGCGGTGGCGGCCGCGGCCGCGACAAGATACTCCGCCATCCTGATGGATTGCCATATGCCGGTGATGGACGGCTTCGAGGCAACCCGCGAGATCCGCCGCCTGCCCTCTGCAATCCGGGTGCCCATCATTGCCATGACCGCAGGCGCCCTCGATGGAGACCGGGAACGCTGCCTCGCCGCGGGCATGGACGATTACCTGTCAAAACCCGTGGACGCGGCTGCCCTGGAAGCTGCGTTGTCCCGCTGGGTTCCCGTGCAGCTCCCGCAGCCTCTTGCTGTCACCGGAGGTCCTTCCGCCGGAAGCCCCGGGCCCGCACTGGACCCGGACCGCCTCGCCGTCCTTAGGGACGTGGGCCAGGATGACGGAGGGGCATTGTTGCGGGCAACGCTGGAGGCGTTCCGACGGGAGAGCCAGGTGCGCGTGGCGGCGCTTCGCGCAGCGGTTCCTGGCGACAGCCAGGTCCTGGTGCAGGCTGCCCACGCCCTGAAGGGGTCCGCGGCAAACATCGGAGCCTCCGGCGTGGTTTCGGTCTGTGCCGAGCTCGAAGAGCTGGGCCGCAACGGGCAACTGGGCAACGCCGAGGGACTCGTCAGCCGGCTCGAGGCTGAACTGCAGCGGTTGGACGCCGAACTGGAGGCCGCAGTGAAGGGGGACCATTGAGAGTTCTCGTAGCGGACGATGATCCGGGGTCGCTCCTGGTGGCCACGGCCGCCGTCGAACGTTCGGGGCATGACTGCATGACGGCTGCGGACGGTGGCGAGGCATGGGCCCTGTTCCAGGCACACCGGCCGGATGTGGTGGTCACCGACCGGATGATGCCCGTGATGGACGGATTGGAACTCTGCCGGGCCATCCGTGCAGAGGAGCCTGAGCTGTACACCTACATCGTGCTGCTGACCTCGCAAGGATCGCGCGACGACGTTCTGTCCGGGCTCGAGGCCGGCGCCGACGACTACGTCACCAAGCCGTTGGACCCCTTTGTCCTGCACACCAGGCTCCTAGTGGCGTTGCGGATCACCACGCTTCACGCGGACCTCGCACACTACCGGAAAGTCCTCTCGGAGCAAGCGCGCACCGATCCCCTGACCGGACTTCACAACCGGTTGAAACTTTCAGAGGACCTGGAGCAACTGCACGCCCGGAGCGCCCGCCATGGCGAGGGGTACAGTGTGGCGCTGTGCGACGTGGACAATTTCAAGAGCTACAACGACCTCTACGGTCACCAGGCCGGCGATCTGGCCCTTCGGGCGGTGGCATCCACCCTCGCGGCAACGGCACGACGGACTGACGGTGTCTACCGGTTCGGGGGCGAGGAGTTCCTGCTGGTGCTTCCCCGACAGGGCGTGATCGGGGCCAGGGCCCTTGTGGAACGGGCGTTATGCGCCGTACGTGACCTGGCCATACCCCATGCCGGCGACCCATCGGGCCAGTTGGGGTTCAGCGCTGGAGTCTCCGGGTTCTCCGCGGGGCATGTGGTGAGTGCCGAAATGCTGCTAAATGAAGCCGACGCAGCCCTTTACGCGGCAAAGGCCGCAGGGCGGAACCAGGTGATGCTCGCACCGTAGGCGCTATGCTGCCTTTTTCCCGCCAGACTTCTTCTGCGGGGCCTTCTGACCGGACGGCCGCTGCTCAGCAACGGCTGCCGCATTGGCGGGTGTTTCTGCCGGCCGGCCAGCGTACGGCGTCACGGCTGTTGCGGAAGCAGCAGGTTCAGCGTGCACATCGGGTGCGGCGGCGCGGTTGCGGCGCCAGCGGCGGACCAGGTCGACGGCGGCCAGCAGGCCCGCGAGGGGGGTCAGCACAGCTGCCGCGTAGACGAACAGCATCCAGGTCAGGGTGGTGAGCGGTGGCTGGTTGTTGTTGAGCAGGGACAGTCCGCCCAGCATTCCAACAACCCAGAACAGCACTACGGCCGTCAGGACAGCGCCGGCAGGAAAATACTGGTTGGTCACGACTTTTTTCAGGGTTTCCATGCACTTCCTCCTGCCTGGCCGGGGGGACGGCGAAAGCCGCTCAAAAACAAGTATGGGGCCCGGCCGGCGCGAAACCGTGCAAGACGACACGGCGAGTGATCAAGCTAACGTAACCATCCGCCGTCGTCCGAATTCCCGGGCCAAAATAAGGTCCGGCGCCCTTCCCGGAAAGGCCCTGGGCGCATACCGTAATGCCTGTCCGCTCGAAAACTGGAGGTTCCCATGCGCAAAGTCACTGCCGGCCTGTTCCACTCCGTGGACGGGGTGGTGTCCGAACCCTTCAAGTTCCAGTTCGACAGCTTCGACGACGAACTCGGCGCGGGCCTGACCAAGATGATGAACACCGTGGATACCGTGGTCCTGGGCCGCGTCAGCTACCAGGAGTGGGCTGGTTATTGGCCCACCGCCTCGGCAGACCAGGACTTTGCCGCGTTCATCAACCCGGTGGAAAAGTTCGTTGCGTCACGCACCCTGACCGGGCAGCTGGAATGGCAGAACTCTCAGTTGATGGACGCTCCGCTTGAGGAGTTCGTTGCCGCCCTGAAGGACCGCGACGGCGGCGAGATCGCCGTGTGCGGGAGCATCTCGGTGGTGCGGCAGCTGCTGTTCGCCGGGCTGCTGGACTCGCTGCAGCTGATGACGCACCCGGTCATTGCCGGCAGCGGCCGCAGGCTGTTCCAGGACGGTGACCCGCTGACCCGGCTGGTGTTGCTTGACCAGTCCACCACCAGCAAGGGCAACGTGCTGAGCACCTACGGGGTCCGCGGGGACTAAGCCTACGCGGCCAGCGGGGCCCCGAAAAGCTCCTCCGCAAGCCGGGACAAGTGGTCCGGGATGTCCGCTTCGGCCCCGTGCTCGCCGCGGCCGAGGAAGACCGCGGTGCCACGGATCCCGTCAAGGTCCAGGCCGCATTCGTGCATCAACTGCCCGGCGCGGAAGTTGACCGGCAGGAGCATGGTGACGCTTTCGGCGTTGAGGTAGACATGCCAGTCGCCGCGGATCACCGACTCCAGCGGCCCGCCCACCAGGGCTTCCAAGGCCTGCAGGTCTGCCGGCACCTGCTCGATGCGCATGGGCTCGGAATTGCCGGCCGGTACAACAAGTGCTGTATAAGTTCTGTTGTTCATCGTTCATTTCTCCTTAGGTTTTAACACCGGTGGAGACGGCAGTGTTCCCGGTAACTATGCCTTCCCGGCCAACGCTGCGATGTCGGCGGGCGTGGTCCGGCAGCAGCCGCCCACGATGCGGGCACCAAGCTGCCGCCACTCAGGGGCACCTGTGCCGAGGCTGGAGGGAGCACCGCTGCCGGAAGCCGCCCGGTCCTGGCTCCACGTCTTTGTCGCGGGATGGTAGGTCTCTCCCGAATTGGGATAGGCCAGCAGCGGCTTGTCCGTGTGCAGGCCCAGTGCTGCGAGCGCGGGAGCGACCAGGTTGAGCGGGACGCAGTTCACACCCACGGCGGCGACGTGGGGCTGTCCGTCAAGGAGCCGGGCCACGTCGGCGAGCGGGGTTCCGTCGCTGATGTGCCCGCCGTCGCGCAGGGAAAAGGAGAACCAGGTGTCGACGCCGTGTTCCCGGCTGAGTGCCAGGAGGGCTTCGGCCTCAGCGAAGGAAGGCAGCGTTTCCAAGGCCAGGAGGTCCACGCCGGCGTCCACCAGCGCGGCGATGCGGGGGCCGTGGAAGTCCTGGAACTCTTCTGCGGTGAGGGCGTAGTCCCCCCGGTACTCCGAGCCGTCCGCAAGGTAGGCACCGTAGGGACCCACGGAACCGGCGACCAGCAGCGGCCCGGCGTCCGGGTGGTCCTCCAGATGCTGCCGCCGCGCTTCATCCGCCAGCCGGGCGGACAGCGCAACGAGCTCCAGGGCTTCCCGTTCGCCCATCCCCCGCGCCGCAAACCCCCGGGGCGTGGCCTGGTAGCTGGCGGTGGTGGCGATGTTCGCGCCGGCGGCGAAGTAGTCCCGGTGCACGTCCCTGATCAGCTCGGGCTGCTCCAGGAGGACCTTGGCGGACCACAGTGCGTCGTTCAAATCGCAGCCGCGGGCCTCCAGTTCGGTGGCCAGGGCGCCGTCAGCTACGAGGCCTGCGCCGGCGTCAAGCAGGGTGGACAGGGAACGGCGGCTAGGCATCGCACCTCCGGTCGATTGGTGGCTGTTTTGCTCATTATAGGCAAGTTTCCATGCTTGTAATGCATATCACCGTGTGCCACGATGACTGCAGCAACGACCATTACAGGAGGAATATTCGTGAGTGTGCACCTGAACAGTGTCCGCAAGCTACGGGTCCACTGGCCCATCAGTGCGGAAACCTTCGGCCGGATAGCCGCCGGAGACGCCAACGCCGTCCAGCAGGATCCGGGGCTGGCAGAACTCCTGCACACCGTTGGGCATTACCCGGACCTCGGTGATTTCGGGAACTACAAGCACGTCTTCGAATCCGGCATCGGATTCGAAGGATTCTCGTGCGGCGAAGGGGCGTCGCCCACGCTTGGCAGGGTGGGCGAGCAGACCCTCTCCCCCACGTTCGTCTTCACCACCTATTTTGATGCCACCCTGGACGAGGCCGTCCTGGAACGGGTTATGCAGGAACTGGTGGCCATCCACCCGTGGGAACTGCCTGTCATCGAGGTGACCGGTCCCGTGAGCGTGGCCGGTGGGCTGCACCGTAAAACCCCCTCGGCGGCGGCAGCATCATGACACTCACCACCACTGCCGCCTGGCCCGCGCTTCAGTCCGCCCTGGCAGGCAGGACGTTCACGGACCTCACCCATGCCTTCCATCCAGGCCAGCCCCGTTTCGCCGCCTTTCCGGACGAAACCCGGGAGGCTCTTTTCGACCTTGAAAGGGGCGACGGGTTTACGGCCCACCGGTATTCGATCGTTGGCCAGTGGGGCACGCATGTGGATCCGCCTTCCCACTTCATCCGGGGTGGACGCACCCTTGACCGGATTCCAGTCCAGGACATGATTCTTCCCCTTGTGGTCCTGGACATCACCCGGCGGGTGGAACGGGATCCGGATGCAACCCCCACCCTGCAGGATGTGCACGGATGGGAAGACCGGAACGGAAGAATCCCGGCTGGATGCTTCGTTGCCCTGGGGACCGGCTGGAGCTCACGGTGGCCGGACGGAGATGCCATGGCCAACAAGGATGCGGACGGAGTCAGCCACACTCCCGGGTGGTCCCGTGAGGTGCTGTCCTTCCTGGTGGAGGAACGCTGGGTTTCGGCCATCGGGCACGAGCAAACGGACACCGATCCGGGGCTGGCAACCTCGCAGGGGGACTTTAGCCTGGAAACCTACATCCTGGCGAAGGACCGCTGGCAGATAGAACTGATGGCTGATTTGTCCGGCCTCCCTGAATCGGGTGCCGCAATCGTGGCCAGCTGGGCCAAACCCTCCGAAGGGAGCGGCTTCCCGGCCCGCGTCTTCGCCATCTCCTGACCCGGGCGGGCGGTCCTCTAGACTCGGACCATGTCGAGGACTTCAAGCATGGGACGTGGCGTCATGGCCGTCCTGGCGGCCGGGGAACGCCACCTGCGTGGCCTCCCCGGCGGCACGGTTGCAGAGATCGCTGCGGACCTGGGCAGGGACCGAAGCCAGGTTTCCAGAAGCCTGCGGACAGCTGAACAGGAAGGTTTCCTGCGGAGAACCCCCGAACGCACCTTCGCCCTGGACTGGAGCGTCCTGACCGACGCCCTCCTGCTGAACCGGCGCCGGCTGGCAACCGACGGGACCGCCGCCCTGGAACGCCTTTCGAGGGAGACTGATGAGGGGTGCTTCCTGGGGGTCCTCAGCGGCAGGAGCACCGTAACGGTGGGCGAAAGCGTCCCGGCGAGCAGCCGGCTGGTGGGCTCGTGGCTGGGCCGGCCCTACCCTGCCTACTGCAGCGACGCCGGGCAGGCACTTTTGTGGGAGACTCCGGACGATGAGGTCCGCAAAATCTTCGCGGGCGTCCAGTTCCAGCAGCACGGCCCGAACACCCCCGCGGACGTCGAGGATTTCCTGGCACGGCTCAGGGACGCACGGGTCCGCGGCTACTCCATCGTCGACGAGGAAGCGGAGCCCGGGCTCTACTCACTGGCCGTACCCATCAGGGATTTCAGGGGCGACGTGGTGGCGGCCCTGCAGGTGGTGGGCCTGAAGGGCCGCCTTGAACCCAGCCGGTCCCGGCACGCCGAAGCGCTCGTCCGCCAGGGCCGCTGGCTGGAAGGCATGCTGGGATGGCGGTCTCCGGACAGCAACCCCTAAGGGCCGCCTACCCCTCCGGCCCGGGATGGACCGAACCGAGCCTTGCCGCGGCCTCCGCGAGCACATCCGCCAATTCCCCTGCGCGGGGTCCAACGTCCGGCTGCCCGCCCAGCACACTCAGCGAAGCGACGATCCCACCGCCCGGATCCCGGACAGGCACGGCCACCTCCACGATGCCGTGTTCGAATTCCTCGGTGGCGACAACGAAACCATGGGGCTTGTCTTTGGCCATGAGTTCCCAGGCCTCCGC
The DNA here is from genome assembly GCF_019977275.1 of Arthrobacter sp. StoSoilB19. Lineage (NCBI taxonomy): Bacteria > Bacillati > Actinomycetota > Actinomycetes > Micrococcales > Micrococcaceae > Arthrobacter > Arthrobacter sp. StoSoilB19. The sequence goes on along the minus strand of NZ_AP024650.1, from coordinate 1,209,845 downwards.
GCTGGAATGCGGGGCGCCGGGACCACCGACGCCGACAAAGTTCACGTCGGAAAGCAAAGCTTCAAACCCGCGCCGCTTATGGTCCCACAACAGCGCCCTGCCCGATCCGGTACACCACACAGGCGTCACCATGCCGGGCTGGACGAAGCTGCCCGCCTGCGAATCGTTGCTGGACGCCAGGAGCAGGATGACCCGGTAGCCGTCGCGGACCGAGACCCGGGCGCGCAGCCCGGTAGTGGCCACCAGCGCCTCCAGTTCCGCCGCCGCATGCCGGATCCACCCCGTATTGAGGGTGGCGGCAAGGCCGAAGAAGCCCGTCCCTACGCGGAACGGGCCGCGTTCGCGGCGCTCCAGCAGGCCAAGCTCACAAAGCTCCTGGGTCAGACGGGAGACGCGGCTTTGGTCCATGTCCAGCTCGGCGGCCAACTGGGAGACACCCATAAGCTGCTTCCCCGTCTTTTCCCGGTCAATGACCAGGCGCACTATCCGCAATCCCTGCGCCAGCGACGCCGCCTCCGGGGAGTTATCCACCCTGCTGCTCCTTCCGACCGGCAACCAGCCTACCCTCACACGTTGCGGCACCGCCCAACGGGAAACACCAATCAGCCGGAAGCAACGCAGTCCCGGGCACGGCGATGGCCTGGCGCGGACGTTCGGCCGTCCGCGCCAGGCCATGGAAACGGTTCAGCCCTGCGCCGTCTTTTCGGCTGCGGCCCGGCGCCCGTGCCTGATGTGGAAGTAACCGTAGCAGGCGGCGACGAAAGGAATCCCAAAGTACAGCGCCGCCACTTGGGCCGGATCGAAAGCGATGCCGACCAGGGAGACTGTGCAGAGAGTGAATGCCAGGACCGGCACCAGTGGGAAGAGCGGCGCGCGGTAGGACAAGGTGGACACGTCCCCGCCGTTCCGGACAAAAGACCGCCGGTGGAAGAAATGCGAGGCGGTGATGGACATCCAGACTCCCACCACTGCGAAGCCCGCTACCGATACCAGCACCAGGTAGACGGTTTCCGGAGCAACCACGCTGCTGATGAGCGAGGCCAGCCCTCCGAGCATGCTCACCGAGAGCGCGGTCATGGGAATGCCGCGCTTAGTCAGCTTCTTAAGCGCCCGGGGTGCGTGGCCTTCGTCGGCCAGGGAGTACAGCATCCTGGCGCACGAGAACAGGCCACTGTTGCCTGCAGACAGCAGCGCCGTGATGATGACGAAGTTCATCAGATCGGCGGCAAAGGGAACACCCGTCGCCGTGAACACCGTCACGAACGGGCTTTCGTCGAGCCCAACTTCCTGGTACGGGATCGTGGCGGCGATGACGGCGATGGCTCCGACGAAGAACACCAGGAGGCGGATGACCGTACTGCGCATCGCTTTGGGAATGCTGGTGGCGGGATCCTTCGTCTCCCCTGCGGCGACGCCGATCAGTTCAGAGCCTGAGAAGGCATAGAAGACTGCGAGCGCCGTCACCAGAACGCCGGTGAAACCGTTGGGAAACAGCCCTCCCTCGGTGTTGAAGTTTTCGAACAGGAAGGGATGGTTGCCCGATGCGCTGAGCGGGTGGAAGCCCAGGAGGGCTGCCCCGCCCAGGACGATGAGCCCGATGATGGCGCCCACTTTGATGATGGCGAACCAGAATTCCGACTCACCGAAGAACTTGGATGACACGGCGTTGAGGCCGAACAACGTTGCGGCGAAGATCAGGCACCAGACCCAGACGTCAACGCCCGGGAACCAGCGCTGCATCAGCAGGCCCGAGGCTGTGAACTCCGATCCGATGGCGACCGCCCAGCACAGCCAGTAGAGCCAGGCGGTGGCGAATCCCGTGGCGGGACCAATGGACCGGGAAGCATAGATATGGAACGCACCGGAGACGGGGTAGGCGATGGCGAGCTCCCCCAAGCAGGCCATGACCAGGTAAACCACGAAGGCACCGACGAGGTAGGCGAGAACGGCACCCAGCGGGCCGGCCTGGGAAATGGTGTAGCCCGAGCTGAGGAACAGTCCGGAACCAATCACGCCGCCCATGGCGATCATGACAAGGTGCCGGGGCCCCATGGAGCGGCGGAGCCCTGATTCCGTTGACGGCGGTGCGTCCGGCTCCGGCTTGAGGGTGAGGGGGGTCGAAGATTCCAAGTGGTGCCTCCAGTGGGGGATGGTCGGAAGGACGGCCGCGGTTCGGGTGCCGGTCCATGAAAGCTTTAAGCGCGTCGACAGTGACGAAAGTAACACAAAGTGGCATTTTTAGTCATCAAAATCATATTCAAATGCGAATGTTGCACGTTTATTGCTGTTACTCCGTATGTCGATTTGCCCTTCAGATGGTCGTTTCGCCTCCCCGGCGGAGCGTTTGGACATGCCTCAACGGACACCGGGTGGGCACAGGATGGGAGCAACAACAACCACCTCAAGGGAGTAGCAATGACCACCTACGACATCGCGCTGATCGGGTTCGGCGGCGTCAACCGGACCCTGGCCGAACTGATTGCCACCAGAGGGGATGCGCTTGGCCGCACCCTCGGCTTTGACCTGCGGGTGGTTGCCATTACGGACCTTGGGCTGGGTTCCCTGGTCCAGGACGGGGGGATCGATCTTGACATGGCCTTGGGCCTGGATCCCGCCGTCGCGACATTTGCAGCGTACGGCGGGTCAGCGGACCCGGACAACGAGCGCGTGATCCGGACCTGCTCCGCAGGGATCATTTGCGAAGCAACGTTCACCAACCCTGCAGACGGCGAGCCTGCGGCTTCACACGTTCGCTGGGCGCTGGAGTCGGGAAAGAGTGTCTGCACCACCAACAAGGGTCCGGTCGCCCTGCATGGCCAGGAGTTGAGCCGGCTCGCGAAGCTTAAAGGGCTGCATTTCGAATTCGAAGGCGCGGTGATGAGCGGGACACCCGTCATCCGTTTGGCCAAACAACTGTTCCCCGGACTGGCGCTCAATGGCTTCGAGGGCATCCTCAATGGCACCAGCAACTATGTCCTGGGCAGGATGGAAGAGGGCCTCAGCTTTGAGGAATCGGTCCTCGAAGCCCAGAGCCGGGGGTACGCAGAGGCAGATCCCACGGCCGACATCGAGGGCCACGACGTCCAACTGAAAGTCCTGATCCTGGCCAATGAGCTGCTGGGGGCGGACATCACGCTGGCGGATGTGCAGCGCCAAGGGATGTCAACGCTGTCGCCCGAGGACATCAGGCGCGCCAGGAACGAGGGGCGGCGGTGGAAACTGGTGGGCTCCGCGCGGCGGAACCTGGATGGAAGCATCAGTGCCGGAGTTGCCCCCGTGGCGCTCCCCCTGGCCCACGGCCTCGCCGGGGTTTCGGGTGCCAACAATGCAGTGTCGTTCAACACCGATCTCCTCGGCCCGGTGACGGTGTCCGGACCCGGGGCCGGGCGGGTGGAGACAGCGTACGCCCTGCTGTCCGACATCATCGCCATGCACGCCGCACGGAACCAGGTGGCTGCAGATGCGTGAATCAACCCTTGCACCGCTGGATCACGCAACGGCCGCGATCCGGGAGGTGCTCAGCCCCTACGACGGCCGGGTGTTGGGAGCCGTGGCCCTGACCACGGCGGAGTCCGTGGACGCGATTATCCGGGCTGCCAGGTCCGGGGCGGCGCAGGCACGCGCATTGTCCCGCCATGCCCGGGGGAAGCTGCTGGACGCGGCTGCCGCACTAATCGACGCGCGCCACGCGGAATTCGCCCAGACCATCACAGCCGAGAGCGGCAAAACCATCCGCCAGGCACGAAAGGAGGTGCTGCGGGCAGTCAACACCCTGCGCCTGTCCGCCGCGGAGGCACGCCGGAACGCCGGCGAGATCATTCCCTTTGACTCCTATGAAGGCTCCGAGGACCGCATGGGGTGGTACGCACGGGAACCGCTGGGCATCATTGCGGCCATCACCCCGTACAACGACCCCCTTAATCTGGTGGCACACAAGGTGGGCCCGGCAATCGCCGGAGGCAACGCCGTCATCCTCAAGCCGTCCGCGGTGACGCCCCTGTCCGCGCAACTGCTCGCCGAAGTCTTCGCCGAAGCTGGCCTGCCTGCCGGCGTCCTCACAGTGGTCCACGGGGACACGGACGTGGCGGAGGCGATCGTGCGGAGCCGGGAGGTCCGCATGGTGTCCTTCACCGGCGGATTCACGGCCGGCGAGGCCATTGCCAGGACCGCAGGCCTGAAGAAGCTATCCATGGACCTTGGCGGGAACGCCCCCGTCATCGTCATGGATGACGCCGACATGGATGCTGCCGTTTCAGCCTGCGTCTCCGGAGCCTTCTGGGCAGCCGGACAGAACTGCGTGGGGGTTCAGCGCATCCTCGTGGCCGCCTCCCGCTACCACGAGTTCCGTCGGCGCTTCCTGCAGGAGACGTCGCGGCTGGTGGCGGGCGACCCCGCCGAGGAAGCCACCGACGTCGGTCCCATGATCAGTCCCGCCGCCGTGGATCAGCTCCAGGCCAAGATTGAGGCGGCGGTTGCCTCCGGCGCCGTGGTCCTCGCCGGCAACACCAGGGTAAACAACGTGCTGCATCCGACGGTCCTGGAGAGAGTGCCCGCCGGCAGCAGGCTGTGGACGGAGGAGGTGTTCGGGCCGGTCGTCATGCTGCAACCCTTCACAACCTTCGACGAAGCCGTGGGGACCGCCAACGCCATCGACTTCAGCCTTCACGCCGGGATCTTCACCGGCTCGCTGGACACGGCCCTGGACGCCGCGGGCCGCATCGACGCAGGCGGCGTCATGGTCAACGACTCATCGGACTACCGCTTCGACGGCATGCCGTTCGGGGGATCCAAGTATGGCGGCCTGGGCCGCGAAGGCGTCCGCTTCGCCTATGAGGAGATGACCCAGCCGAAAGTGGTGTGCATCAAGCGCCAGGGCTGATCACCGGAAACGGAGCCTGGTCGAGAGCGTTTCCCGGCTGGGCCGGCTTCGCTGCCGCATCCCGCCGGATGTAGTTGGACAGGGTCATCGCCGTCACGGTGTCCGTCACGCCGGGCGTGGCCGCTATCTGCTCCCAGATCTCCTGGATGCGTTCAAGCGACCGTGCTTCCACCCGCACCAGCAGGTCGAAGTCGCCGCTGACCACATCGCACAGGACTACCTCCGGGATCGATTGCAGCACGGCGATGACGTCCGATCCGCGCACCCTGTCCTTCCGGTAGACCATCAGGAAAGCAGAGACTGTGCCGTGCCCCGGGGCGCCGGTCACCACGGTGTAGCCCTGGATGTAACCCTGCCGTTCCATCCTGTCGATGCGTTGCCGGACCGCATTGCGGGACAGCATCACCTTTGCAGCCAGCTCCGCGTGGCTGACCCGGGCATTGCGGGTCAGCTCCGCCAGGATGCCCTGGTCGATCCGGTCAAGACTCGCCCGATCCATGTTTCACCCTTCACCGCATGACTTCACAACAGCAGACACGAGTCGGCCCGGCTCCAGAACGAAAGCACACAGAGATGATACTTCGGCAGCAGCCACTACGGAGTCAGCGGAGAGCCTTCAGCTGCGTGCTGTTGGACATGGACGGGACGCTGCTGGATTCGGCGGCAGGCGTGACGGCGAGCGCCGCCCGGGCGCTTGCCGCCGTGGGGGCCGCTGTGCCACCGGCCGGGGACCTGGTCCGGCTGGTGGGGCCGCCCATGCTTGAGTCCTTCCGCGAGCACCTGGGACACGATGAGGCCCTTGCCCGGCTGGCACTGCGGCATTACCGGAAGGCTTACGCGGATCACGGTGCACACCAGTCGGTTCCGTACAACGGGATCAGGGAACTGCTGGAACAGCTCCATCGTGCGGGCGTACCCATGGCGGTTGCCACCTCGAAGGCCGAAGCCCAGGCGCTCCGGATGGCCCGCCTGTTTGGGATGGACCATTACTTCTCCGCCGTCTGCGGCGCATCGGACCAGGAAGCCAGGTGGAGCAAGGCAGATGTCATTGCCGAAGTGCTGGACAGGCTGAGGGCGGCCAAGGTGGATGTCTCTGCCCCGCTCATGGTGGGTGACCGCAGCTACGACGTGGCCGGGGCAGCCGTCCACGGTATTCCCACCGTCTTCGCCGGTTGGGGCTACGGCTCTGCAGGGGAAGAAGCAGGAGCCGCCTTCGTTGCGCCCTTCCCGGATGGGGTGCTGCCGGTTGCGCTGCCCTGACGGTACAGCCCTGAAAAGTACGACGCCGGCACTCCCCCAAGTGCCGGCGTCGGACCTGCACGTCGTGGCGGGGAAGGCAACCGGGTAAACTTGTCCGGTCATGCGCTGTTCCTACTTTGATGCCGGCACCTGCCGCTCCTGCACCCACATGGGCGTGCCCTACGGTGAGCAGCTGGCCGGCAAACAGCTGCACTGCCAGACCCTCCTGTCCGGTCACACCGAACTCGAATGGCTGCCGCCGGTGGCCAGCCAGGAGTCCGGCTTCCGCAACAAGGCCAAGATGGTGATCGGCGGGACCGCGCAGAATCCCACCATCGGGATCCTGGACGCCGATGGGCATGGCGTGGACCTGCGCAAGTGCGGCGTCTGCTCACCCGGCCTGCTCGCCTGTTTCCCCGTGCTGGCGAATTTCATCCGCCGGGTCCGCCTGACGCCCTATGACGTTCCCCGCCGGACCGGTGAACTCAAGCACGTCATCCTCACCGAGTCGCCGGACGGCGAGGTCATGCTCCGGCTGGTCCTGCGCTCGGACCAGGTGGTACCGCGCATCCGGAAGCACCTCCCGGACCTCCTGGCCGCCCTGCCGCAGGTGAAGGTGGTCTCGGTCAACGTGCACCCGGAACACAAGGCCGTGCTGGAAGGCGACCGGGAGATCCTGCTGACCGGCCAGGCCACCCTGAACATGCGGGTCAACGACATCAACCTGCACCTCCGCCCGCAAAGCTTCTTCCAGACCAACAGTGAGATGGCCGCGGCCCTGTACCGCCAGGGACGCGAGTGGGTCAACGAACTGGCGCCGGCCTCGGTGTGGGACCTGTACTGCGGCGTGGGCGGGTTCGCCCTGCACAGCGCCGCACCGGCCCGCACCGTCACGGGCATTGAAACCAGCAGCGAAGCGATCGTGTCCGCCCGCCTCAGCAGTGACGAGGCAGGCCTGGAGGGGATGGAGTTCCAGGCCGGGGACGCCACCGCGTTTGCCCTGGCCAGCAAGCAGTCGCCGGACCTGGTGATCGTGAACCCGCCCCGGCGCGGCATCGGCAAGGAGCTCTGCGGCTGGCTGGAAGCCTCGGACGTGCAGCACGTCGTGTACTCCAGCTGCAACGCGCAGTCGCTGGCCCGGGACCTGGCCGCGCTCCCGTCGTTCACCGCCCGGCGTGCCCGCGTCCTGGACATGTTCCCGCAGACCACGCACTACGAGGTGATGGTGCTGCTGGAACGGGCGGCTTAGGGCCCATAGGCGTCAGTTCCGGCGCGCGCGTTCGACGGCGGCCGCGCCGTCTTCGCGCCCCTCGGCCCGAAGACCCGCTGCCACTCCTTCAGCATCGGCGTCGGAGCGGTTCTGGCTCAGTTTTCCCTTCGCCTCGATCCGGCTGATCACCAGCTCCACGCCCACGATCGCCCGCAGTTGCCCGGCAATGAACTTCTCCGGCGCGTCGTCCACGGCCCAGGGGTCTGCCCGGCCGTCCTCGTGCAGTCCGGTCAGGTGCCGGACGTGCCGTGCCAGCCAGCCGGCGTCGTCATGGATAACCAGCTCGCCGTACACGTGCGCGGTGCTGTAGTTCCAGGTGGGGACCACGCGCCCGTGCTCGGCCTTGGCGGCGTACCACGACGGCGAGATGTAGTCGTCGGGGCCCTGGATGATGGCCAGCGCCTCGCCGGCCGGCGCGGTGGACCACTGCGGGTTGGTGCGCGCCATGTGTGCCTGCAGCGCGCCGTGCTCCCCCACCGCCGGGTTGAAGGCGAAGGGCAGCAGTGTTGCCAGCAGGCCGTGGTCCGTCATGGTCACCAGGTTGGCGGCGCCGGGAGTCGTGAGGAGGTGCCGGACGGCATCGGGGCCGGCAGCAAAGTGGGCGGGAATGTACATGGGAAGTCCTTTCAGCAGTTCAGGGGGCCGGTTTGAGCCGGACGCGGACGGCCGCAGCGGCACAGAGGATCACGGCGAGGGCGCCGATCAGGGTGGTCCAGGTGAGCGCCTCCCCCAGCAGCAGCGCGGCCCAGCCGATGCTGAGGACGGGCTGGAGCAGCTGGATCTGGCTCACCTGCGCCATGGGGCCAATGGCCAGCCCCCGGTACCAGGCGAAGAAGCCAAGGAACATGCTGACCACGGCGAGGTAGGCGAAGGCAGCCCACTGGACGGGTGTGGCCGACGGCGGCTGGTCCAGGACCGACACTACGGCGAGGACCAGCATGGCCGGCGCGGCAAGGACCAGCGCCCAGGCGATGGTCTGCCACGAGCCCAGCGTGCGCGCCAGCAGGCCGCCCTCCGCGTACCCCACCGCGGCGCAGGCCACGGCGCCGAGCAGCAGGAGGTCCGCCCAGTGCAGGTGCCCCACGCCGCCTGACTGGAGGAAGGCGAAGGAGATGGCGGCCAGCGAGCCGAGCGCCATCACCACCCAGAAGGCGGCCGGGGGCCGCTCAGCGGCGCGCAGGACCGCCACCGTTGCGGTGGCGGCCGGCAGGAGGGCGATGACCACGGCTCCATGTCCCGCCGGTACGGCAGTGAGGGCATAGGACGTCAGCAGCGGAAAGCCGACGACGACGCCGCCCGCCACGAGCGCCAGGCGCAGCCAGGTGCGGGGCGGGGGCAGCCGCTGGCGGGTGATGGCAAGTGCTGCGATGGCGAGGGCAGCGGCCACGACGGCCCGGCCGGAACCGATGAGCAGCGGCGGGATGCCTGCCACGGCCACGCGGGTGAACGGAACGGTGAAGGAGAAGGCCGCCACGCCGAGCAGGCCCCACCAGATTCCGGTGGCCTTTCGCGGCGATATCACTGGGCGATTCAGGACAGTAGCGCTACTATGTTCTTTCATGAATGACGATAGCAGTTCGCGGATCGTTGCGGCACTCCGGCAATGGGTCGGCGGCGCGGCTCCGGGGGCCCGGCTGCCGTCCACCCGGCAGCTCGTTGCCGAGTACCAGGCCAGCCCGGTGACAGTGCAGAAGGCGCTGCAGGCGCTGACCGCCCAGGGGCTGATTGAAAGCCGGCCCGGCGTTGGAACGTTCGTGCGTGCCGTGCGCACCGCCCGTCCGTCGGACTATGGCTGGCAGACGGCTGCGCTGCGGTCGCCGTCGTCCCCGCTGCCGTCGTCGTCGGGCACCATGCGCAACGTTCCCGGCGATGCCATCTGGTTCCATTCCGGCTACCCGGACCGCGAACTGCTGCCGGAACGGCTGGTCCGCGCCGCGCTGGCCCGGGCTGCCCGGGGCGACGCCGCACTGTCGCGGCCGCCGGCGGCGGGCATGCCGGAGCTGCAGCAATGGTTCGCGCAGGAAGTGGGGTCGGCCACCCCGGTGGGAATCACGCCCCCCACCCCGAATGATGTGGTTGTGCTGCCCGGAAGCCAGAGCGGGCTCAGCTCCATCTTCCGTGCGCTGGTGGGCGCGGGACAGCCGCTGCTGATGGAGTCGCCGTCGTACTGGGGCGCCATCCTTGCCGCCGCGCAGACCGGGGTGCGGGTGGTTCCGGTGCCCACCGGCCCGGACGGGCCGGATCCCGCGGACGTGGACCGCGCCTTTGCCGAGACCGGGGCGCGGGCGTTCTACGTGCAGCCCAACTATTCGAATCCCACGGGCGGGCAGTGGGCGGCAGGGCGCGGCGACGAGATCCTGGACGTGGCCCGCCGGCACGGCGCCTTCCTGGTGGAGGACGACTGGGCACACGATTTCGGCATCACCTCCGACCCCGTTCCGCTGGCAACCCGCGATGATTCCGGGCACGTGGTGTACATCAGGTCCCTGACCAAGAGCGTGTCCACCGCCATCCGGATTGCTGCCGTGATCGTCCGGGGACCGGCGCGCGAACGCATCCTGGGCCAGCGCGCCGCCGAGTCGATGTACGTCAGCGGGCTCCTGCAGGCCGCCGCGCTGGACGTGGTGACGCAACCCGGGTGGCAGACCCACCTGCGGAGCCTCCGGCAGCAGCTCCAGTCACGCCGCGACCTGCTGGCCGCCAGCATCCGGGAGCACCTCCCCCAGGCGCACCTCGATGTCCTGCCGAAGGGCGGCCTGAACCTGTGGCTGCGCCTGCCCGATGCCACGGATCTGCCGCGCCTGGTGCGGGACTGCGAGGATGCCGGCGTGATCATAGCCGCCGGCACGGAGTGGTTCCCGGCCGAACCCGCCGGAGCCTTCATCCGGCTCAACTACTCGGGTCCGAATCCGGGCGCCTACCCGGAGGGTGCGCGGCTGATCGGTGGGGCGCTGGCCAGGCAGGGCTGACCTCCGCACAACCGGGAGCTTCAAGGTTGGTGCAGGAATACATCAAGATTTGCGCTTAAACCGTTCCGGCCATCCCGGCGTAGCTACGCTGGCCGTGCACATCGCATCCAGCACACGCACTTGGGGGAACCATGCCTGCCGTCCAACGCTTTTCCGCGCCCCGCACCCGCCGTCGGGAACCCGCGCTGACCCCAGGAGCCGCCGGGCGGAGGGGCCCGCACAAGGTGCTGGGCGCCGGGGCCGCCGCCGTCGTGCTTCTGCTGACCGGGTGCGGTGCACCCCAGGCCTCCCTGAGCGCCGCTGCCGGACCCGCCAGCGAATCCGCCACCGCAACGCCCATTGCCGGTACGCCGTGCACCGCCGCAAACGGGCAGCAGGTTTCGGCCGGCACCACCTACGTCTGTACCAAGGACGGGTCGGGCAGGCTGGTGTGGCTGGAAGCCGCGGAGTCCAAGCGCGTCACGGAGAAGCTGGCAGCCGCTGCCGCAGCGAAGGCGGCCGCCGACCAGGCCGCGGCGGAAAAGGCAGCCGCCGAGAAGGCGGCAGCTGACAAAGCCGCTGCCGACAAGGCCGCGGCTGACGCAGCCGCCGCCCGGCAGGCCGCCGAGGCGAAGGCGGCGCAGGATGCTGCGGCAGCAAAGGCCGCCGCCGAAGCAGCCGCGAAGGCGGCAGCGCCGCCCGCTCCCGTTGCGCCTCCGGCCCCTGTTGCCCCGGCCGTTCCGGGCACCAATCCCGGCTGCGACCCGAACTACTCAGGGTGCGTCCCCATTGCCTCGGACGTGGACTGCGCCGGCGGAAGCGGCAACGGACCGGCCTACGTCAGTGGCCCCCTCCAGGTTATTGGCAGGGACATCTACGGGCTGGACGCCGACCACGACGGCGTTGCCTGTGAGCGTTAGGGCTGGACGAAGGCCTTGACCAGCTCATCACTCTTGTCCCACAGCCCGCGCGCCAGTTCGGCGTCGTAGGCCTGCGGGTTGGCCTTGGCCAGGGCCCGCTTGGCGTAGTAGGCCCCGGAGATCCAGTCCGTGCCGGGGGTGCCGTTGATGAGCCACAGCATGGTGTCGGCACCCTGGTCCGGGCTGAGCATGAAGCGGTTCAGCAGGGTCTTGTAGGCATGCCGGAAGGGGCTGGTGGAATCTGCCGCGAAGTTGGTGCGGACAACGCCGGGGTGGAACGCCGCCGTCGTGATTCCCCGGTCATGGAAGCGGCGGTGCAGCTCGGACGTGAAGAGGATGTTGGCGAGCTTGCCCGTCCCGTAGGCGCGGTAGGTGCGGTACCCCTGCTCGGCCTTGAGGTCGAAGAGGTCCATCTTTCCCGAGTAGTTTGCGGCGCTGGCGGTGTTGATGATCTTCGCGTTGCTGGCCGCCAGCGTGTCCATCAGCAGGGTGGTGAGCAGGAACGGCGCCAGGTGGTTGACCTGGAACGTCAGTTCGTTCCCGTCCACCGTGAGCGTTCGCTTGCCCATCATGCCGCCGGCGTTGTTCGCCAGGACGTCAATGCGGGGGTACTTTTCCTCAAGTTCCGTGGCCAGGGTCCGGACCTGCGAAAGGTCGGCGAAGTCGGCGAGGTAAAAGTCTGCACCAATCTCCTCCGCCAGGGCGCGGGTCTTTTCAGCGGAACGGCCGACGACGACCACCTGCTCCCCCGCCTTTGCCAGTGTCCGGGCGGCCGCAGCGCCGATGCCGTCGCTGGCGCCGGTGATCACGATGGTGCGAGGAGTCAAGGGGTGTCCTTCGGTTGGCGGGTGGCGCGCATGGAATGCACGCCATGGGGAACAACGACGGCGGGGCGGCCGGTGTTCCCGCCAGGGGCGGACCTGACGCATAAACGGGCCCGGACGCGTTCCGCTCCGCAGGGAACTGGACTGGGTCCGGGCCCAATTTATTATGGGGGTGCCGATCGGCACCCTGCCGAATTACGCCTTAGCAGGAAAGTGCTACTGTCCCGGTGAACCCGTTCGGGTCGGTAGCGGTGCAGCGGAAGATCACTGTACCTACCGGTTGCTCGATCACGAGCGTGATGGACGTGACCGTCAGAACCGGGTTGATGCCTTTCCAGTTGCTGTTCGGGCATCCCGCTTCAGCCGCAGTGACCTCGTTCTTGGCGGTCAGGTCGACCGGGTTGGTCACGAGGGTCAGGTTACCGTTCTTGATCGCCGAACTATCGATGAAGGTGGGTTCGCTGACAGGCCCTTCCAGGACCTTGTTCTGACCCGGGGCAACGTTGCCGCCCTGGTTCTGGCACTGGTAGACGGCGAAACCGGAAACGGTGACCGTGGCCTTGAGATCGGAATTTCCGAGGCCCGCGAGTACGGCGCGACAAGTGGTGGTGGATGTTGACCCGTTGGCGGTCACGGTACAGACCGGTTCGCCGCCTTTTTTGAAGTGTGGACTGGCGGCTTGGGCGGAAAGCCCGGTCGTGAACACAATGACGATTGCTGCGAACAGCATGAACAGTGGTCGGAGATAAGATCTCATGATTGCCTCTAGGGTGGCGGTCCGTCTCCGAATGATCATCGAAGGCGGGGCTTTAGTTGATGGCCATCGGACTCTTCGCTGATGGCGAGATGAGCCGCTCTGTTGACCCCCAGCTACCATGGGCAAAGCCCTGCGCCCCGCGTTACGCGGGGTCCCCGAAACGGCAACAGCAGCATCCTTACGCCTGCATGGATCTGCAATTGCAGCTAAAGGATACTGCCCTCGGCGGACAGCGTCCATGGCCCGGGCTCCCCTACAATCCCCCTTTTTTGGCGGATATTCCCCCTGTTAAGCCACTCGGATGGCCACCCGAAGCAAGCGCATTCGATTCAGGCTCCCGCCAGCTTCTCGCCTGAATGCAAGAAGCGCCAGCCTCCGGTCAGAGGCATCTGACCGGAGGCTGGCGCCACGTGTTTGGTGGGTTGCTTAGCCCCCTATACCGGCCACCATGAAGATGACCGCGGCGACGGCGAAGCCCATCACGCCGATCAGCGTTTCCATCACGGTCCAGGTCTTCAGGGTGGTCTTGACGTCCATGCCGAAGAAGCGGCCAACCAGCCAGAAGCCGGAGTCGTTGACGTGTGAGACCACCACTGAGCCCGCAGCCACGGCGATGACCAGCGCCGCCACCTGCATGCCGGTCAGCCCCGCGGTGGCCACTGCCGGGGCGATGAGGCCCGCGGTGGTGGTCAATGCGACGGTGGCCGAACCCTGGGCGATGCGCAGGATGGCGGAGATGAGGAAGCCGGCCAGGATCAGCGGGATGCCCAGGTTGCCCAGGACAGAAGCCAGCGCCGCGCCGATGCCCGAGGTGCGCAGGACGCCGCCGAACATGCCGCCGGCGCCGGTAATAAGGATGACAGAGCAGACCGGGCCCAGCGAGGACTCAAGCAGCTTCTCCAGGGCACCGGCGTGGGTTCCGCGGCGGGCTCCGAGGACATACATGGCCACCAGCACGGCGATCAGCAGCGCCACCGGCGTTTCACCCACGGTGCGAAGGAGCTGGAACCACTGTTCCTTCTTCACGGCGTCGGACAGCACGCCGGAGGAGGCCAGGGTGTTCAGGCCGGTGTTGAGGAAGATCAGGACCAGTGGCAGGAGCAGCAGGCCAATGATGGTGCGGAACCGGGGCGGGTGGGACTCGGCCTCCGCGCTGGCGTGGCCCAGGATTTCCGGCACGGGCAGGACCAGCTTCTTGCCGGTCCAGAGGCCATACAGGTAGGCCGTGACGTACCAGGTGGGAATGGCGGTGATGAGGCCGGCGATCAGCACCAGGCCGATGTTGGCGTCAAAGAATGCAGCGGCCGAGACCGGCCCCGGGTGCGGCGGCAGGAAGATGTGCATGACCGAGAAGGCGCCGGCGGCCGGAAGTCCATACCGCAGCACGCCGCCGCCAAGTCGGTGGGCTACGGCGAAGACGACGGGCAGCATGACCACCAGGCCGGCGTCGAAGAAGATGGGGAAGCCGAAGATCAGGGAGGCCAGGCCCAGGGCGAACGGTGCCCGTTTCTCGCCAAAGACGCCGATCAGGTAATCGGCCAGGACTTTGGCGCCGCCGCTGGTTTCCACGATGCGGCCGAGCATGGCGCCGAGGCCGACGAGCAGTGCCACGGTGCCCAGGGTGGTGCCGAAGCCGTTGATCAGGACCGGAACCACCTGGTTGGCGGGGATTCCGGTGGCGAAGGCGGTGGCGAGGCTGATGAGGATCAGTGCCACCAGCGCGTGCATCTTCAGCCGGATGATGAGGAACAGCAGCACAAGAATTGCCGCCGCGGCGATGAGCAGCAGGGGGCCTGCACCCATCGTCTGGGTCCATCCTTCGATGGTCATGGTTCTCCTTTGAAACAGGGTTGGGGACTACGGGGTCAGGACGCTTTGGGCGCCTGGCCGGCGGGGAGGTTCAGGGCCCGGACGACGGCGGCGACCAGCTCTTCGGGTGAGTGCGAGATATCGAGGCGGAGGCTGCCGGCGTCGAGCTCTTCCTGGCTGAGCGGTTCAAGGGTGGCAAGCTGGCTGGGCAGCAGGGCGGGCGGCATGAAGTGGCCCACCCGGCCCTGCATCCGCTGGCTGATCAGGTCCGCGCCGCCGTCGAGGTGGAGGAAGATGACACGGCCTTCGGCGCCGGCGAGCAGCTCCCGGTAGCCGCGCTTGAGCGCGGAGCAGGTGAGGACGGTGCTCTTGCCGGCGGCGGCCTGCGCGGTCATCCAGCTGCGGATCTCATCGAGCCAGGGCCAGCGGTCCTCGTCCTGGAGGGGAATCCCCTGGCTCATCTTGGTGATGTTCGCTTCTGGATGGAACTCATCCGCTTCGGCGCAGGCCCATCCCAGCTGCTGGGACAGGGCGGCCGCCAGGGTGGATTTGCCGGAACCGGCAACGCCCATGACCACCAGGTGCGTGGCTGGATACTGCATGTCATACCTCCGGAGAAGACGTCTTTGGCTTTCGAAGAAGCTCGCTGCGGGTCCGGTGTTCATCGGACCAAGCGATAAGGTATCACCTTTTTGAGCAATAGATACTATCTATTCTTGTCACAAGTCATACCTTTGGCGGTTAGGGGGCTATTCTTGAGGGGCGCACCGGCGCGTAAGGGAACGGGGAAAAGAATGTCGACGGCGACAGTCCAGGACGGCGATGAAGTGCACGACGGCGGGCCTGCCCCAGCCACGCAGGGCCGGGTTATTGAGGCAGTGGGGGTAGCCATAGCCTCCGGGAAGCTGGCCCCGGGCACCCGCCTCACCCTTGAAGGGCTGCAGCACGACTACGGCATCTCCCGGACCGTTGCCCGGGACACCATGAAGGTCCTGGAATCGATGAACCTGGTCTATTCGCGGCGTCGCGTGGGCATCGTGGTGCAGGAACCGTCCCTGTGGAATGTGTTTGACCCCAACCTGGTGCGCTGGCGGCTGGCCTCGGACCGGCGGGACTTGCAGTACAGCAGCCTGACCGAGCTGCGCATCGCCGTCGAACCCATCGCGGCCGCCGGGGCGGCACGCCGGGCCAGCGCAGCAGAACGTGCCCAGCTCGTGGCCCTGGCCGCTGACCTCCGCAAGCTGGGCGAGGCTGGTGATCTTCAGGCCTTCCTGGCCGCCGACATCGCTTTCCACCAGCTGCTGCTGCGAAGCTGCGGCAATGAAATGTTCCGTGCGCTGGAAGGAATGATCGCAGAGGTCCTGACCAGCCGGACCCGGCAGGGGCTCATGCCGTTCAAGCCGAGGAACGAGGCGCTGAAGGCGCACGAGGACGTGGCCTCAGCCGTGGCCGGCGGTGACACGGCGGAGGCTGAACGGGCCATGCACCACATCCTCGATGAGGTGCGGGAGGCCATGGGGCTGCACTGACCCGGAAAACGCAGGTCCGGCCGGGGCAACCGCCCCGGCCGGACCGTGTAGCCGGCGTTAGTCGACCACTCTCACCTTGCCCACCATGCCCATGTAGTCATGGAGTGCGCAGATGTACTCGAACGTTCCTTTGGACTTGAACGTTACTTCGAATGTGCCGCCACCGGGCGGGATGATGCCCGAACTAAGGTCGCCGCCGGTGAAATGCTCCGGGTCGCCGGACGGGGCGAAAATGTTCGCCGGTTCAGTGCCGAAGGTGACCGTGTGGGGTGCGCCCATGCCGTCATTGACGAACTCCACCGTCTCGCCCACGTGCACCGTCACGGTGGGCCGCACGAACCGCATGACCATGGCCACGCCGTCGTCACCGCCTGCCATCACCTTGTGGTTGGATGCCTCCTGTGCCAGGGATGCGTCCAGTTGGTGCCCGTCCCGGAGGATGGCCCGCTCCTGCGCCCGTGATGCCTTGTCGTAGTCAGCCTGGCTGTACGGGTAGTCGGTGCCCCGGTCGCGCACGTGCACGGTCCCCTTCATCACGGTGCCGTGGACCAGGCAGTAGTAGGTGAAGTTTCCTTCCCGGGGGAAGGACAGGGTGTAGCTCCTTGCGTCCGGGAAGCCAGGGACGTCCACGTTGGCCAGGATGCCGGAGTTGTAGTACGACTTTCCGTCGTAATAATCCTTTCCGCGCTTCTGCAGCTCATCGTCGCTGAACGGATTGAACGGCTGCAGCGACTGGCCTGCCGCCAGGAACGTCACGGTATGTATTTCTGCGGAGTTTGCCTGCCAGGTGATGGTGTCCCGCTCATTGATGTAGATCTCTGAGGGAAGGAAGGCCATCCCCTGGATCTCCTGGTCGCTGGACTCAGAGCCCACCTGTACCTGCCAGGTCCGGTGGCCCCATCCGTCGGCTGACGCGGGGCCGGCTGCAGCCAGGGAGGCGAGCAATGCGACAGCGAATGCCACAATCAATGCCAGCTTGTTGGATCTCGGTTTGATTCCCCGATAGTGCTTCATGGCGATGCTTTCTTGAACGGCGATCTGTTAAATGCCGATTTGCAGCTGCGGCCGATTCAAACCCATTGCATGACTGGCCCAACCGGCCACTGTTTTTTCGGAGTGAAGGTGCCGGCTGCCGATGCCGGGGAGCGCGGGCAGCCAGTGCCGGCCGGTGATCGGGGCCGGATATGCACCACCCCAACTGGTGCCGCGCAGGTTCAATTCTCTTCCCAGCCAAGGCGCTGGTTCCGCACGTCAGAGGCGTGCGCAGTACAAGAGTGCTCCTGCAATTCACATTTGTCGAGACGGTTCTTCCAAGGAAGATGCCCGCCCAACGCTCAGCCCTGGGCAAGGCCCAACCCGGGGAACTGGCACACATGGGTTAAACAGAAAGCAGGGCCTGCCGATAAACGGCAGGCCCTGCTTGGAAACCTAACGGTCCCGGAACTCTAAGGAATTAGAGAGCCTGGATGTTGGTGGCCTGGGGACCCTTGGGGCCCTGCTCGGTGTCGAAGGAAACCTTCTGGTTCTCTTCGAGGGAGCGGAAGCCGTTGGAGTTGATCGCGGAGTAGTGCGCGAAAACGTCCTGCGAGGAGTCGTCCGGGGAAATGAAGCCGAAGCCCTTTTCAGCGTTAAACCATTTGACGGTACCAGTAGCCATTATTTTTGTCCTTCGTGAAGGTGGAGGGAAAATCCCGACTTTCGGGCCCTCCGGCGTGGGGTGTTCAAAAACCGCTACTTCAGAAGAACACGGACTTTCGACCGCGCGTACTGCCTGAACTACCAACTGCATAAACACAACAACAGTCTCAACACTACAGGAGTTTCGGCCCACACCTAATCCCGCACCGGTTGGGCGCCGCTAAACCTGGCCGCCGCCTTCCAACGCCGTGCTGTAGCGGGTGTATCCCGGCCGGAGCCGGACTGAGTGCGGCCCCACCATCGATATGTCCTCCCACAGCACCAGGAACGAGCCGCGGTGCCGCCACCGGAGGATCCGGGCCAGCAGCCAGGGCCGGGTGAGGCCGTTCCGCTCGTAGCCCAGGAACGATGCGACACTGTGCGGGCTGACCACCAGCCCCAGCAGCCGCGGCTCCGCCATCAGCTGGTGCGGGGCTCCGTCCAGCACGAAACGGGCGTCGGCAACGCGGCCCAGCCGTCCGCCGTCGGCATCGTGGACCGGTGTGCCCAGCAGGTCACCGAGGATCATGGCGGCCTCCCGGTATCCGCGCAATGATCTTGTCCCGCACCCACCGTTCCACCCAGCTGGCGTCCAGCGGCTCCCCGCTCACGCCAAGGCGCACCACCACACCCACTTCCGCCACGTCCTTCCACGGGATGCGGATCAGCCGGGACGACGGCGGCCTGCCGCCAAAGATCCGCGTGCCCAGGACCGCGCCGGTCAGCAGGGCCGTGATGGCCGGCGGTGCCGTCCCCGCCGGAATCTCCACGTCCAAATCAGGCCCGCCCACCTCAAGGTCGTCCACGGTGGTGACCGGGACGCCGTCGTGGTCCAGGACCTGCCGGTCCATGAGGTGCAGTTGCGCGTCCAGGATGCGGCCGCTTACGCGCGGAACCGGCGGCAAAGGACCGGATGGCGACGTCATGAGCCGGCTCCTGTCACAATCATGAGCGGGATGGCGGCAAGCGAGGCCACCAGGATGATCACCAGGTAAACCATTCCCAGCACGTTCACGGCCCGCCCGTTCACATGCTCGCCCATGTACTGGGGATCATTGGCCACGATGAGGACCGGCAGGTACGTGAGCGGCAGGGCGATGGCGGAGAACACCACCGAGTATTCGGTCACCAGCACCGGGTCCACGCCGGTGGCCAGGACGGCCATGCCCACCAGGAGGCACACCATCATCGACAGGTGGAACCGCGCGGCCTCCGCCGGCCGGCGGAACTTCCCCCAGGACCAGCCAAAAAACTGGGCCAGGGTGTATCCGGACGAGAGGGTGGTCTCCAGGGCGGCGCCGAACGTGGCGGCCACAATGCCCACCAGCACAAACGCCAGCCCGACCTTCCCGGCACCCTCCGCCACGGGCAGGACCACCTGGGACAGCGACGTCACCGAAATACCGGCGGGCAGGAGGACGACGGCGGCGCACCCGGCGATCGCCACGGACAGCAGGCCGCCCAGCGGGAAGCCGACCAGGACGTTGGTGCGCTCCTGCAGCAGGTCCTTCACGGTCCAGCCTTCCTCGACGGCCCCGGAGGAGAAGAAGAAGACCTCATAGGGGGTCATGGCAGCGCCGAACAGCGCGATCGCGTAGTAGCTGTAGGTCCATACCGTTTCCTGCTCCGGCACGGCCGGCGCCAGCTGCCCGGCGAGCGCACCCCAGTCCGGCTTGAGCAGGAACAGCGCCACCGCAAAGACAATCAGCGTCAGCCCCAGCAGGCCCGTGACGTTCTCCATGATGGAGAACCGCACCCGCCAGATCACCAGCCACACTGCCACCGCGGCCACGGGAATCCACAACAGGTAATACACACTGCTGGCCAATTGCAGGGCCAGGGCCACGCCGCCGATCTCCGCCGTGACCGTCATGAGGTTGATTAGGAACGACGCCGAGAGGTTGGCCAGCCCGGCCCGGGGCCCCAGGCGTTCGCGGATCACTTCGAACGTGGCGCGGCCGGATGCGGCCGCCACCCGGCCGGACATGTTGGCGAAGAGGCAGATGCCCAGTACGCCGACGGCCACCACCCACACCAGCGACAGGCCGAAGCGGGAACCGACAACGGCGTTGGTCACCAGGTCCCCGATGTCCACGAACCCGCCGATGGCGGTGAGGATCCCGAGCGCGACGCCGAGGAGCCGCTTCACGGTTCCGCCCTCATTGTGACCCCACCTTGCCTTCGAGCTGCTTCAGGGCGTCCTGCGCGTCCGCGAGCGCCTTGTCACCGTCCGCGAGGGAGGGGGCGCCGCCGTCGTTCCCTGCCAGGGCGGCGCGCGCCACGGCGAACCCCGCGGCGCAGTGGTCCAGCACGTCCAGTGCCTGCTTCTGGGTGTCGCGGTCCTCCTGCGTTGCCGGCGAGAGGTTGAGGACGGTGTTCCGGCTCCCCTGGACTTCTTTTAGCTCATCGTCGAGGGCGGTGGAGGTGGCGGCGCGGGTCAGCTTGCCGTCCATATCCTGCCGGAGCGCGATCCGGGCTGTGGCCACCGCGGAGGAGCTGTCCTTCACGGCGGTGGCCACCGACTGGCTGGTGCCGCCGCTGCAGCCGGTGAGGAGGGCGAGCGCGGCGAGGGCAACGAACGCGAGCCGGGGTGCGGTGGCGGGACGGTTGGCCGGGCGGCACCGGATTCCTGCAGCCGGGGCGGAGGCCGGCGTGTTCAGCACCGTTGCCTCCAGCCCCCGGGACAATCCCGGATCCATGCGACCTGGCGGGGCAGCCACAAAATAGTTGCCTTGAGCTATATATAGCACTCCGCCGGGAAGTTTAACCTGCTCAGGACGGGATTTATTGCCGGCTGGGCGCATGCATCCCGGACCCTCGACCCCACCTCCGAATAGGCATATCCTGCATCCAGATCCTGCGGATACACCTGCCACCGGGAGATGAAGCCATGGAGATGCCCAAAGCCACCGAGGAAGACAAAGAGCGGTTCCGGCGCGTGGTTCCCGACCATCCGGGGGTGGTGGTGAAGCCGATGTTCGGCAACCTTGGCGCGTTCGTCAACGGCAACATGTTCGCCGGGCTGTTCGGTTCCACCATCGGCGTGAAGCTCTCCCCGAAGGACAAGGAGGTGCTGGAGTCGTCCGAACGGACCGTGCCGTTCGGGCCGGCCGAGCGGCCCATGGGCGGTTACACCGGGCTGCCGGAAATGTGGAATGAAGAGGGCGACGGCGATGACACCCGGGCGCGGGCCTGGGCCGGGAAGGCGCTGGACTACGTCGCGTCCCTGCCGCCCAAAGGGCCCAAGGAACCTAAAGCCCGTGCGTCCAGGACCTCAAGGGCGGCGCAGTAGCCATGTCCGCCCCCGCGGTTTCCCGCCATGAGACCAACACGGTGGTAGTGGGCGCCGGACAGGCAGGCCTGGCCACGAGCTACTGGCTGTCGCAGCGCGGCGTGGAACACCGGATCCTGGAGCAGCGGCCCGCCCTGGGCGGCGCCTGGCAGGACCGGTGGGATTCCTTCTACCTGAACACCCCCAACTTTTCAGTCTCCCTGCCGGGGAAGCCCTACGACGGACCGGAACCGGACGGGTTCATCGCCCGGGACGCCACCATCGACTTCTTCCGCCGCTACGCCCGGGACATCCATGCCCCGGTGGAGCTGGACACGACGGTGACCCGGATCGCCCCGGCGGATGCCGGGTTCACCCTCGAAACGGACCGGGGCACCTGGGCCGCCCGGAACCTGGTGCTGGCCAGCGGTGCGTTCCAGCGCCCACGGACCCCGCCTGCCGCCGTCGGCCTCTCCCCCGGAGTCCTGCAGCTGCACAGCCACGACTACCGCACCCCCGCCCAGCTCCCGGAGGGCGCGGTGCTGGTGGTGGGCACCGGGCAATCGGGCGGCCAGATCACCGAGGACCTGCTGGACGCCGGCCGCGCCGTACACCTGTCCGTGTCCAGCTGCCCGGAGGCGCCCAGGCGGTACCGTGGGCAGGACATCTTCCACTGGATCGTGGAGGTGAACGTCCACGGCCCGGAGTACGGCATCAACGCGCTCCAGGTGGACGGGCTGCCCTCCCCCGCCGGACGCTTCATGTGCAATCCGCTGCTGTCCGGCAACGACGGCGGCCACAGCGTGCACCTGCGCGAACTGGGCCGCCGCGGCGTCCGGCTGCACGGCCGGTTCGAGGGAATCGACGACGGCGTCCTCGTCTTCACCGACGACCTCGCCGAGCGCCTGGCACTGGTTGAGGCAGGGTTCGGGCAGCGGCTGGGACGGCTGTCCGATGCGTACATCAAGGCTGCCGGGATCGACGCTCCGGAGGCGGACGTGCCGGAGGAAGACCACTGGCTGCCCGCAGAGCCAGGCGCCCGGCTGGACCTTAAGGCGGAAGGGATCACCTCCATCATCTGGTGCACGGGCTACGCACTGGACTTCAGCATGCTGGACCTTCCCCTCCTGGACGAATGGAACTACCCGCGCCACACGAAAGGCGTGACGGAGCACCCGGGCCTGTACGCCGTCGGGCTCCCCTGGCTCACGCGCCATATCTCCGCCACCCTCGTGGGGGCGGGCCCGGACGCCGAGTACGTGACCGGACATCTGGCAGCGCGCCGCTGACCGGCGCCGGCGAAAGACAATGCCATGGAACCGCTCCGCGTGATCCTGCTTCCCGGCAGCGTCCTTCCCGCCGGCCCCGCCTACGGCGCGCTGCTGCAGGTCCTGGGACCCGGAGTGGACGCCATCGCCAAGGACCTGGAGCTCTACGCCGGGGATGCCCCGCCGCCGGGATGGAGCCTGGATACAGAGGGGGACGGCGTGCTCCGCGAGGCCGACGCCCATGGCTGGGACACCTTCCACCTGGTGGGGTATTCCGGCGGCGGGGCTGCCGCGTTGGCCCTTGCCGCCTCACATCCCGGACGGCTCCGCAGCCTGGCGCTGCTTGAGCCGGCCTGGGCGGGAAACTGGGACTGGAGCCCTGCCCACACCGAACTGTGGCAGCGTTACGGCCAGTTGTCCGCCCTGCCGCAGGACGAGTTCATGCCGGCCTTCATGAGGCTGCAGGTAAAGCCCGACGCCGTCCTGCCGGCACCGCCGCCCGGCCCGCCGCCGCCGTGGATGGCCAAGCGGCCGGCAGGCATCAACGCCTTCCTCCAGGCGTTCAACACCTATAACCTGGACCGCGGCCGCCTTGCCTCCTTCACGAAACCTGTGCTGTTTATGCTGGGCGGCATGAGCAGTCCGGACGAGCAGGGCGACAACGCCGCCCGGCTGGCCCGCGTCTTTTCCGATTACCGGCTGGAAGTCTTCCCGGGCCGCCACCATTTCGACCCCCCGCACCGGGCTGAGCCGCAGAGGGTCGCCGCACTGCTGCGTGGGCACTGGACCCGGGCGGAGGCGCTCCTCTGATGGGCCGCATGGGCTCACCGGCCGGCCCACCGGCCCGCTGGGCCCCTTAGCCTGCCCGGGGCCCGGGGCCGTGCGTCTTCTGCCGTCCGTCGCGGTGGGCGACGTAGGCGTAGACCATCAGCGTGATTCCCGCCAGGATCATGATGGCCGGGAAGGCGAAGTCCAGGGAAATGAACACCACCGTGGCCTGGAGCGCAAAGATCAAACCCATGACCGTCAGGACCGCGGCGGGGATCAGCGGCCAACTCATCCTTTCGCTGGGGTGGTCGGCAGCGTGCCCGGAGCTACGGACCGGGACCAGGGAGAGCGCGCCGAAGGTGGCTGCCAGGCCCAGGAACAGGACGGCCGCGGTCGGCATGCCCTGCAGTTCCTGCGGGAGTGCCACGATGACAGCAAGCGTCAACATGACGCCCGCCGGGATCGGGGCCCACCAGTTGGTGCGCTCGCGCAGGAACACGGCGGCGAACCCGCCACCCATGAAGAGGAAGAGGAAAGATGCACCCCATGCGCCGTTGGTGAGCTGCGTGGTGGTGATGACCGCTGCCAGGCCCAGGAACACGGAACCGGGGATGGCCGCCCACCAGTTCTCCCGGCGCTGGACGAACAGGGACAGGAACAAAACCCCTATGGCCGCGAAGATCAGCGGTGCGACAAAAGCTGCCGTGTCCATGACGCCGAGCCGGTCCAGCAGTAAGAGCCCACCCAGCCCAATAAGGACAAGGCCTGCAATGATGCTTGCGTTCGCCGATTTCACCGTGTGCCTCCCGGATCCGGCAGGCGGCCTTACGCCGCCCTGCTGATTTCAGGCTAGGGCCGGCCCCGCAACCGGAAACAGGGCACAAAGCCCCCGCCTTCCATGGGAACCAAACCTCCAAACCTTCCACGCGGGAATCTGTACCCGTCCTCCCCCATGACGGGACTTTCAGCCCTACAGCGGGACCCCAGACCCTTGGCATCCTTGTAGGGGCGCCGTCCGGGTCCTCAGGTTTGCGGGGCCGGAGTGGCTTTCCCCCTGACGCCCCTCCCCTGAGACCCAGTTCCCTTGCACACAGTTCACTTGCACACACTTCACTTGCACACACTTCCCTTGCCGCTGAGGCATTCCCGCAGTGTCACCGCAGATGATGCCCCCGCTGGCACATGCTGCAAGCTCGCTGCACTTTGAAAGGACCAGCATGCCTGACATCCGCACGCTCCGTCCCGCCCTGAAAGCGCCGCTGCAAGCCGCGCGGCTGTCGCGGGAGGACGCCTCCCGCCGTCGGGCGATGCTCCTGCATCCTGCCAATTTCAAACCCTCAACATCCCCGGGCAGCGAAGCCGGCGGGAGGGCCGGGGAACTCAGCAGCAGGTTCGAATGCCTTCATGCGGACCTGGTGGGCCGCGGTTTGGCGGAGAAGGATGCGCGGACGGAAGTGGCCCGGATTGCGGCCCGGGAGGTTTGGGACGGGTTTGCCGCCCAGCTGCGCCGTCACCGGGCCGCGGGCCGGCAGCTGGACGCAAACGTGCTTGCTGTCGCACTGGCATCAATGCAGGGCATGACGCTCGCGCTGCTCCGGCACCAGGGCGACCTGGGATACGCCATCCGTGCCGTGTCCACCGCCCTCCGCCGCCTCCGCTACAACGGTGGCCTGCTGGAGCGCCTGCACCCGCATGGCAGCCCGGCCTTCACTGACGCAACCATCACCCTCCAGTCATTGGAGGCGTTTCTCGCCCGCCCGCAAACCAAAGCTGCCTGATCAGGGAGGCACCGTGGCAACTTCTGAAGAGTACAGGGCCGTGTACGGTCAGGAAGCGCCTGGCGGCCAGGCCCCAGCGGAAATTGGCGATGGCGGGTGCAACGTCATTTTCAAGGACAACGGTGCCGTCGTGGGACGCTGGAGTTCCTGGGAGAAAGCCAGCGTGGCACTCAACCGGCTGCAAAAGCTTTCGGGCTGGCTTGAGTACCGGCTGGAGGAATCGCACCGGTGGGTCAGGGCAAAGGGGGCCGGAGACACCATGAGGTGCTCTGGCTGCAGCGCCCTTCGCCAGCTTCAGGAGGCAGCCGGGCCATTGGCTCCCCGTGGCTTCGGCTGGTGACGAATCAGGAACGGACTTTTGGCCCTGCTGGCACAGCAGAGGGACGCGAAATGATTGAACGAGGATCCTTCCGACCGGGGCGGCTGCATCAGACGGGCAGCCGGGGAGGGCGTCGAATCAATGAGAGCGTCGTCATGGAAACACCCGCAGAACCCCGGGATGTCTTTCAGTCCCCAGCCGGGACCGCCCGGATCTTCATCCTCAATGACCATGAACTGGTGCGGCGGGGCCTGAAGGACCTGCTCGAAAATGATGGGTTCACGATTGCCGGCGAGAGCGGATCGGCCGCAGAGGCCCGGCGCCTGATCCCCAGCCTGAAACCCGATATCGCTGTGTTGGACGACAGGCTGCCGGACGGAACCGGGATTGAGGTCTGCCGCGACCTCCGCGCCACGGCCCCCGGGGTCCGATGCCTGATCCTGACCGGCTGGGACGAACAGCATGCCGTGCGGGCGGCGGTGCTGGCGGGCGCGTCCGGGTACGTCCTCAAGCAGGTGAGCAACAGCAAGGATCTGGTGGACAGCATCCGCTGTGCCGCCGCCGGCGCATCACTGTTCCGGCCGGAGGTCCGGGAAAGGGTTGCCGAAAGCCTGTACGCAGCCGCCTCTGCCTCCTGGCTGCAAGGCCTCACAGGGAGGGAGCGGAACGTGCTTGCCTTCATGGCCCGCGGCCTGACAAACCGGCAGATCGGCCAGGAGCTGGTGCTCCCCGAAGATGCGGTGGTTGGCACCGTGTCCTCGGTACTGCAAAAGCTGGGATTCCGGCGCCGCAGCCCGTTGATCCCGGCTCCCATCCCGCGCGCGTGGGAAATGCTGTCCTGAGAGAGCACGCCGCCGTCAGGCCGGAAGGGGCACCCGCCAGGTCACGCTGGTGCCTTGGCCGGGGGCGCTCTCAATGGTGCAGGTCCCGCCCAGCCGGCTGGCCCGGCTCTTCATGTTGTTCAATCCGCTGATCCGGCCGGGATCGGCAAATCCGCAGCCATGGTCCTGGACGGTGAGGACCACGTCGCCGTCCTGAACGGCGAGGAGGACGTAAATTTCTTCAGAGCCCGAATGCCGCACGGCGTTGCTGACGCTTTCAGACAGCACCGGCAACAATTGTTCGGCCACGTCCTCGTCCACGATGTCATCCACTGGGCCCGAGAGCTGGATCCTTGGCAGGAAGCCACCGGCGTTGGCTGCTTCCTGCACGGCGCGCAGGACGCGGCCGCTGAGGAGTTCCCGGTCGGGTTTCCTGGCCTGCAGTGAGTAAATCGTGTCGCGGAGCTGGTGGATGCAGTCATCCAGTTCAGTGGTGATATCGGCGATGCGGCGCTCATGGGCAACGGTGTCGGAGGTGTAGCGGCGCAGGCCTTGGATACTCAACCCGGCTGCGAACAGCCGCTGGATGACCAGGTCGTGCAGGTCCGCCGCAATCCGCTCGCGGTCGATGAACAACGCGTGCTCTTCCCGCAGCTGGTTTGCCTTGAGCAGGTCCAGCGTCAGGCCGATCCGCGAGGCAAACACGGCGCTCTGCTCAACATCCACGTCCGTGTAGCGGCTTCCAACGGTCCCCCGGGCCAGGATCAGCACACTGTCCCGGTGTCCGTCACTGTTGCTTCCCAGGGCGGCAACCAGGACCGGCCCGAGTTTCTCTGCCAGCTCATGGTCAAATACCAGGGACGGGTCTGCCAGCGCCCTGGACTCCCCGCTTTCCAGGACTTCGGATAACACGTCAGAGGCTGGCAATTCCTGGCCGCCAGGCATCGATTGCACGCCCACCGATGTACGGCACCTGACGGTTCCGTCCCCGCCCGCGGATGCGATTACCCCCAGGACCGAAGCGGAGGCCTTAACGGCCCGTTCCGCGATCATGTCCAGGTTTTCGGTATCCGAGCGTGGCCGGTCCTTCAGGCAGTCACTGACCTCCATGCCCGCCTCAAGCCATTTTTGGCGCCGCTTGCTGTCATCGAACAACTTAGCGTTTTGGATGGCCACGCCGGCAGCAGAAGCAAGGGCTACAGCCAGGTCTTCGTCTTCACCCGAAAAATCCTGCCCGCCGATTTTTTCCGTCAGGTACAGGTTCCCGAAGACCTCGTCCCGGACACGGACCGGAACACCCAGGAACGTGCCCATCGGCGGGTGGTTGGCGGGGAAACCGACGGCAATGGGAAGCTCGCCGAGATCGTGGAGCCGCAGCGGTTTGGGTTCGCGGATCAGTTCGCCAAGCACTCCGTGGCCGGTTGGAAGGTCACCGATGAGGCGGGCTCCCTCGTCATCAATGCCTACGGTGATGAAGTGGCTGAGCTGCTGGTCATCACCGATGACGCCCAGAGCCCCGTAGCGCGCTCCCACCAGTTCGCAAGCAGACTGCACCACCCGGTCAAGCACCGCTTCCAGGCTGAGGTCTTCGGTCAGGGACACCACTGCACCGAGCAGGCCTTCAACGTGTTCCTGTGCCCGGACAAGGTCATCAGCCCGTTCTACGAACTCCCGCAGAAGTTCCCGGGTCCGCCGCCTGATCGGTTCACGCCACATGAGAGTACACCCCAAAGTTCGAACAGCATGATCCAAGGCGGCCTTCATCACCCTGCTTTGAACATCTCAGCGAAAGCCCCAGCTTCTCCCTCCTCCATGCTAACCCCGGCGTCGCCACAAGGGTTATGGGTTACGGACAGATCTCTCCTGCCGCGCCTTGCTCCGCCCAAGCCTGGGCACGCCTGAGGGGACCGCGGGCTTGGGGACCTTGACCGGGATGCTGTACCTCGAGGCCCTGCGGGCGATGTGGTGCGTGGCGTGCCGGCGCTTGACGGGAGGTGGCGGGGCGGGCAGCTGCTGGGCGCTGCGGGCAAAGAACCATCGTTTGGCCAGTTCCACCAGGACCAGATACACCACCACCATGCCCAGCAGGGCCAGGAAGAACGGCACAGGCAGCGGGTCGAAGCCGAGCAGGCCGGCCAACGGCGAGAGCGGCAGGAAGATCCCCAGCGCCACCACGCCGAGCGACGCGGCAATCAGGCCGGCTGACGGCCGGCTGCGCAGGAAGGGAACACGTCGTGTGCGGATGGCGAAGATGATCAGCGTCTGGGTGGCAATGGATTCGATGAACCAGCCGGCCCGGAACTCCCCCGGCGCAGCGGTGAACACGAACAGCATCAGGGCGAAGGTGGCGAAGTCGAACAGCGAACTGATGGGCCCGAAGAGAAGCATGAACCGGCGGATGAAGGCGATGTCCCAGTGGGACGGCGCCCGCAGCTGCTCCTTGTCCACCCGGTCCCCCGGAATAGCCAGCTGCCCGGAGTCATACAGCAGGTTGTTCAGCAGGATCTGGCCCGGCAGCATGGGCAGGAAGCTCAGCACCACGGAGGCTGCTGCCGCGCTGAACATGTTGCCGAAGTTGCTGGACGTGCCCATCAGCACGTACTTGATGGTGTTGGCGAAGATCCGCCGCCCCTCCATCACGCCGTCCGCCAGCACGCCCAGGTCCTTGTCCAGGAGGACGACGTCGGCCGCGTCCTTGGCAACGTCCGTTGCCGTGTCGACGGAGATGCCGATGTCCGCCTTGTGCAGTGCCAGGGCATCGTTCACGCCATCGCCCATGAAGCCCACGGAGCCGCCGCTGAGGCGCAGCAGGCCGATGATGCGCGCTTTCTGTTCGGGCGAGACGCGCGCAAAGATGGTGGCTGTCCGCACGGCGGCGGCAAGGTCGGCGTCGGACATCTGCTCAACCTGGGCACCGGTGAGGGTGCCGCCGGAGATCACGTCCAGGTCGGCACAGACTTTCTCCGCCACCTTGGCGTTGTCGCCGGTGGCGATCTTTACCGAAATACCCAGGGCCTCCAGCAGGTCCAGGGACTGCCTGGCGTTGGTTTTGGGCCGGTCCAGGAAAACGAGGAACCCGGCCAGCGTCAGCCCATGCTCATCAGCCGGGGCCAGCTTCTCCAGGTCTGCAGCCGGACGGGTTGCCACGGCGACCACCCGGGAGCCGGCGTCGAACTGCTCGTCCAACAGCCTCTGCACCGCGGGTGGGGTTGGCCCACACAGGGCGAGGACGTCCTCGGGGGCGCCCTTGGTCACCAGGCGGGCGGGGCCGCCGTCTTCACGGACCAGCGCGGTGGTGCGGCGGCGCTGGTGATCGAAGCCGATCATGTCCAGGCGCTGATGACGTTTCGGTTCAAAGGCGGCGGCGCCGGGGCTGTCCCAGAGGGCGGCGTCCAGCGGGTTCTGCCCTGCCGGGGACGCATTTCCTTCCGAGTAGTCGGCCTCCGTGGCGAGCAGGCCCAAAGTGAGCAGGTCGTCTTCGGAAACGTCCTGCGTCACCGGAAGCGCGCTGGTGAAACTGATCCGCCCCTCCGTCAGGGTGCCGGTCTTGTCCGTGACCAGGATGTCCATGTCCCCCAGGTCCTCGATGCACACCAGCCGCTTGACCAGCACTTTCCGCTTGGCCAGCTGCCGGGTACCGGTGGCCAGGGACGTGCTCACCACGGCGGGAAGCAGCTGCGGGGTGATGCCTACGGCGATTGCCAGCGAGAACAGCAGGGATTCAATGAGCGGGCGTTGCAGCAGCAGGTTGGCCACGAAAATCAGCGTGGTGAGCACCATCGCCACCTGCAGCAGCAGGAACGAAAAGCGCCTGAGTCCCAGCTGGAACTCGGTTTGCGGCTGCCTCTCCCCCAGGCCCAGCGCGATGCGGCCGAACTCAGCCCGGCCACCGGTGGCCACCACAACCCCGGTGCAGCTGCCGGACTGGATCACCGTGCCCATGAACACGCAGGAGGCGAGGTCGCCCAGTGCCGCGCCTGCGGCCACGGGAGCGGGGTCCTTGGCGGCGGGCTGGGACTCGCCCGTGAGGATGCTTTCATCGCAGAGCAGGTTGTTGGTGGCGAGGAGCCGGATGTCGGCGGGGATGATGGCACCCAGGGAGAGATGGACGACGTCGCCCGGCACCAGGGCGGTAACGTCCACTTCCCTGGTGGTCCCGCCCCGAAGGACCACGGCGCGGTGGGTGACACGGTCGTGCAGCGCCTCGGACGCCCGCTCCGCGCGGAATTCGTTGGTGAAGCCAAGGCCCACGCTGACCAGCAGGATCACGCCGATGACGATCGAGTTGGTTGCGTCACCCAGGAACAGGGACAGCCCGGCGGTGACCAGCAAAAGGATGAGGATGGGGCTGGCGAACTGCCGGCCCAGCACGGCCCAGGCGTTGGCGCGGTGCGTGCGGACGGCATTGGGGCCAAGGCTGCCAAAGCGGGCGGCGGCTTCCTCCTCCGGCAGGCCGTCCGGGCCGGAGGCCAGGCGCGCAAGCGTCTGTCCGGATGTCAGGCTCGCGGCGTCAGTGATTGGCAGCTGGAGGGAGCTCCGCTCCCGGACATTGAGCTCTGTCATGCCGCATCCGTTCGGACGTTTGCTTTCGTGGCGTTAGCTTAGGGCAAGGGTACGACGGCGTGGCCTCGCCAAGGGCCCAAGGTCGAGGTTGGCCAGGCGGGCCGGGGCGTTCAGGCGCTCAATGACATATCAGTGCGGCGCGCCAGCGGGGCGCGTCAGCCCGGCGGTCCGGGGCTGGTGGCCGTGCCCAGGATGTGGGCAAGCGGAGGGTTCAGCCGCTGCACGGCGAAGCCGAAGCGCTGGTTGTCCTGGACCGTGAAGCCTGCTGCGGTGATGGCGGCCAGGGTGTCCCGGTTGAGGTGGCATCCGCCCATGAACCGGCCCCAAAGCGGGGTCAGGACGTCTTCTGCCCTGGCCAGGACCGGGTGCCGGGACCGGACATGCTCGTAGTAGGCCAGTGTTCCGCCGGGGCGCAGGACGCGGCGGATCTCCGCAAGCACGGCGGCCTGGTCCTTGACGCTGCAGAGAACCAGGCTGGCCACCACGGCGTCGGCGCTGCCGGTCTCCGCCGGAATGTTCTCTGCGGCGGCGGCAACCACCGTTACGGGGACGCTGGCCGTGGCGGCCTGTTTCTGCGCCAGGGCCCGGAGGTAGTCATCGGGTTCCAGGGCCAGGACGCGGGTGACGGCGGGAGGGTACAGCGGGAAGGAGGAGCCGGCCCCGGCCCCAATTTCGATGACTGATCCACGCAGGCCGGCCAGGGCGCGGCGGCGGTGGTCGGCTGCCCCGCGGCGGTCCATGCCGCCCACGGCCCGGGCAAATGCCCGGGCAAAGAATGGATGCTGCAGCGGGCCCGGCCCCACCCCGCCCTCCGTGCCGCCAGGTGTGTGGTCCATCCGGATACCTCCTTGGGACTGTCTGGCTCTCATCATGGCACGGCGCGTGGGTGCCGGGGCCGGGCGCGGCTGGTAAAGGCGGTCCGGGCTACAGGCAGCTGGGCTGGTACGCGGGGTCCGCCGGGCCGGAGGCCTGGCCCAGCGCGTTCGCCACAAACTGGTGCACCACGGGATCGTTGGGTGTCTGGTCGTGTTCGAAGACATCGGCAGGACACTTGTCCTGGATGGTGATGTTGGTGACCTGCCTGGCCGGTCCCGCCAGGAACTGGCTGTTGTAGGGAATCACCACTTCGTCATAAACGGTGGAGATCACGGTGTAGGACGGGCCGGCGACGGTATCGCCCTTGGCGTTGAGTTCCTGCATGAACGCCGACCCGGCCTGCTGGTCCGCGCATGCTGCGCAGCCCAGGGTGGTGTAGGCGGGATCCGGGACGGCATCCGGCGGCGGCACGATCAGGCCCTGGGTGCCGTGGTTGGATGGCGCAATGCCCACCAGGTGGTGGACGTACTTGGCGCCGCCCAGCAGGTGCATGTAGTAGCGCGGCATCATGCCGCCCTGGCTGTGGCCCACCAGGTCCACTTTCGGCGCACCCGTGGCGGCGCGGACGGCATCAACGAACGGGGCGAGTTCCTTCGCGGAGTCGGCCACCGGGGCGGTTGCGTAGACGCCGTTGGTCTCGCCGTAATTGAGGGCGAAGACGCAGTATCCGGCGCTCTTGAGGTAGGGCGAAAGCGTGGACCAGTTTTTCGCCATGCTTTCGAAGGTTCCGGGCACCAGGACCACGGGGTACGGGTGTTCGGCGGAGGGCTTGCAGGACCAGTCGTTGGCGCCCGGCGGCGCGATGTCCAGGGTGTCGGCCTGGGCGGGAGTCGCGGAGAGCGAGCCTGCCAGGACGGCGGCTGCGGCGACGGACAGGGCGCGTTTCAGCAGTGACATATAAACCTCTTTGTTCGCGTGTCAGCAGGGGTTCCGCGGCCCGAGGTGCCAGCGGCGGTGTGCCTGCCGGTGCCCGGGGTGCGGTCCTAGAAATGCTAGGCAGCCTGGACCCGCAGGTGGACCCGCCTGCACGAACGTGCGGGGAATTGGTCCGCGTCCGGCCCACCGCAACCCGGCCGGCCCCAGCACGCCGGGATATTCATTGTTACTGGTGAGTAGCTATAAAGCGCGGCCGAGGCCCCCGTGGCCTTTGGAGCCGGCACCGTTCCGACAGCACCGCCCTAACTGCACGAATGTGCAGATGGCGTGAGACTCTCGGCCGGGCGTACAGGTCTGCTGCCGTACGTTCTGCCCAGGATCGCTACTTGAGGCTCAGTACCTCGTCGATGGGACGGCCGTTGACGAACACCTGCGCGCTGGTGGCACCGGATGCCGTCATGGCCGTGTGTTCCAGTTGGGCCTTGGCGCGTGGGATGTCGCACACGCCGCCGAGCATGAACTGCCCGGAAAGCCAGATGGTGATGGTGCTGCCGTTCAACTCGCCACCAAGATAGGTCAAGCTCGACTGGTACAGGACGTTGATGAGGCCGGACAGGCCGATGTCGCGGCTCTTGTTGGCCAGCAGGGTGTTGATGCTGGGGCCCACCTGGTCGGTGAAGCGGACGGGGGCCGTGGTGGTGGCCACCAGGCTGTCACCGCAGCCGATCGCGGGCCCGGAGACGCCGTTGTCACCCACGGCCACGTAGTAGATGGTCAGCGGGGCCACCTGCTCGGGCAGCCCGGTGGGCGTCGGTTCCGCCGTGGGCGGCGGGCTGGCAGGAGCGGACGACGGCGGAGCGGCGGCTGACGTGGTGGGCGCGGCTGAGGTGCTGGCAGGGGTGGTGGGGGTGGCCGACGCGGTGGGGCTCGCCGTCGTGCTTGGGGACGCGCTGCTGGGGCTGGCGCTGCTGGCGGTGGGGCTGGGGGCCGGGGAACTGCTGGAAGGGGCCGGGGCGGGAGGGCCGAAGCACCCCGTGAGGAGCAGCAGGCTGCTGAACCCGAGAATGCTGAGTGCCGAATGCCTGGGCCTGGTCATGACGCCCCCTTGACTGCTCGCCCCGCGGTTGCGGGAACCACTTTCAAGCTACGCCTGAGGGTTAGTCCAGAACAGGGACTAAAGTCCGAGTCCCCGGAGACTCACCATACCGAGTCGCCGCGCAGGACAACATCGCTGCCGCCGTCGACATAGACGATCTGCCCGCAGAGGTGCGTGTTCTCCTCGCTGTTGAGCCAGGCCAGCAGGCGGGCCACCACAATGGGCTCGGCGATGCCGTTCAGCGGCATCGGGACCACTTCCAGCAGCGACCTTCGTTCCTCTTCGGTATCGATCAGGTCCGCCGTCATTGGGGTGGCGATGACGCCCGGCGCCACCGCGTTCAGGGGGATCCCGGTGCCGGCCCACTCTGCCGTTGCGGCCTGGCGGCGGACCCAGCGGGAGAGCGCCAGCTTGGTGGAGGCGTAGATGAGCTGGCCCGTGGTCGCTGGTTCCTTGGCCATGACCTCGGCGCGGGCCATGGCCGCCGGTTCATCCCCGGCGGCCAGGAGTGCAACAAGCTCGCTGTCGCTGGCCAGGAGGGCGGCCATCGATGAGACCGCGACGGCGCGTGGCGCGTCCGACCCCGCCAGAAGGGGCCGGAGCCTTTCCAGCGTTGCCACCGTCCCGAAAAAATTGACGGCCACGGTGGCGGGGGCCGGAACGGCGAGGCCGGCATTGGCGTAGATGGCATCGATCCTGCCGCCGCTGACCTTCCTCACCGCATCCGGCAACGCGTCGCGTCCCTCGGCGGTGGACAGGTCGGCCACCACCTCGGCATCGTGGAGATCCACCCCGATGACGCGTTCGCCGCGCTGCTCAAGCAGTTCCCTGGTGGCTTTGCCAATGCCGGAGGCTGCGCCGGTGACGACGGAGGTGCGGGGCATGATTTCCTCTTTCCCTGGCTTCTTAGGGTTGTGAGCCACTCTGCCTGCGACCCCGCGTCGGGGCCAGAGTCCAAAGGCCCTGCGCCGCATCCCGCTCTGGCTCCAGCGTCGGCGGATCCATCAACAGGTTTTGTCACGCCGTTAACCGGCCATTCATATCCTCCTCGAAACCTGTCCAACAGCTGGAAATAGCGTGGAAGCCATGGACAACATCTCCCGCAGAACGCTCATCTCCGCCGGCATCGGAGCCGGCATCGTCGCCGCACTGCCAAGTGCCGCCGTCGCCGTTTCCACCGCGGACGACGCCGGCCTTCGCACCGATCCCTTCATGCTCGGCATCGCATCGGGCGAGCCGTGGCCGGACGGCTTCGTCCTGTGGACGCGCCTGGCCGTGAACCCGGTGGCGGAGGACGGGCTGGGCGGCATGCCGTCGCGCCCGGTGGCCGTGCAGTGGGAAGTGGCCGAGGACCAGGGAATGCGGAAGGTGGTGGCCCGCGGCGTGGAGCAGACACGCACCGAGACCGCGCACTCGGTGCACGTGGAGCTGCGCGGCCTGCAGCCGGGCCGCGAGTACTTCTACCGGTTCCGCACCGGCAAGTACGTCAGCCCCGTGGGCCGCACCCTCACCAGCCCTGCCCTGCACGAGACGCCCGCCGCGCTGGCCATGGCGTTCGCCAGCTGCGCGCAGTATGAGCGCGGCTACTTCACCGCGTACCGGCGCCTGGCGGAGGACCACCCGGACCTGGTACTGCACCTGGGCGACTACCTTTATGAATACAAGAAGGGCAGCTACGTGATCGGCGGAGGGAACCCCCGTGACCACGAGGGCCCGGAGACCGTCACGCTGGAGACGTACCGGCAGCGCCACGCCCAGTACAAGGCCGACGCCGACCTGCAGGCAGCGCACGCAGTCGCACCCTGGGCGGTGGTGTGGGATGACCACGAGGTGGACAACAACTGGGCGGACGACGTTCCGGAGAACCAGGACGCCGCCCAGTTGAACGACAGCGTGGAGCACTTCCGGCAGCGCCGCGCCGCAGCCTTCCAGGCCTACTACGAGAACATGCCGCTGCGCCCGTCCTCGCTCCCCGCCGGGCCGGACATGAAGATCTACCGCCGCATCCAGTGGGGCCAGCTGGCCAACTTCCACATGATGGATACACGGCAGTACCGGGACGACCAGCTTGCCGGCGACGGCTGGAAGAAGAACGTCACAGAGCGGCTCGCCGAAAACCGGACCATCACCGGCGCCGAGCAGGAGAAGTGGCTGCTGGACGGATTCAGGAACTCCACGCAGCGGTGGGACATCCTGGGCCAGCAGGTCTTCTTCGCCGAGCGCGACCGGAACAAGGCACCGGAGATCGACGACGTTTCCATGGACGGCTGGGACGGGTACGCGGCCTCCCGCCGCCGCATCACCCAGGGATGGACCGACGCGAAGGTGCGCAACGCCGTCGTCCTCACCGGCGATGTGCACCGGCACTGGGCCAACGACGTGAAGGTGGACTACAAGGACCCCGCCTCCCCCGTAGTGGGCTCGGAACTGGTGTGCACGTCCATCACCTCCACGGGTGACGGCACGGGCTCCACCACGGACGCCACCATGGCCTGGAACCCGCACCTGAAGTTCTACAACGACAACCGCGGCTATGTGAACACGCGCATCACCAGGGACTCCATGACGGCGGACTTCCGCGTGCTGGACCACGTGACGACGCCGGGCGCACCCGTTGCCACGAAGGCCTCCTTTGAGATCCGCGACGGCGTGCCGGGGCTGCAGGCGCGGGCCTGACGCCTCGCGGCGGGCGTTTGCGTGACTTTCCTGCGTGGCCCGGGCGGCGGGACCTTCGGCACTTTGCGTGCCGGGGGTCCCGTGGCATGTTGCGGCTATGGCCGGACTGCGATATTTGCGACGGACGGACGGCGGAGCTAATCGGCGCAGGCGCCTGCAGCTCCTGGCGGCGTCGCTCGGCGTACAGATCACGGCATATCTGCTGTGGCGTCCGGCCATGCTGCGCTGGGGAACCGAGGGCACGGAAGCCGTGGAGCGGCTGCCCGGCGACGACCTTGAGCCCCAACCGGTGATCCAGAGCACCAGGGCCATCAGCATCGACGCCCCGCCCGAGCGCGTGTGGCCGTGGATCGTGCAGATGGGAATCTACCGCGCCGGGTTCTACACGCATGACCGGGTCGAGCGTGCCCTGTTCCATGCCCGGTACGTCGAGGGCAAACAGTCTGCAACCCGAATCCACCCGGAACTGCAGGACCTCAAGGTGGGCGACAAGGTACCGTATGGCGGGGGCGTGTACGCGACCGTCACCGCGCTTGAGCCCAAGCGGCACCTGGTGGCGGGAGAACAGTTCATCCTGCGGCCCCTGCCGGGGAACCGCACCCGGTTGATCATCCGGTACCGCGGCAAGGGGTACCTGAGCGCCGCGGCGCGCGGTGCCGGGCCCGACGCTCCCATGGCAACCCGGGCTTTGGCCTTCACCCTCCAAAACGTTCCGGGCGCGATGCTGCTGGCACGCGCCGTCGACCTTTTCATTGGCGACCCGCTGCACCACTACATGGAAGTTGGCGTGCTCCGCGGGGTCAAGCAGCGCGCGGAGTCCTGAAGAACTCCATAGCTCTGCCGGAGACCAGTTCCGGCCGGTGGTCGGCGATGAAGTGCCCCTCACCCGGCACGATCTCGGTGGTGACGTTGCCGCCCCGGCCGCGGCGGTGGCCCATCCGTTGCAGGGTGGCCGATGGTTCCATGGATCCGATAAGGACGAGGGTGGGGACCGTGAAGTCGCGCCGGCCGTACACCCCGAAAATGATCTTCAGGAAGGCTGGCAGGATGGTGCCGCGGTAGAGTGCCGAGCCCGCTCTTGCCCTGGCAGGCTTTGCGGCTGCTGCGTTGTAGAGGTTCATGTCCGCCTCGGATACGCCCCCTGCGGGTTCAAATGCTGTGAAGAGGTGCTGCATCACCTTCCGGCTCCGCTGGATCCGCGGGCCGATAAATGGAACGGCCAGGGCGAAGGCGTGCCACAGCTTGGGAAAGACCAAAACCAGCCGGGCATTGGGCCTGATGTGGACGTCGGGGGCACCTGTAACGATGAGTGCCTCAACAAGATCAGGCCGCTGCATGGCGAGTAGCTGCCCCACGATGGCACCCCAGTCGTGGGTGAGGAAGCGGGCTCGGCTGATGCCAAGCTTTGCCATGAGTCCGATGACGTCCTCCACCAGCAACCCGGCTGAGTATCGGCCCTGTGGTGCATCACTCCAACCGAAACCCCGCTGGTCCGGCGCGATCACCCGGTAATGTCTGGCCAGCAAGGGCATCACGCCGTGCCATTCCCACCAGTTCTGCGGGAAGCCGTGCAGGAGAACCAGGGGATCCCCGCTACCTGCCTCAGCGATATGCAATCGGATGCCGCGGATGTTCATCCATCTGTGGGTGACGCCATCAAGCTCCGGCATCGCAGCGACCTTGCCTTCCATGAACCTAATTTACTACTTAAGTAGTACCGGTGTCAGGACCTGCCGCGCAGCCCCTCCGGGTGCACCCGGCCCTGCGCGCATTAAGGCCTGGTCCGTCGCCGTCGTACTTCTGCAAATCCGTTGTGCGCCGTGGAGCCCGGGGCTACGATGCTCCCGGGGAGAGGTCCTTTGTCTCGCGAGACTGGAAAGGGCCACGCACATGACCGACTTCTTCACAATGCAGCCCGGCGAGACGGCGCCTCCCCTGCCGGCGGGACCCGTCCTGTGCGCGGGGACGGCAGCGATGCGGCGCATCCACCGGTTCTTCCTCTGGGCCTACGGCGAGGCGCCGGGACTGGTGCGCTCCGCCGCCGCCGGCGACACTGCCCGGGCAGCCTACGTGGGCGAAGTGCTGGGCAACTTCGACAAGGTGCTGCATATCCACCACGAAGGCGAAGACCTCCTGATGTACCCGCAGCTGAAGGAGCGGGCACCGGCATGCGCGCTGCATGTGGGGCAGATGCTTGAGCAGCACAGGCAGGTCACGCAGAGGCTGGAGGCCATCGAGCCGGTCCGGCTGCGCTGGATGCAGACGGCGGATGAGGAGTCCGGCGCGGAACTCGCCGCCCGCTATGAAGACCTGTCCGGCGTCCTCAACGTACATCTGCGCCGCGAAGTCACGGAGATGATGCCGGTTGCTGACAGGGTGATGACGGAGAAGGAAGCTGCCGCGGTGGGGCAGCACGGGATCCAGGAACTCGACAAGAAATTCCTGGTGGGCTACCTCGGCATGGTGCTGGCTACCAACCCGCCGGCGGACCGGAAAGAACTGTTCAAGGAAATCCCTCCCCCGGTGCGGCTCGCCTACCGCCTGGTGGGACGGCGGATGTACCGGAAACAGTACTCAACGCTGTTCCCCGGACGCCCGGTTCCCGAGACGCTGTAGGCGTTCTGTTGCGGCGCCAAGCTGCGGTGGCGGCGGTCAGGGCCGTCCACACACTGGCTTGGTTCTCCATCGAGTCCTGCGTCATCTACGTGCTCTACAGCGGCCTGGCCGGCCGCACGGACAGGCGGGTGGGGTGGGCGGCCGCCGTGGTTGCCGCCGAATCAATGGTGTTCGCCGGAAACGGGTTCCGCTGTCCGCTCACCGGACTCGCGGAGCGCTACGGCGCCGAGCGCGGCTCCGTCACCGACATCTACCTGCCGCGATGGTTCGCGCACAACCTGCCCGCCATCCACGTTCCGCTCCTGGTGCTGATGGTGTACCTCCATGCCCGGAACCTCCGGCACGGGCGCCCGCCGGGCTGAAGTAAGCCGCACTGCCTCCACGACGTCGCTGGCCCGCAGCAGATGCGTCGTTGCCTGGACCGCATCCCAGCGTCCGAAATTTGCCGGGCCCAGGAAGTGCTCCCGACTCCGCTCGAGATCCCTCCGTACGTCTGCCGGCCACTCCCTGAATCCCTTGCCCAGAACACCTGCACCATCGGCGCCGGGGACGCGTTCTGCGCCGCCCTGGTCCTGGCGCTGCAGCGGGGCCTGGACTACACCTCGGCACTTTCTGCTGCCAACCTGGTGGGTGCCGACGCTGTCGGCGACCCTTCCTCCCAGCCCGATTTGGCACGGCTGGGCTACTATCTGGAGCGGATTGCCCCGGCCGTGGACACACGGTGAGCGTGACACTGCGGCGGGCGGCGCCGTCGGACCTTCCCGAGGTCATGCGCATCACCCGGGACGCGTACGCCCGGGCCGGGCACTTCGCGGCAGACCATCCCTACATGGGCGTGCTGGAAGACGTGGAGCACCGCGCCGCCCATGCCGAGGTGTGGGTGGCGGAGTCCGCCGGGAAGGTGGTGGCAGCGGTGACGCTGACATTCGCCGGCCAGCCGTACATCGGGGCCATCAGCATCACCAGCGCCACGTTCATGGAGCGCGCGCACGCCCTGTACGGGTCGCTGGGCTTCCGCCGTGCGCCGGAACGGGATTGGCATGTGCCCGGCGAGGACGTGCTGCTGTGGGTGTTTACGCTGGAACTCGGTGGCTGAGCCTGCCCGCTAAACCCTCGTGGCCAGCTGGGAGTTTTGATCTGCCAGGAAATCAGAATGCCGGTGGACGATCCGCCAGGCACCCTCTTCGCGGCGGTAGATGTGCGTTGTGCGCATCGTGTAGACGGCGGGGATGCCATCCACCACGGCGCTGCTGTGCTCAAGGCCGACCGTGTAGGCGAGGCTTCCGCTGGCACCCGCGGCGACGAGCTCGAACTCAGATCCGGCAGATCCCGTAAACCGGCGGGCCTCCTGGCGGAACTTGGGTTCGAGGTCCGCCCAGCCTGCTCCGGAGATGTGTGCACCGAACAACGTCACGGGGGTCCGGTGTGACCACAGGGCCAGGCGGGGTGCCACGTCTCCCTTGTGCAGCGCCAGCGTCATGTGCCGCTGCTTTGGCAGGATCTCCGCCAGGAACGCGTCCGTTTCCTTGTGCATGGCTTCTTTGTGCATGACTTCCTTGTGCATGGCCCGCCCGCCGTTAGGTGCCGGTCCGGGCGCCAGGCAAAGGAACGTTGGCCTCCCCCGGCGGGAAGTCCGCATGCCGGTGCACGATCCGCCAGTTCCCGTCCTCCCGGCGGTAGACGTGCGTTACCCGCAAGGTGTACTGGCGCGGCGTTCCGTCGACGGTGGCGGAGGTGTGCTCGTAGCCCACGGTGTAGGCGAGGTCGCCGCTTGCTCCGGCAGCGATGATCTCCAGGTCGAAGGAGTCTGCGTGCGTGAACCACGAGGCCACGCTGTGGAACATCGGCTCCACCTCGGCCCAGCCGGTGCCGCTGAGCCGCGCCCCGAAGAGCGTCACAGGATCGTCCTGCGACCAAAGCGCGATGCGCGGGGCGACGTCACCGTTGTGGATGGCGGCGTCCGCGGCCCGCTGCCGGGGAATCATTTCGGCCAGGAATGCATCCGTTTCGGTGGACATGACCAACTCCATTACAGTCATACTGTTTTGAATACAGCTATAATGCATCCAATGGAACGGAAGATCAAGAGGCAGTACGATTCCCGTCGCCGCCAGGAGCAGGCTGCAGAAACCCGGCGGACCATCATCGCGGCGGCGAACGAACTCTTCATTGCCCAGGGATACGGCCAGACCACCATCAAGCAGGTGGCCGCGCGCGCCGGCGTCTCCGTCGAGACCGTATACGCCACGTTCGGCACCAAGGCATCGCTGCTCAGGCACGTTTGGTATGTCGATTTCCGGGGGGATGAAGCGGACGTGGCGCTCTATGACAGGGAGGAGATGCAGTCCATCCTGGCCGAGCCGGACCTGTCGGAGAGGATCCGCCGCCACGCCGTCTTCGTGACGGCGAGCAACCGCCGCATCTTTCCGCTCCTGGACGCCCTTACCGGAGCTGCTGCGAGCGAGCCCGACGCCGCCGCCATGCTCGCCGAGTGGGCGGACCGGCGCCTGGACGTGGCCACCCGCTACGCGCACGCCGCGGCTGCGACCGGCCACCTGGGCGTCAGCGAGGAGGAATGCAGGGACGTGCTGTTCGCCACCATGGACGGCACACTGTGGGCCCAGCTGGTGGGGCAGCGCGGCTGGAGTGACGAGAGGTTCTCAACCTGGCTCGGCGCGACGTGGATCGGTGCGCTCGTCCGGGCAAAGTAGCGGTCAGGGCTTCAGCCGGCGGTCAGGGCTTCATCCGGCCGGTTTCCCTGCGGATCCTCCGGCGCGGCCTTTCCTCCGGAGCATGAACCTCGCAGTGAGCGCAGCGATGAGGCCGGCGAGAGTCACCAGCTGCACTTCGTCGAAGGACAGCCCGTCAATGTTCGGCTGCAGCTCCTCCTCGGTAGCCCAGCCGAACCAGGCTTCGCTGACCAGGATTCCGGCAACGAAATA
Source organism: Arthrobacter sp. StoSoilB19 (assembly GCF_019977275.1). NCBI lineage: Bacteria > Bacillati > Actinomycetota > Actinomycetes > Micrococcales > Micrococcaceae > Arthrobacter > Arthrobacter sp. StoSoilB19. The sequence continues at coordinate 1,168,123 of NZ_AP024650.1, read as the reverse complement.
GGCCAGGGCCGCGTAGAGCCAGAGCCAGCGGGTCACGTGCCTGCCGACAATCAGGTGGGCCAGCAGGCCGAAGGCGAGCGACATGGCCGCCAGCAATAACAGGCCGGCAATTCCCAGATCCCACTGCGGCACGGCGAGCCACCTCCCTGCTCCGCACTTCCTGCGCTCCAGTCTGCTTGCCAGGCGTCGGTGGATGTAGAGGCGAAGGTCACCGGGGTTCTATCTCCATGGGTGCAGCCCTAGGGTGCGGAGCGGGTTCCCGAGTCCTTGCTGGAGCCGGCGGTGGGGACGAAGTTCCAGTCGAAGGACCCGTCGCCGTGCAGAGTCAGCCGAAGGAAGCCGCGGGTGTCACTGAAGCGCTTGGCGATGTATTTTGGCTTGCTGATGAACGGGCGCGTATCGATGCCTCCGGTGGACACCTGGAATGCCGTCATCCCGTCATTGACGCACTTGTCCGCGTTGTTCACCGGGCAGGACCGTTCGTAGTTGTGCTGCGACCCCGACAAAGTCAGCCGGACCCTGTACTTCCACATCAGGTCGATCCACGGCTTCTGGTCACCGGCCCGCCCGTGCTCCTCCGTATCCGAGGTGAAGTAGGGCTCGTGGTACACGACAGCCAGGTACTTCCCCGCCTTTTGGGCGGCGGCGAGGTCCTTGTCCAGCCACGTGGTTGCAGCCGAAGCTTCCGCTTTGTCGTACCGCCACAGCGCGGACGACAGGAAGGCGAAGTGCCAGTTGCCGAAGTCCTTCGAGTACGGCTCGCCGTTCGGGATGAATCCACGCTCCTGGTTGATCGCCGCCTTCTCGGGAGATCCCGGGCATTGTCCGTTCATGAACTTCGCCAGGTCTTCGTTGCGGCCGGGTTCCCAGTCGTGATTGGGCGCGGACACCCAATACAGCTTGGGTTTGGTGCCGCCCCACAGCGGTGTCCAGGTCTTCACGTAGTTGTCGCAGTATCCGGTCTCGTACTGGAAGTCCCCCAGCCCCAGGAACGCGTCAATCTCATTGTTCTCCACAAGCTTGGTTATCGCCGCGCCGTTCCGCCCGGACGGGCTGTCAGGGTCAACGTTGTCGGCGGGGTTCATGTCGCCCACCGCGGCGATATGGACATCGGGCCCGGGAGGCGCGGGCTCCGGCGGCTTCGGCGTGCAGGCCGTGGGAGAGAGCGCCAGCAGGACTGCGGAAACTGCGGCTACATGCCGGAAGGGTTTGTGGCGAGGGAGTGCTTGCCGCATCCCGTATCCCCTTTCGAGCAGCGAAACCGCAGGTCGGCGTGCATTAGGCAGCCACGCGCACCGGCACCTTGATCCTCCTTACGCGTTGGACCGGCTGTCAAGGGTGGAGTGCTGTGAATCCTGCGGGGGGCGGTGCCCAAGAATGCCGAAGGCCTTTCCCAGCTATCCCCGTTGTCGGCGGCCCCGCGCCCAGATAACCTCAGCAACGCCGCCCAGGGCCAGTGGGAACGCAACGACGGCGGCCAGGAAGCGCATCAGGTTGTAGGGCTCCGCCAGTGCCGCCCAGCCCACGAGCACACCCGGCAGCCCCACGCAGACAGTCACCCAGATGGGGTTGCCACGACGGTGCGACCAGATGGCGGCCGCGATCGACATCACGCATCCGCCGTAGGTGAAGCGGTTACCGACCCAGGACTCCTCCATCTCCGCCGGAGTGGGCAGCCAGAAATAGAAATCGGCGCGCACAATCCCATAGCCGATCAGGACCATCGAGGCGAGGACGAGCAAAAGCCACCCAATGGTTCCGGTCCATCGTCGGCGGGCCTCCCGGACAGCAGCCTGACTCATCGCGGCGGGCTATTCAGGGGTCGCGGCTCGATTGGAGGTGTGGACCTAGACCAGGCTCTCGAAGACCATCGTTGCCTGGATGCGGTCACCGCCGCCAAGTCCCTTGCTCCCGCTGCTGGACGTGGTGATGGTGTGGAGCCGGTAGCCCTTCGCGGCCTGGTCGTTGATGGCTTTTTCCAGCGAGGTCAGGTTGCCCGAACCGGTTCCCCACAGTTTCTCCTTGAGGATCACCTGCATGACGACGTACTGCATGGCGCTGCTTCCTTCCGACGCTGGTCAAGTGGCAGCAATGCTACTCGCGGGAAGCGTGAGACATCGCAACGCCGCGATGCCGGCCTCCAACGTGCTGCGCGGTTCACGCAAGGTGGCTTGCGCTTAACGCGCAGTGCGGCATATGATCTACATCATGCTTCGAGCTGACTGCTCGGCCCCTCTCCCCCAACAACAATGAGGTTGATTCATGTCTGTCCCAATCAAGGCCACCATGGAAAAAGTTCCCGGCGGCATGATGCTGATTCCCCTGCTGATCGGTGCCCTTCTCGGCACCTTCGCCCCGGATTCCGCCAAGTTCTTCGGCTCCTTCACCGGCGCACTCTTCACCGGTGGCACCACCATCCTTGCGGTCTTCTATGTCTGCATGGGCGCCAGCATCGATATCAAGGCCACCCCGTACATCCTGAAAAAGGGCGGCGTCCTCTTCGGCAGCAAGGTCCTGTTCGCGATCATCATCGGCGTCATCGCCGGCAGGTTCCTGGGCGAACTTCCCATTGACGGCGGGATCCTGTCGGGCCTTTCTGTCCTGGCCATCCTGGCGGCCCTCAATGACACCAACGGCGGAATGTACATGGCCCTGATGGGCCAGTACGGCAAGCCCAAGGATGTGGCGGCCTACTCCGTCATGACCCTGGAATCCGGCCCCTTCCTGACCATGGTGACCCTCGGCGTCGCCGGACTGTCCGCCTTCCCCTGGCAGGCCCTGGTGGGTGCCATCATCCCCCTGCTCCTCGGAGCCATCCTGGGCGCCCTGGATCCGGCCATGCGCAAGTTCCTGTCCTCCGCGGCCCCCGTCCTCATTCCGTTCTTCGCCCTCGCGCTGGGCTTCGGCCTGAACCTGGGACAGGTTGTCAACGCGGGACTGCTGGGAGTGGCGCTCGGCCTGTTCGTCCTCATCGCCGGCGGCGCCGTGCTCTTCCTTGCGGACAAGCTGACCGGCGGCTCGGGCATTGCCGGCCTGGCGGCAGCCACCACGGCCGGCAACGCAGCGACCGTTCCCATGCTGGTGGCGGCAGCCAATCCGGCCTACGCTCCCGCAGCCGGCCCCGCCACCGTGCTGGTTGCCGCCTCCGTGGTGGTCACCGCCATCGGCTGCCCCCTCATGGTCGCTTGGTACGCTAAGCGCCTGAAAGCCAAGCAGACCGTGGAGACTCTCGAGGTGTCCCCAGCAGTATGAACACCAACGCAGCCATGCGCTGGGCAATCATTGCCGACGACCTGACGGGAGCGGCGGATGCGGCCGCAGCCTACGGGCCCACGCACAGCAGTTCCGTCATCCTCGACATCGACAGCGCTTGGCCCGACGCCGGGATTCTTTCGATCAATACCGAGAGCCGCTACCTGCCTCCCGCGGAAGCAGCCAAGGCCGTCACGGCGGCGGCCGGCCGGGCCCTGGGCCAGCACCGGCGGGTCTTCAAGAAGATTGATTCACTGCTGCGCGGCAACGTGGGCGTGGAAGTGGCGGCAACACTGGCGCGGCTCGCCCAGGGCCGCGGCAAAGGCCTGGCCGTTGTTGCCCCCGCGTTCCCGGGCACGGGACGGACCACCCTCGGCGGCATCGTGCGCGTCAACGGTGTTCCCCACACCGCAGGGAACTTTGACGGGGACACCGCCGCGGCACTCGCCGCCGGCGGCCTCACCGCCGAAGTCGCCGGAACAACCGGACGCACGCCGGAGGAACTCGCGCGGCACCTGCGGGACATGCAGGAACGCGGAATTGACGCCGTCGTACTGGACGCCGTCTCCGACGATGACCTCAAGGCCATCGCGGCTGCCGCGGACCTGCTGGACTTCCCCGCCCTCCTGGTCGGTTCCGGCGGCCTGGCAGGGCACATCGCGGACCGCGAAGAACGAGCCTCTGCGCAAAACGCGCAGGTTCGGCGCGTCAGCCGGACCCTGACCGTGATCGGCAGCTACTCCGCCCTTGCCCGGCAGCAGATTGGTGAGCTGGTCGCGGCCGGGGCTGAACACATCACCCTGGACCACGCCACCCTGGACGGCACTGCGGTCCCTCACCTGGTTGCCCAGGCGATGGGGCGGACAAACGTGGTGCTGACCCCGGACCCCATGGGCGCCGTGGACAAGTCGCAGGCACTTGTTGTGGCGGCGGCCCTGGCCCGTGCCACCGCGGCGGGCATCGGGCACTGCGACGCCCTGGTCCTCACCGGCGGGGAGACGGCCACGGCGGTCCTGAAAGCCCTCGGCGCCGGCAGCTTCACCGTCCTCGGAGAGATTGAGCCCGGCGTCGTGATGAGCCTGCTTCCCGGGTCACTTCCCCTGCTGGTCACCAAGGCCGGCGCGTTCGGCGACGCCGGGACCCTGGCCCGGACCACCAACTTCCTTACTGCCACCACGACTGAAATGAGTATCAAATAATGGGACGCCCGATTGTTGCCATCACCATGGGCGATGCGGCCGGCATTGGCCCGGAAATCATCGTCAAAGCGCTTGCCGACGCGGAGCTTCGGTCAAAGGCGCGGATGCTGGTCATCGGCGACCTCCGCCGGATGCGGCTGGCAGCGGACATCGTCGCCAGCCCGCTGACCCTGCGCCCGGTCCTGGAGCCGTCCGAGGCTTTGTTCGAGGAAGGCACCATCGACGTGCTGGACATCGACTGCATCCCGGAGGACCTTGCCTGGGGCGAGCTCTCCGCCGCCGCCGGACACGGGTCCTACCTCTTTATCGAGAAGGCCGTCCAGCTGGCCATGGACCGGCAGGTGGACGCCATCTGCACCGGGCCGCTGAACAAGGCGGCGCTGCACGCGGCCGGGCACAAGTTCCCCGGCCACACCGAACTCCTTGCCGAACTGACCGGCACCGAGGAAGTGTCCATGATGCTGACGGCGCCCAAGATGCGCGTCATCCACGTGACCACCCACATCGGCCTGATCGATGCGATCGCCAAGATCAACGGCGACCTGGTGTACCGGACCATCAAGCGGGGCTATGAACTGCTGCGCGCGTCCGGCATCGAGAATCCGCGGATCGCCGTGTGCGCCATCAACCCGCACGCGGGCGAGAACGGGCTGTTCGGCTACGGCGAGGAGGCGGAGAAGATCCAGCCGGGCATCGAGAAGGCCCAGGCGGACGGGATCGACGCCTTTGGCCCGCTCCCGGCGGACACCCTGTTCTTCCTGGCCGGCCGCGGCGACTTCGACCTGGTGGTGGCCCAGTACCACGACCAGGGCCACGGCCCGGTGAAGGTTTTGGGCCTGGAGAACGGCGTGAACATCACGGTGGGCCTGCCCGTGGTGCGCACGTCCGTGGACCACGGCACGGCGTTCGACATCGCGGGCAAGAACATCGCGGACCATGAGTCGCTGCTGGAGGCACTGCGGCAGGCAGTTGACCTGGCGCCGTCGCGCGACGAGGCCCCCTAGCCGCACGGAAGAATCGGCCGGTCAGCGTAATATTGCTGACCGGCCGTTTTGCCGGCTCTGGGCTGCGGAACTTGCCGGAGCCGGAACTAGCATGGTTAGCACTGCCACCGCCATGCCCACGGGAGGAGACCGGGAATGCTGAGCGCAAACGCGCGGCGCGAGGAGATCTACCACCTTGCCGTGACCACCGGGCTGGCCTCCGTGGAGGAGCTCTCCGCCCGGTTCCAGGTGACGGCCTCCACCATCCGCCGCGACCTGGCTTTGCTGAACGGACAGGGCCGGCTGGCCCGCACCTACGGCGGTGCCATGGCACTGGGCGCCCACCCCGAGGCGTCGCTGCGGCAGCGCACCGGCGAGGCGTTCGAGCAGAAACACGCCATCGCCCGCTGGGCGGCGGCCCTGATCCGGCCCGGGGAAAACATCCTGCTCGACGCCGGCTCCACAGTGGGTGCCCTGGCCCACGAACTGCGCGGGTTCGGGAAGCTCGCGGTCACCACGCCGGGCATCAACACCATGCAGGAACTGGCCGAGTCCGAGGGCATCGAGGTGGACTGCCTGGGCGGCCGGCTGCGCAGCCTTTCGCAGAGTTTTGTGGGTCCGCTGGCGGAGGCGGCGCTGGAGCGGATGAGCTTTGACCGCGTGTTCCTGGGCGCCGACGCCGTCACGGCCGAGGACGGCATCTGCGAAGCCGACCATGCCCAGACCCGGCTCAAGGAGCTCATGGCCCGGCGCGGCCGGGAAGTCTATGTTTTGGCCGACTCCTCCAAGCTGGGGCTGCGCCCCTTCCACGCCTGGGTGCGGCTGGCGCTGCCATGGACTTTGGTGACGGACGACGGCGCCAACCCCGCCCAGGTGCAGAAGTTCCGGGACGCAGGGGTACAGGTTGAGGTGGCTGCCGTCAGTCGTTGAGTCCTAGGCTTCGAAGCGAATGCTACGATTGCTACGGAGGTGTGCCATGACAACAATCCCCCACCGCGAGCTAAGGAATCAAAGCAGCAAAATCCTGGAGCGGGTGAAAAACGGCGAAACCATCGATGTTACGAATAACGGCGAAGTTGCCGCCACCCTTATCCCGCCTGCAGCCTCACCCTTCGAGCGCCTGCTCCTGTCCGGCAGCGTGCGGCAGGCCGCGGAAAGCCTGGTCGACTTCCAGTTGCTCCAACGCGTGACGTCTGATGTGGGCACGGCCGACATAATCGCAGACCTCCGCGGCGACCGGTGATTCTGTACGTCGACACGTCGGCGGCCCTGAAACTGGTGGTCGAGGAACCTGAGTCCGGTCCCACTGCGGAGTTTCTTTCAACGGCGGCGCAGCGGGGTGACCGACTTGTTGCCTCGATGCTCCTTCACACGGAGTTGCACTGCGCCGCCAACCGCCGCGGCCTGCCGCCGGAACTGGTTAACGCGGTGTTGACCGGAATCAACCTGGTGGACCTGACGCGTTCAGACCTCCTGTACGCGGCCGCACTGCCAGGTAAATTGCGCAGCGCGGACGCGATCCACCTCGCGGCTGCGATCAGGCTTGAAGCAGACCGGTTGATCGCCTTCGGCAAGGAACTGCTGGGGGCAGCAACCCGAGCAGGACTTCACACGATCTCCCCGGGCAGCTAGCCAGCTGCCTCGCACCCCTACTCCGCGATGTCCTCGGCCCACAGCTCCGGGTGGTCGGACTGGAAGGTGCGCATCATGTCCACGCAGCGCTGATCGTCCAGCACCACCACCTCAACCCCGCGGGACCGCAGGAGCTCCAATTCGCCGTCGAACGTGCGTGCCTCCCCCACCACCACGCGGGGGATCTTGAACTGGATGATGGTTCCCGCGCACATGGCACAGGGTGCCAGCGTGGTGTAGAGCGTGGTGTCCCGGTAGCTCTTTTGCCGGCCGGCGACGCGCAGCGCGGACATCTCGCCGTGCGCGATCGGATCGGCGTTCTGGACCCGCTCGTTATGCCCGCTGGCAACCACCACGCCGTCCCGGGCGAGCGCCGCCCCGATGGGGATCCCGCCCTCGGCCAGGCTCTTTTGGGCGGCCTGGTAGGCGGCTTCGAATGCGGGGTGGGCGGCGCGGTCTGGTTCCGGCGCGGTGGATTCATGCTGCTCATGGGTCATGGCGCCATTGTTGCACGCGGCTAGGCCAGAGATCCCGGAGCACCTGACGCCTCGAGGACCTGCTGCAGCCCGGTGACCGGGATGTCGGGAAACTCGGCCCGCGCTGGGCCAAACTCGAACGCCGCCGCCCCCGATTCCTCCCAGGCCGCGGCACCCGCCACCCGGGCAAGGAACGGTGAAAGCGGCCTGGCCGCCACGGACAGCAGCCGGACGGCGGCGGCCGGAACCCGCTGGATTGATCCATGGCCGGCCCGGGCAAGCAGAGCCTCCGCCACCTCATGTGCGGGGAGCGTCTGCGAGCCCCATTCGATGACGCGGTTCCGCAGCGCCGGGTCGCGGAGGGCACGGACCACGACGGCGGCCGCGTCCCGGACCGAGGTATAGGTCACCGGGGCGGACCCCGAGCCGAACACGGGCACCTTGCCCTTCGACTCAAGCGGCGCCGTCATGATCTCCAGCCGCTGTTCCAGGAGGGCGCCGATCCGGACGATCGTCCAGTCCATGCCGGAGGAGCGCACGGCGTCCTCGGCCGCGGCTTTGCAGCGCAGGAAATCGATGGGCCCGTCCGCGGCAGCGCCGGGCATGGACATCATCACCACGTGCCGCACTCCGGCCGCGGCCGCCGCGCGGACCAGCCGGATGGCGCCGTCGCGGTCAACCGCGCGCGGGCTGGAGTCCTTGATCCCGAACCCCGACGCCGCGAACACCACCTCACTGCAGCCAGCCACCGCCTGCCTGCAGTCCGCGTCAGAGCCGAGGTCCCCGTGAAGGAGTTCGACGCCGTCGCCCATCTTTTGCGGGAAGGGCTGGGACTTGCCCCGGGCCATGATGCGGACCTGTTGCCCTGCGGCAACGAGCAGGGGAACCACGGCGCGGCCAAGGCGGCCTGTACCGCCGACCACCAGGATCATGACCGGTCACCTCCGGCTGCCCCATGGACTGCCTCGCTGACGGCCTGGTTCACGTCGCCGGAGTCCTGGTCCACGGGTTCGAGGTAGAACTGGGCGGCGGCGATTTTGTCGTCGCGGTGGGTGAAGATGGCCACCCCTGCGGCGCGCTGCACGGATCCGTCCGGCCGGGTGCCGCGGTTGCTCCATTCGATCCAGACTTTACCGTCCGGTCCGGTGGCCGCGTCATGGACCGTCAGGGTGAGGTCCGGCAGGCCGGCAAAGAGCGCCGTCCAGTTCTTCCGGACCTGCGCGGAGCCCGTGAAGCTGCGGGCCGGGTGGACGGGGGTGGTGTTCCGGTAGTCCTCCGCGAACTGGGACACCATGGCCTCGAGGTCATGGCGGTTGGCCGCGGCCAGCATGCGCCGGACCGGGCCTTCGGGGACGCGCCCGATTCCTGAAGCGTCCATGATCTGCTCCTTAGGTTCCGTCGCGGGAGGCGGAGAGGCTGGTACGCTGAATTTGATACAGTCAGCTGTATCTAACTGATACAAGGAGCTTAAGCCCGATGGGACCCGCGGTCAATGGTGCGCCACCCCGCTCCCGCAGCTACGACGCCCGGCGCCGGCAGGAGGCTGCCGGGGAAGCCAGGAAGCGGGTGATGGCCCAGTCCCGCGCGCTGTTCCTGGCCCACGGGTACGGCCGGACCACCATCGCCGCCATCGCCCACGCGGCCGGCGTCTCCAAGGAGTCCGTGTACAAGGGGTTCGGCGGAAAGCCTGGGCTGGTGCGGGCCATCTACGAACAGAGCCTGCTGGGCGCCGGCGGCCCGCCGGCGGAAGAGCGGTCGGACCGCGCCCAGGCCACGGTCACCGATCCCCGCGAACTCATGGAACAGTTCGGCCGCTTCATTTCCGAGGTGAGCCCGCTGGGCTCCCCCGTCTACCTCCTCATCCGGGACGCCGCGGCGAGCGGGGACCAGGACATGGCCGCGCTCCTGCGCGACGTGGATGACGGGCGGTACCAACGGATGCTGCACAACGCGCGCCAAGTGCTCGGAAGGGGATTCCTGCGGCCGGGCCTGACCGCGGAGGAGGTGGCCGACGTCTTCTTCATGAGCACCTCGGCCGAGCTCTACGAAACCCTGGTCCTCAAGCGCGGCTGGAGTGCCGAGCATTTCGGACGATTCATGGCCCGTACCTTGGCGGCCAACCTCCTGCCGGAAGGCTGAGGCAAACGGGAACCAAAAGGCGGCTCACTCCTCCAGGCTGGCAGCAGTGGGCGAGCCGCCCCGGAACCTCCAGATGAAGACCCCGGCCAGCCAGGCGAGAACAAACAAGCCCACCACGGCGTAGCCAGGCCCCGTCAGATCGATGCTGCCGATGGCCGCAAAGACCCCGGAAACCGCTCCCGTATTCGCCGTAACCACGGACAGCAGTTCCACGGTCCCCACACCCAGCGCCACGGTGGCCGAGAGCCCGGTCAACAGCAGGTTGTACAGCAGCCTCCGGCGCGGGTGCGCGAACGCCCAACCGTAGGCCGCGTTCATGAACCATCCGTCCAGGCTGTCAAGCAGGCTCATGCCCGCCGCGAAGAGGACGGGCAGGGTGAGGACGGCGTACCAGGGAAGTTCCACCGCCGCCGCTCCCCCGGCCACAACCAGCAGCGCCACCTCGGTGGCCGTATCGAATCCCAGGCCGAACAGCAGGCCCACCACATACATCTGGCCCGGCCGGGTGATGCTCCGCATGACCGGGCGCAGCAGGCGGACCAGAAGGCCCGGGACCTCGACAGTCGTCCCCAATCCCGGCTGCCCCGCCCGCGGCCGGAAGTCCTTGGCGACGCGGACCAGCAGGGCAAGGTTGAGGAAGGCCAGGAGGTAAAGGAACAATCCTGAGATGGTGGCGCCCACTGGCCCCAGGACCTCCCGCCACCACGAGGCGCCATCTCCGAGCTGGTTTCCCAGGCTGCGGGCTCCCGCAGCCAGCAGCAGGCAGAGGCCAAGGACGATGCTGGAGTGGCCAAGGGAGAACCAGAAACCGACGGAGACGGGCCGAAGGCCCTCCCCCATGAGCTTTCGGGTGGTGCCGTCGATCGCGGCGATATGGTCCACGTCGAAGGCGTGGCGCATGCCCAGCAGGTAGGCACCCAACCCGATCCCCAGTCCGAAGACCTGGCTGGAGCCGAGGAGGAGGTTCTGCGGGACGACGCCCAGCACCAGCACACCCCAGCCCACCACGTGCAGCAGAAGTACGACGGCGGCCATTCCGGCCAGCGGCGCGCCCGGCTTCTGCGCGGCGGGGCCACGTCGCCGTCCCGTTCGGTAAAGGGGAACCTGGAGGCCCATGGCCTTCCCGTCAGCCCATCGGTGGATTTAGCCCGTACCGGGCGATGATGTCCGGCAGCCATGGCGCCTCGCCGAACTGGAGGCCGTATTCTGCGGCCAGTTTGCCGATGGCTTCAGGGTCCGGCGGTCCACCGGCTTCAAGCTGGTCGGCCAGTCCCCAGAAGAAATGCTCGAACCCGGCGGGGCTGATGACTTCGATCATCCGCGCCGGAACTTTGCCCGCATTCCACATGGTGTGCAGTTCGCCGCGCGGCTTGGTGATGTAGCCCCCGGCGCCCAGCACTGCCTCGCGCTCACCGGACCGGAATCCGATCTCGCCCTCCAGGACGATTGAGTATTCGTCCTCACGGCTGTGCATATGCACTGGAACCAAGGCCCCCACCGGAAACGGGTGTTCCACGATGGAGATCTGCTCGTTGGTGTGTTCACCGAACAGTTTGAAGACAACCCCGATACTTCCGAGACTGCCCTGGCGTCCCTCCCCAGGCTGCACGACTGTCAGCCGCGGAGCCTCCTCAGCGCCCATGGCATCCATCCCTTTCAATTTCGATATACAGTGGTGTATATCGAATTGTCAGCCCACGCAGGACCGGTGTCAATACTTTGAGTGAACAGCAGCGTTCAGCCAAAGCGCGCAAGTACCAGATGAACAAGCGTGCCGAGCAGGTGGACACAACCCGGCAGCGCATCGTGGACGCGGCGGTGGCGCTCCACGGGTCAGTCGGCCCTGCCCGGACCACCATTGCGGGCATCGCTGAGCAGGCCCAGGTCACCCGGCTGACGGTCTACCGTCATTTCGCCGACGAGGAAGCGCTGTTCTCCGCCTGCTCCTCGCACTGGCTTTCACAACAGCAGCCGCCAGATCCTTCGGCGTGGTGTGAGCACCCGGACCCCCTCCAACGCCTCCATGCCGGACTCACAGACCTGTACCGGTTCTACCGCGACGGCGAGCCCATGCTCAGGAACATCTACGGCGATTGGGCTGCCCTTCCGGAAAAGCACCGCACAGGCCTCCGGGAGCGCGACACGTTCTTCCGTGACCGCCTCCTGGAGGCATTTCCGGAGCCAGGCAGCGCCAGGCTGCGCGCCGTCGTCGCCCACGCGGTGTCCTTTTGGACCTGGCGTTCCCTCTGCCACGAGAACGGGCTCGCAAATGAGGACGCCGTCCACGCCATGACGGACTTGGCTGGGGTGACGGCCGGCCTGCGGCGGGGCGCCGGCGCCCCCGTGCCAGGACAGTAGGGCCACCCAAGCGGGCAAGGCCCTACCGCTCATGCCTCTTAACCTTCCCCGAAACGCCTGGTTCGAAAGGCTACCGGCTCAGTCCTCTTCCAATTCGCCGCAGACAAGCCGCCGCGTAACGTCCGTCAACAGTTCGACGCCGCGCAACGCGTCGTCGTCGCGGGTGTACTCCGCTTCGTTGTGCGAGATGCCTTCGACGCTGGGAACGAAGAGCATGACGGTCGGAACCACATCCTTCATGTTGGTGGAATCGTGCCCGGCGACGGTCATCACGTCCCTGTGGCTGTAGCCCAGACTCTCTGCGCTTACCCTGCCCAAGGCCGCGCCCTTGGACTGGTAGGACACCACACCCCAGTTGTGCGTCAGGTCCAGGCGGATCTCCGTCCGGGAATCTGCCTCGGCGTCGACAATCCTCTTGCCCAGCCGTTCCATGGCCACGCCCAGGACGGACTCATCGGGGGAACGCAGGTCCAGGTTCATCAGGACCTGGCGGGCGATGGTGACCGGTGAGTTCGGCAGGACATACAGCTCGGATACCGACGTGTGCAGCAGCCCGGGCTCGAATTCCGCAGTCAGTTCACGAGCGGCGGCGATGACCAGCGCAGCCCCAAAGAGGGCGTCACGGCGATCCTCCATGCGGGTGGCGCCAGTGTGTGACTGGGCTCCGTCCACGGTAACCCGGTACTTGCTGGCGGCCCAGGTGCGGTCCACGATCCCCACTTGGGTGCCGGTTTCTTCCAGGTTCCTGCCCTGCTCGATGTGGATCTCGGCATAGCGTGCAACCTCGGCGAGGACCGGGGCATTTCCTTGCGAAGTGCTGTGTCCGGCGGCCAGGGCTTCCGCCACTGTGATTCCGGCAGGGTCTGCGGTGGCAAGCGCGCCCTCCAGCGGCAGCTTCCCAGTGAAGACAGAGCTTCCCATCATGCTGGGCGCGAAGCGGCTGCCTTCCTCGTTGAACCAGTTCACAACGGCCAGGTTGTAGGTGGGGCGGAGCTTTCCGGCCTGGACTTCCGCAGCGACGCGGGCGCCTGCATGGGCCGCTGCGAGCACGCCATAGGCCCCGTCGTACCGGCCGGCCAGCGGCTGGGAGTCCAGGTGTGAGCCGACCAGCACATAGGGGGCGCCGGAGACCAGGTCCAGGGTGCCGAACTGGTTGCCTGCCCCGTCCACTGATTCGGTATAGCCGTGCTGGGCCAACCATTGGCTGAACCATGCCCGCGTGGCATGGTCTGCTGCCGTGCCGGCCTGCCGGTCCACGCCTCCCCCGGGCGTGGCGCCGAAGCCAGACATCGTGGCGAAGTCTGCGAGGAACTCGTCGTGTGCGGTGCTCATGGGGTTTCCTTCCCTGTCAATGCTGCCTCAAGGTCTGTGGCGCGGACCGGCGCCGGCAGATTTTCCTCGCCGAAACGGATTTGCCCGCCCACCATGGTGGCGAGCACGCGGGTGGCTGAGATGTTTGAGGGGTCCACGGCGGTGGGGTCCTGGTCCAGGAACACGAGGTCCGCCAGGTACCCCGGTGCCAAGCGGCCCTTGATGTGCCCGGTTCCCGTGGCGGCGGCCGATCCCGTGGTGTAGGCTGCCAGCGCTTCGGCCGCGGTGATCCTTTCGGCCGGGCCGTACACGTCGCCTGAAGGAGTCAGCCGCTCCACGAACGACTGCATGACATCCAGGGGCCGGCCGTTGGAGACGGGGCGGTCTGAACTTCCCGGCAGTGTAACTCCTCGCTTCAGCAGGCTTTTGGCGGGATAGGACCACGAGGTGCGTTTGGGGCCCAGCAGGCGGGCCATACCGTCTCCAAACTCGGTGATGAAGTGCGGCTGCGGGACCAGCACGATGCCGGCCCGGGCTATCTGGTCAAGCTGATCGGGGCGGACCACGCCGCCGTGCTCGATCCGGTTGGGCTGCGCGTTGGAACCGAACTTTTCCTGTGCCTCAGTGATGATGTCAATGGCGTGATCGATCGCGTGGTCACCGATGGCATGCATCGCAATCGCCCAGCCCGCCCGGTAGGCGCTGAGCGCCGACTCGCGCAGCTGGTCCGCGTCCATTTGCAGGTAGCCGTGGTTGTGGGTGCAGCCGACATAGTCCTCGGTCATGTAGGCGGTACTGCCAAGGAGCGAACCGTCGCTGAAGATCTTCACTGGTCCCAGGCGCAGCCAATCGTCGCCCAGGCCGGTGCGGATTCCGGCGTCGAGGCTTATGGAGGCCGGGTCATCGGCGTGGCCGGGCACATCGTGGAGGGCATCCATAACCAGCATTGGCTGCATCCTGACGCTCAGCATCCCCTTGTCGCGGGCATTCTGGTACGCGGCGAACTCCCGCGGCGAATAGCCGATCCAGCCACCGGCGATGCCCGCATCCGTGACGCTGGTAATTCCTTCGGAGAGGTAGTGTGACGTGGCCAGATCCAGTGCGCGTTCAATGGTCTCCAGCGGATACGGCAGCAGGATGTCCTGCACCAAGCGCATGGCGTTTTCCTCCAGCAGCCCCGTCGGCAGGCCATCTTCGCCCATGACGACGGCTCCGCCTTCGATCGGTGCACTGATATCGGCCTGGGCGGCTACGAGCTCCAGTGCTACGCCGTTGAGCGTGCAGGCGTGGCCGGAGGAGTGTTTGATCCACACTGGACGTCCCCCGGCCGCCGCATCCAACCGGTCCCTGTCCGGTTGCTGGCCGCCAAGCAGCAGCGGACTGTAGCCGGATGCCACAACCCACTCCCCCGGGGCCATTTCGGCGGCGGCCTCGGCGATGATCTGGTACAGCCCGTCCAGATTTGCCGCTGCCCCTGCGTTGGCCTCCATGAGCCCCAGACCGAACCAGACGCTGTGCGCGTGGACGTCATTGAACCCAGGGACAATCGTGGTTCCGGCGGCATCAATGGTCCAGAGGGCGTGGCCGCAAAGGCTGGCGTCGGGATCCACATCGAGGATTCTGCCGTCGTGAATGAGCAGGCTTGTCGCGGTGGGGCGGGAGGCATCCTGGGTCAGTATGCGTGCATTGCGAATCAGGAGATCGAAGGGCATGGATCCTCTTTGCTAGGGTCCCCGGGCCTTTCCGAGGAGTTAGGACCGCGGCCTGAAAGTGCGGCTCCGTCCATTCAACTCTGTGATATCGCTGCCTTCAATGGATATAGAACGCTGTTTCATGGTCAAACTTTAGGCTTTTGCATAAAATGCCTGCATGACAGCAAATGATGGTGACGATGCGCGATCCTACGGTACGACCGCCAGGGAGTTCCGTCCCGGCCGTCCCACCGAGCCGGAATGGACCGAGTTGCTGGAGAGTCTTTGGAAGGATCGATCCCTGCTGGTGGACGACTTCCTGGAGCGTTTTTCCTCCATTTCCTATGGTGAAGCAGTGGTTCCCAAGGAGGACATCTACTGGACCGCAGCGGACACCATGGACATGTTCCTCTATCAGATGGCCGGGTTGGAGCTCCCCCCGGACCTGCAGACGCTTCCCCGCGAGGTGGCCGCCCGGCGCGCCCGCCAGGGCGTTCCCCTCGACGCGTTCCTGGTAGCCATCCGCAATGACTTCCGTGTTCTCTGGAAGGGGCTGGAACGGGTCGCGCGGGACAAGGGGATCGGTGTCCTGGTGGCCAACATGGACCGGGTCCTGGACGCCGTCGAAGGCTACGTGACCAGCATCCAACAGGCCTATGCCGAGGAAGAGGCGCGCCTGGCCCGCAACAAGCAGTTGTACCGCCAGCGCCTGCTTTCCCGGCTGTTCAATGCCGGACCTGGCACCCCACGTGAAGTCCAGGACCTTGCAGCGGCCCTCGAAGTGCAGGCCACCGGGACCTTCGAAGTGCTCGCAGTGACCTTGGACGCCGTATCCCAGGCCCAGCAGCAGTTCGAGTCCGACCACAGCATCTATATGTACGAGAACAGCGGAGTCCTGTATGTCTTCCGGCAGCAGCGGAAGGGGCTGACCTGGCGTCACGAACCGCCGGACTTTCCTGCCGGGTACGTACCGGGAGTGGAGGGACTGGATGCCGTTCCCTCCGCTGCGGCTTCGGCACTTGTGCTGGCACAGCAGAAGCGCCGCGGCACCCGGCTGGCTACGATGGAGGACGCATGGATGGGAATCGCCAGCGGCCTCCTGGAGCAGAAGTTTCCCGGCTTTTCCACCTCCATAAAGAACGCTCTGGACAAGTGCACGCCCGTCGAACGGCAACGCCTGCTGGAGGTGGCACGCAGCTATGGGCGGACCGGATCCATCAAAGAAACGTCGGAGGAGCTGTTCTGCCACCGCAACACCGTAGTGAACCGCCTCCACAGCCTTCACGAGGCGATCGGCCTTGACCTCACAGTGCCGGGCGAGGCCGCGCGGGCACTCATCGCCCTCAGCCGCTACAGCGAGTTCACCGACTAGTTTGTGAAAATGCCTAAGAAAGGGGCCGAAAGTGGGTGGGAATTATCATTGTTTAGGGCGTTATCACTCACCTACTCTCGAATAATCACCGCAGCAGTGCAGGCCATCGCCCTTCGCCCGCCGCGGGACCCGAGATGCAAGAACTCAACCCCGCTCGAAAGGGCCCACGCAGTGACCACCTCAAATTCACTTTCCCCCGCCGCAGGTGCTCCTCCGGTGATCTCCGGCAAGGACGCAGGAAAGATTGCCCGTGCCGCCTTCGTCGGGACCGCGCTGGAGTGGTACGACTACTACCTCTTCGGCACGGCTGCGGCGCTGGTCTTCAACCGGCTGTTCTTCACCAATATGGACCCCACCGCGGCGCTGCTGGCCTCCTTTGCCACGTTCGGCGTCGGCTTCGCAGCCCGTCCGATCGGGGCCATGATATTTGGCTACATCGGCGACCGTTACGGACGCCGGCCCGCGCTGCTGATGACCATCGTCATGATCGGCGCGGCCACGGCCTTCATCGGCCTGTTGCCCGATTTCGGCAGCATCGGCCTGGCGGCGCCCATCCTGCTCGCCGTCTTGCGGCTGGTCCAGGGCCTGGCTGTCGGCGGTGAATGGGGCGGTGCGGTAACCATGGCCGTCGAGCATGCCCCCGTTGAAAAGCGGGGCCGGTACGCCGCCTTGGTACAGGTCGGTTCGCCGGTGGCTACGCTGCTGGCCTCGGGCGCCTTCTCGCTCGTCCTCCTATTCCCGTCGGAAGCTTTTGACGCCTGGGGCTGGCGGATTCCATTCCTGCTGGCTTTCCCCATGCTCGGCATCGCGCTCTGGATCCGCCTCAAGGTGGAAGAATCCCCCATCTTCAAGGATCTGCTCGCCCAGGGTGAAACGTCCAAGGTTCCGGCGTTCGAGGTCTTCCGCCACGCCTCCGGCCGCTTGCTCGTGGCCGTACTCGCGGCCCTCCTCGGCGTGGGTGGCTTCTACATGATCACCACCTTCGCGGTGAGCTACGGTTCCAACACCCTGAAGGTGGACCGGAACGTCATGGTCAACGCAACACTGGTTGCCGCCGTGGCCCAGATCGGAGTCACGTTCCTCATGGGCCGGCTCGCAGAGAAGATCGGGCCGGGCAAGGTCACCATGTGGGGCGGTATCGTCAGCGCCGTCGCCGCTTTCCCCCTCTTCGCCATGATTGACACGAAATCCCCACTGCTGATTACGCTGGCAATCACCGTCGGGATCATGCTTATAGCGGTGGCGTACGCCGTCAATGGTGCCCTGCTGACCGAGCTGTTCCCGCCGAAGCTGCGCTACTCCGGTGTGGCCCTGGGCTATAACATCGCAGGTGCCACCAGTGGATTCATGCCCTTGCTGGCCACGGCCATGCTGGGCGTCTCCGGTAACCAGTCGTGGGGTGCGGCCCTGATCCTGGCGATCATCTCCCTGCTCACCGCCGTCGGCGGGTTCTTCGGCGAGCGCCTGCGGGTCCAGGACAAGAAGCTTGTCGCCGGCAGCTAGGGCCGGCCGCAGACAGTAGCCCAAGCTTTACTCTCTTTCGAATGCTCAACCACCAGAACGGGGAGCCGTCCACCGGACGGCTCCCCGTTTCGTTAGGAGACAAAATTGCTCAGTGACGACCAAACACTCCGCATCCTGGAGGCCGTCGACGCCGCCTTCGATGCCCAGCTGACCTTCACCCAGGACCTGGTCAAGCACCCGTCGCTGCGCACCCGGGAGGGCAGCGCCCAGGACCTGATGCATGCGGCCATGGCAGGCCGTGGCCTGGAGATGGACCGGTGGGAGCTGGACGCCGATGACCTGTCCGCCCATGAGGGCTACGGGCCCACAACGGTTTCCTATGCGGGCATGACTAACGTGGTGGGCACGTACCGTCCAGCCTCCGAGCAGGGCCGATCCCTTATCCTTAACGGCCACATCGACGTCGTCCCCGAGGGTCCGTCCGAGTCCTGGTCCCGCTACCCTTGGGACGCCCCCATCATCGACGGATGGATGTATGGCCGCGGCGCCGGAGACATGAAAGCAGGTCTCGCAGCCAACCTCTTCGCCTTCGACGCCGTCCGCGCGGCGGGGTTCGAGCCCGCCGGCCGCATTCACTTCCAGTCCGTCGTCGAGGAGGAATGCACAGGCAACGGCTCCCTGTCCGCCCTGATGCGCGGCTATCGTGCCGACGCCGTCATCATCCCCGAACCAGAAGAAGACATGCTGGTGCGCGCCAACGTCGGCGTGCTCTGGTTCAGGGTCAGGGTCACCGGGAATCCGACCCATCCCCGTGAGATGGGCACCGGCTTCAACGCCATCGACGCAGCGTATACGGCAATCTCTGCGCTGCGGGAGGTCGAAGAGAAGTGGAATGCGGACCGCGGACAGCACCGCTACTTCGAAGACCTGGAGCACCCCATCAACTTCAACTTCGGCGGCATCCAGGGCGGGGACTGGCCCTCCAGCGTCCCGGCCTGGTGCGAGTTCGACGTGCGCGCGGCAATATATCCCGGCATCCCCGCGGAGCAGGCATGGGCTGAACTTCAGGACTGCCTTGCCTCCCTGGGCGGTGGGCCTGCTCCGATCAATGCGGTGGGCGTGAAGACAGGTTTCTTCTCCGAGGGCTATGTGCTGGAGCCCGGGAGTGCAGCGGAGGCCATGCTGGAGCGCACCCATGAGCAGGTGTACGGCAGTGAACTGAAAAGCTTCACCACGCCGGGCTACCTCGACGGCCGGGTCTTCACGCTCTATGCCGATACGCCGGCGCTGGTCTACGGCCCCGTTTCAGAGTCGATCCACGGGTTCGACGAGCGGGTCTCGGTCGAATCCATTCGCCGGATCACCAAGAGCATCGCCCTGTTCATCGCCGGCTGGTGCGGCATCCACGAACAGCCCGGGGTCCATTCGGAGCCCTGAACAGCGCCAGCCATGGGTACGCTACTTCTACAACGAGCGAAACCACTCAACGAAATGGACGGAACCACATGCACGCCGTGCTCGAATACACCTACGAGGACAACTACCTTCAGACCCGCGAACAATACCGTTCAGACCACCTCAAGGCGGGCTGGGAAGCAGTGGAACGCGGCGAGCTTCTGCTGGGCGGGGCCGTTGGTGACGGACCCTTCACCGGGTTGCTGATCTTCACCGGCGAGAACGCACTCGAGGCGGCAAAGGCCTTTGCAGCCGCCGATCCCTACGTCAAAGCTGGCGTCGTGACGTCCTGGACCGCCCGCCCCTGGACAACGGTGCTCGGGAAAGAGGCGGCCGCGCCCGTCCGGCCATGAGGCCTGCAAATCCGGTCCTAGGACCTGACTTCCTCGTGTGACTCGATGGACTCCGCAATCCGCTTGATAGCCGCGAGCGTTGTCGGAATGCCGTCCATGGCCTGCTGGGTGCGGTCGGCGATCTGGGCGTCAGCCACCTCACCGTACTTCTCCTTGAACATGGCTATTCCCTCCGGCAGGAATTCCCACGACTCGCTCAGGACGGTTCCGTCTGCTGCCGGGGTGAGGGTGAAGCCCCAGCGGACGAACCTGCCGCCCACCACCCAGGCGAACTCGCGGCCGCGTTCGGCAGCCACCACCTGCGAGCGGGTCTCCCAGGTCCGGTTCGGGAGCTCGTTATGCCCGGTGAACCAGGCGCCGGGTTGGCCCGCGCTTTCCTGGTCGTCCCACCAGCACGACGTGCAGACCGGGCTCCACTCGCCCGTGCGGGTGATGTCGGAAACCAGGTCGTAGAGGGTCTCGGCTGATGCCTTGACGGTGACAGATTCCTGGTGCTGGAGGATGCTGCTCTCATTCATGGGTCCATCCTTACAGACGGTTACTTCTTCCGACGGCGGCTGCCCCTGATCGGGGAAGTTCAGCAAAAACTCGGTAAAACCTGGGACATCCGCTCCCACCCGGCCTATACGATTTCCTGGACGACCGGGATCGGGGGCTTCCGGCGAACAAAACAGGGGGGATCTATGCCGGAACTCAGCCGCATCTATTGGACCCGGCAGGGGCTTCGCCTGGCGTATTCAGCGGTGATGGTATGGCTCGCTGTCGCGGTGATGTCAGCGCTCATGTCGAAGGCAGCTCCGGCTGCGGGAGCGGGAGCGTCCTCCGCCGCCGGGGTGTTGCGCAGCCTGTTCGACGGCGTCGTCGCCGCAGTCACTGTCCCCGGCGTGGCCGCCGTCGTTCTTGGCATTGCGGCCGCCATCATCACCAGCCGGGACCTACGACGCCGGGATCCCGTGCGGCGCTTCACCCGCCAGCAGCGCCGCGAAGGGATGGCCCGCGCTGGCGGGCTATGCGAGCTGGAAGCCGGGTTTGGGCGTCGCTGCGGCCGCCCGGCCGAGCACGGCGACCACTTTTACCCGTGGTCCAAGGGCGGTTCCACCAGTCTGCAGAACTTCGTGGCAGCCTGCGCCAGGTGCAACCGGGCCAAGCGTGCGCATATTCCGTCTCCGGGCCAGCAGCGGCGGATGGAACGACGACGGCGTGAGTACCTGCCGCCGTCGTCCTCCGTCAGCGTGGGCGAACGGCAGCCGCTGCCCTGAGGCAGTTGGCGTGCGGGCTACGGCCCGCTCTCCGCAGCCTTGGCGAGCGTGAATATGCCATATCGCATCGCACCGGTGCGGTAGGCCAGGATCAGGCGGGGAATGCCCAGAAACGAGTTGCGGTTTCGTGCGCTCAGGGCGAGACGCCGCGTTTCGCGGTCGGTGAGCAGCAACTTCACGAGCCGGCCGGCGCAGATCGGCCAGGTCCGGGCGACGCGGCTGCTGACATCCTCATAGCCGGTGACCGTAAAGC
Organism: Arthrobacter sp. StoSoilB19; assembly: GCF_019977275.1. NCBI lineage: Bacteria > Bacillati > Actinomycetota > Actinomycetes > Micrococcales > Micrococcaceae > Arthrobacter > Arthrobacter sp. StoSoilB19. The sequence goes on along the minus strand of NZ_AP024650.1, from coordinate 1,146,926 downwards.
CCGCCGCCCTTGCCATCGCCTCGTACTCCTCGCGCGTGCCCATCGACGGCAGGCGCCCTTCGCGGCAGATCTGCTCCAGCAGGTGGCGGACCTTCCACCCGCTGGCATCGGTCTCGGCGAGCCACGCGCAGATGACGAAGCGGCCGCCGGGTGACAGCACGCGGTGTGCCTCGGCGAAGAACCTGGGTTTATCGACCATGTGCTCGCTCGACTCGATTGCCCAGGCCGCGTCGGCCGAAGCGTCAGCAAGCCCGTTGGCGAGCCAGTCGCGGACCTGGATGTCCACGTCCGGTACGGGATGCGCAGCGGCGTAGCGGGCCTGCTCAGCGGACAGCGTGAAGCCGGTGACCCGGACACCTCGTGTCACTGCGAGCCGCCTCGCTGTGGAGCCGTAACCGCAGCCGATGTCGATGCACGCCTGCCCGGGCAGAAGCCCCAGCCGGTCGCCAACTGTATCAACCAGCGCCTCGACGGCCTCGCCGGGTGTCTCATGGCCGGTCACCCAGAGGCCGTGATGGACATGCTCCCCCCACACCCGGCGATAGATGGGATCGAGCTCGTCGTAGTGATCCGCCACCGCCACGGCGTTCTGGGAAATATCGGGGACGATCACGCCACGACCCTACAACGGGCTCCACGCCGCCGGAAGGGTCAACAACCTAGCGCCCCGACCGCTCTGCAGGCGTTAACCCGGCCATGGGCCCAGTCCTTCCCGATGTCGCCAACCGCGTCGGTGGTGGATTCGACCTTGGCGCGGATGTCCGAGGTGGTGCCGCCGGGGTTGGCACTGCGGGCGAGCGCGGCCACCGCGGCGACAACAGGCGAGGACATCGAGGTGCCGCTGCCGATGTCATACCCCTGGGAACGGTTGTACTCCCTGGCGAGGGTAAACCGGTGGTTGGGGAAGGTGGAGTAAACGCTGACCCCCGGCGCCGCCACGTCCACCCACGTGCCATAGGTGGAGAATGTCGCCTTCGTGTCGTTGTTGTCGGTTGCGCCCACGGCAATGACATTGGCGTACGCGGCCGGGTAATTCATGGAGGTGTTCCCACCGTTGCCGGCCGCAGCAACCAGCACCACACCCGCGTTCCAGGCATTATTGACCGCAGTTTCCAGGGTGGTTGACGCGCCGACCGCCAGGCTCATGTTGATGACCTTCGCGCCGTTCTTGACGGCCCAGTTGATGCCGTTCGCCAGGCCTGAGCTTGATCCCATCCCCGTGTCGCTGAGGATTTTCCCGGCCAGGATGCTGCATCCCGGGCACACGCCGGCCACACCCATGCCGTTGTTGGCGGTGGCGGCAACGATTCCGGCGACGTGGGTTCCATGGCCGTAGTTGTCGTCGTTGCTCCTGGACGTGGTGAAGTTGGTCCGCGCCACGACCTTCGGGTTGATGTCGGGGTTGTCCATCGCGACGCCGGAGTCGAGGACAGCCACCCGGATCCCGGTGCCGGTGGTGACGGTCCAGGCCTCGACGGCGTCCACGTCGGCGTCAGGTTTGCCCGCGGGAACGGTCACCGTACCGGCGGTATTCGTGAACGACTGGCCTGTGTTCTGCAGCGCGTACTGGCTGGGGAAGTAGGTGTCGTCCGAAGCCGGAGTGACCACATAGTCCGGTTCGGCGTACTCCACGGCGGGGTTCCGGCCCAGCGCTTCGACCAGCTGCAGCTCCTTCCCTGCCGGCACGGTGATCAGGTGCGCGCCGGTGCTGCCGACGTCGGGCCCGTCGGTCAGCCCGTGCGATCTAAGGGCGCCCGCGGCGGCGGCATTGTCGCGGAACTTGACCAGGATCTGCCCTCCAGTGATGGCAGGGTCGGCCGCGGCATTGCCGGGGACCACACCGCCCAGAAAGGAGCCAATAACCAGGAGAAGGGCGGCGAAGCTCGCCAGCACAAGCTTTTTCATGGGCTTATCTTCCGCGCGCATGGCCCGGCTGGATAGGGGGAAAGCCCCTTGATATTTTCCCGGCCACCCGGGCTGTGGCCAGCAGGCAGGGCAGGAGGAACGACGGCGGCACTTGCGTCCCGCCGTCGTCCTTCCTTCCTTCCATAACGGGCGTCCGCCCGCAAAGCCTTAGGCGTCTTTTCGACCGACCGTGGCGTGTCCGCTCAGCGGGCCTTCGCCTTGGTCACGGTGATTGTGATGCGGTCCGTGACCGCATGGGGGCTGACCCCGTTGGCGGCCGTGACCCTGAACGTGAACTTGCCGGCCTTGGCCGGGGTTCCGGACAGGACACCCGTGGCGGCGTCCAGGCCCAGGCCTGCAGGCAGTGCACCGGAGGACACATGGAACGTCGGGGCCGGGGCACCCGTGGCGGCGAACGTGTAGCTGTAGGCGCTCCGCGTGTTCGCCTTGGTGGGCGGTGTGGCCGCGGTGAACACCAGGGGTGCTGCGTCCACGGTGATGACCGACACCGTGTTGGACGAGGTGTTGACGACGTAGGCGGCCGACCCGTCCGGGGAGACCGCAACACCGGTCGGATGCGTCCCGACCGTGATGCTGGAGGTCACCGCGCCGGACGCGACGTCGATGACCGACACCGTGTCGGCCGCGGAGTTGGTGACGTAGGCCGCCGACCCGTCCGGGGCAATGGCAACGCTGTCCGGGGCAAACCCGACCGGGATGGTGGAGGTCACCGCGGCCGACGCAACGTCGATGACCGATACGGAGTCGCCCTCGTTGTTGGCGACGTAGGCTTTTGACCCGTCCGGGGTGAACGCCACGCCCGTGGGAGATGACCCGACCGGGATCGTGGAGGTCCACGTGCCCGAGGCGACATCAATGACCGACACCATGTTGGAGTCCTGCCCGTTGGTGACGTAGGCCTTGGACCCGTCCGGGGCGAACGCGACGGCATTCGGAAGCGGCCCCACCGGGATCGTGGAAGCCACCGTGCCCGAGGCCACATCGATGACCGACACCGTGCCTGAACCGCTGCCGCCGCTGGTGACATAGGCCGTCGCCCCGTCGGGGGCAAACGCAACGGCGAACGGAGCCGCCCCGACCGGGATCGCGGAAGCCACCGTGCCCGACGCGACATCGATGACCGACACCATGTCGGAATCCCCGCTGGTGACGTAAACAATCGACCCGTCCGGGGCCACCGCAACACCCAGCGGAGACGGCCCGACCGGGATCGTGGAAGCCACCGTGCCCGACGCGACATCAATGACCGACACCGTGCCGGCTTCCCAGTTGGTGACGTAGGCTTTCGATCCGTCCGGGGTGAACGCGGCGTCCCTGGGGCTTGAGCCGACCGGAATGGTGGAGGTCACCGTGGCCGCAGCGGTTGCCGGGATACTGCCCGCCAGCATGAGGGCCGCCAGGATCGTCCCGATGAGTGCCACACTCCGGCCGCGAAGGCGGGCAGCGGATGAAGGTGAACCCTGGTATCGCCCGGACCCCGTACTCAGTAGCTGCATCACGCTTCCCCCGTTTCGAGAGCAAATCCTGTCCTGGGGCGTTCGTGCAACCCTGACGAAGATCACCTGCTCAAGCCGGAGTCTATAGACCGGGCAACCCCACGGTCACCGTTGGCCGGTACCTGTCTTTTGGGCTGCAACTACCTGTTTCCCTGCGTTTGGAGGGCCGTTTAGTGCCAGGTAAGCGGGGTGATGGCGGTTACGGAGAACGGTTCGGCCAGCAGTGACTGCACCCCTTTCACGAATTCCTTTACATGGTCTTCTTCGTTGTGGGCTGCGAGGTCGTCGCGGCGGGCCCATCCTTCAAAAAGGATGAAGGTACCTGGCCTTTGATCATCGGAGAAGACGGTGTATTCCAGGCATCCGGCGTCTTTTCGGCTCGCGGACTGAAGCCCCAGGAGTGCTTCATGAAGCGCGGCTTCGTGCCCTGCTTTTGCGGTGAACACTGGCATTAGCCAGGCTTGCGCTTCTACTTGGCTGACCGTTGTCTGTCCCAATTTTTACCTCCTGGGGTGCTCCTGTGCCGGCAGGAGGGGCGGCATGGCCGCCGCCCCTCCCGTTGGGTCATGCGTCGATCTGCGGAACCTCGACCCACGCTTCTTTTGCAGCAGACTCGACGATTGCGTCATCGATGAGGGCCACCTGGTAGCCGTCGGCGAAGCTCGGGCTGACGCTGCCGCCTTCCGCAATGGCCTTGAAGAAGTCGTGCGCCTCGATGATCTTCGTTTCGCCGTATCCAATGCCGAGGGCAGGGATGGGCCAGAGTCCTTCGCCGTAGGGGTGTGCGGGCCCGGTGTAGACGGTGCGGAATCCCCGCCGGTCACCCGGGTCGGATGCGAAGCAGACCTGCAGTTCATCCCGCCGCTCGTAGTTGAACACGATGCTTCCTTCGGTCCCGTGGATTTCGAAGGTGATGTAGTTGTTCCGTCCGTGGGCATTGCGTGTAGCTTCCACCGAACCCACAGCGCCGTTGGCGAAGCGGATCATGGTCATGACCTCGTCGTCCACATCAACCGGGCCGCGCGGGCCTTCTCCGCCGCGGACGGTGCCCAGCGCGTCGGCGCCGCCGGTTTGCAGCGGCCGCTCGGGGATCCAGGTGGACAGGAGGGCATTGACGGCGCTGAATTCGCCGACCAGGTAGCGCGCCATGTCAATGACGTGCGTTGCGATGTCGCCGAGGGCGCCGGAACCTGCGATGGATTTCTGGAAGCGCCAGGACAGCGGGGAGTTGGGGTCGGCGCTCCAGTCCTGCAGGTAGGTCCCACGGAAGTTGAGGACTTGCCCGATTGCGCCTTCTTCGATGTATTTCTTCGCCAGCGCTACGGCGGGTGTGCGGCGGTAGTTGAAGGCAACCATGTGGACGATGTTCTTGTCCTTGACCGCGTCGTACATGGCCTTGGATTCTTCGCCCGTACGGGCCAGGGGCTTTTCGCAGATGATGTGCTTGCCGGCTTCGGCCGCGGCAATGGCAATCTCGGCGTGGAGGTGGTTGGGCGTTGCAATGTCCACCACGTGGATGTCCGGATCGTCGATGATGCTGCGCCAGTCCGAGGTGGAGTTCTCGAACCCGAAGCGGCGGGCCGCCTCCGCTGCGAGATCCGGGTTGGCTTCCGCAATGACTTTGCGGACGGGCAGTGCCGGTGCAGGCCAGAAGAACATGGGCATGGCGGCGTAAGCGAGCGAATGGGCCTTGCCCATGAAGCCGCCTCCGATGAGGCCGACGTTGAGGTGCTGCATGTGAATCTTGTTCCTTCCGGAGGGCGGGGCAGCTGCCGGCTGTGGCAGTCCCCTGCGGTTGAGAATTAGTGAGTGAGGAGCTTGTCGAGGTACTTCTTGCTGAGGACTGCTGCTTCCCGGGGGTCGCCGTCGTAGTTGTCGAGCTCAACCATGAGCCAGCTGTCATACCCGCTTTCCCGGATTGCGGCGATGATGTCCGGGAAGTCCAGCTCGCCCTGCCCCAGGGGGAGGAAGTTGAAGGGGTCCTGCTGGAAGTCTTTGAGGTGGACGTGCCGGATACGGTCCGGGTATTTGCGGATGATGGCGGCTGGGTCGGCCCCGCCGGCAGCAAGATGGGCCGTGTCCGGGCAGAAGCCGATCCGGGTGAGCGGCATCAGCCTCTCCAGCTCGTCCGGGCTCTCGACGATGGTGCTCAGGTGCGGGTGGTAGCTTGCCGACAGCCCGAAGCTTTCGGCGATGTCCGTTACCTGGTCCAGCGCGTCGCCGAGCCGGCGGTAGTCTTCGTCGGTGGTGCCGGCCGCGCGGCGTGCCCCGCCTCCTACGACGAGCCGTTCCGCTCCGAAGTTGGCAGCCAGCTCGGCGGCACGCCGGATCCGGTGCAGCTCGTCGGGAAGTATGTCGGCGTAAATGAAGTTCGCCCCGGTATAGACGCTTGTTAGTTCGACTCCGGCAGTACCCAGGATTTCCTTGAGCTCTTCGGGCTTGTCGGCGTATTCGGCCAGGTTGCCGTCGAACATCTCGACGCCCTGGTATCCGACGGATGCGATGTCCTGGACGGCGTCCCGCATGGACCCATGGGTCATGTAGAAGAGGTCCTTCACGCTCGTCACGCCTTGCGGATGGCCGACCACGCCGCCCCAGGTGATGGAACAGTAACCGAGTTTCATTGCTTCTGCCTTTCAGCTGCCGGGGAAGATCTGAGTGATCCGATGAGGTTGTCTGTGTGGGGAACGTCGACCCACCGCTGCTGGGCAGCCGAGGCTACGACCGCCTCGGTAAGGAGTGCTGCGCGTAGTCCGTCGCGGAAGGTGGGCAAGCCAGCGGGTTCCTGACCGTGGACAGCCGCGTAGACGTCTGCGACGAAGGCGTTGAAGCTGTCCTGGTATCCCTGCGGGTGGCCCGGGGGAAGTTTGGCGTACCGCCGGCCGCCCGGGGTGGTGAGTGTTTGCGGGCCGACAGGGATTTCGGAGCGTGAGTCGATGCGGCCCACGTGCAGGGTGTCCGGCTGTTCCTGGTTGAAGCTGAATGATGCTTCGGTTCCGTCGAAAGAGAACCAGAGGCGGTTCTTCCTGCCGGGACTGACCTGGCTGACCACCAGGGACCCTGTGGCGCCCTTGTCCGTCTCGAACAGGAGCGTGGCGCCGTCCTCGGTAGCCACGGAGGACAACTGCCCGCCGGTTTCCCGTTGGTCGTATGCGCGGCTGGTCCTCGCCACGAGCCTGGTGATTCTGTGCCCGGTGGTGAATTCCATGAGGTCGCACCAGTGGACGCCGATGTCACCGAAGGCCCGGGAGGCTCCTCCGATGGTCGAATCCACCCGCCAGTTGGTGGATTCTGCGCCGGCCAGCCAATCCTGCAGGTACGAGCCGTGCAGGAGCCACAGGTTGCCCGCGTCGCCGCGTCCGATGCGGTCGCGGGCCTCGCGGACGGCGGGATAGAACCGGTACACGAAAGGCACCCCGGTGACGACCCCTGCCCGATCGGCGAGATCCGTCAGTTCCAGGGCATCATCCACGCTGGTGGCCAGGGGTTTTTCGCAGATCACTGCTTTTCCTGCCGCAATGCCCTTGCGTGCCAGGTCGGCGTGGGTGGCGTTCGGGGTGCAGATGTGGATGACATCCACGTCTGCTCGTGCGATCAGCGCTTCCGGGGATTCGGCTGCGAAGCGGGCACCGAGCGCGGATGCCGCGGCTTCGGCAGAAGCCTGGGTGCGTCCGGCGACTGCAATGACGTCACCGCCGGCTGCACGTACAGCGTGGGCGTGGACGGAACCCATGAAGCCTGTTCCGATAATTCCGGCGCGTAGTTGGGAAGCCACGGGTGCTACTTCTTCCGGGCCAGGGCGACGGCCAGGATGATGATTGCGCCGCGGACCACCTGCTGCTGGCTGCTGTCCAGGCCGGCCAGGATCAGTCCGTTGTTGATCAGGCCGATCAGAAGGGCGCCAAAGAGCGTTCCGATGATGGAGCCGAATCCGCCGAAGAGGCTGGTACCGCCCAGGATGACGGCGGCGATCGCGGAGAGCTCATCGCCCGATCCCCACTGGAACCGGCCGGACTGGAGGCGGCCGGCGTACAGCATGCCGGCAACGCTGGCCACCATGCCCGAGATGAGGAGCACCTGGAATTTGATGCGCTTGGTGTTGATGCCGGTGAACTCGGCAGCGTTGCGGTTACCACCCGTTGCGAGGACCTGGCGGCCGAACCTGGTGCGGTTCAGGACGACGGCGCCGATGGCGACGAAGATTGCGCTCCAGACCACCAGGCCGGGCACCGGGCCAAAGTCTCCGGACCCGAACAGCGTGTTGAAGGTGTCGTCCAGGATCGGCTGCGGGGCCGAGGCTGTGATCCATTGCGCCACACCGACGGCGATGCCCAGCATGCCCAGTGTCACCAGGAAGGAGGGGATCCCGAGGAGACTGACCAGCGCACCGTTGACGGAGCCCACCACGAGTCCGACGGCGAGGCCCGCGAGGATGCCGGGGACCAGGCCCCATTGTGCCAGGGCCATGGCCGTGCAGACGCTGGAAAGGCCTGCCACGGAGCCCACGCTCAGGTCGATTTCCGCGCACGAGATGACGTACGTCATTCCGACGGCGATGACCGTGATGGTGGCCGTCTGCCGGAAGATGTTGAGGAGGTTCTGCGGGGACAGGAAGCCCTGGTCCCGCAGCAGGACGGCGAAGAAGATAAAGACGACGACGAAGCCGATGTAGATCACGTAGCGGCGCCAGTCCAGCTCTTTCAGCATGGACCCGAAATTGCGGGGTACCGCGGCCTCGCGCGGGGTGATGGTGTTTGCGTTGCTCACTGGTCAGACTCCCTGGACTGCAAGTTGAAGATATTCCTCGTCAGCGATCTCGCTGCGGGGGATGTCACGGATGACGGAGCCGTCCTTGAGGACGAGGACGCGGTCACTGACCGCGAGTAGTTCGGGGTACTCGGACGAGATGACGATGACGGCTTTGCCGGCACTGGCGAGTTCGCGGATCATGTCCAGGATTTCGCTTTTGGTGCCGATGTCGACGCCGGCTGTCGGTTCATCGAGGATGAGGATGTCCGGGTTGGTGCCCAGCCACTTAGCGATGACCACTTTTTGCTGGTTGCCACCGGAGAGCAGCCGCACAGGACGGTGGGGGTGGGCCACCTTGACCGCGAACTTCTTGATCAGGGACGAGGACAACTCCTTGCCCTTGGCACCGTCCAGCAGTGGTCCCCGCTGAATCTGGCCCAGCAGCGGCAGCAAAAGGTTGTCGCGGACCGAGTGGTCCAGGACCAGGCCCTGCGCCCGCCGGTCCTCGGGGATGAGGGCAATGCCGGCGTCGATGGCCTGCTGCGGTGAGGCTAGGGTGCTCTTTATCCCCCTGATGAGGATTTCACCGCTGTGACGCCGGTCGATGCCGAACAGGGCGCGCGCAAGTTCGGTGCGCCCGCTTCCCATGAGCCCTGCCAGCCCAAGGATCTCGCCGGGCCGAAGCGTGAAGGAGATGTCCTTCACCCGCCGCCCGACGTTCAGGCCTCGGACCTCCAGCAGGGGTGCTCCCCCATGGGCCACGTCCGCCCGCTCGCGGTAGGCAAGTTGGCCTTCGATTTTCTTGCCAACGATGCCTTCGACGATCTGTTCGGGCGTCACCGCGCTTAAGGGTTCGGTCAGGAGCCGGCGGCCGTCACGGAGAATGGTGATCCGGTCCGCGAGCCGGTAGACCTCGTCCATCCGGTGGGAGATATAGATGATGGAAATCCCGCGCTGCTTGAGCCGGTCAATCAGTTCGAAGAGCGCTTCGGACTCGTGCCGGGCAAGGCTGGCGGTGGGCTCATCCATGATCAGCACCTGCGCATTCTGCGAGAGTGCCTTGGCGATCTCGGTCAGCTGCCAGTACGCGGTACCCAGCCGGGAGACCTCAGCCTGGGGGTCTACATCGACCTCCATGTCGGCGAAGATTTCCTTGGCCCGCCGGACCGAGGCCCTGTCGTCAATGAACCCGCCCGCACCGAGTGGCTCGGCGGCAAGGAAAATGTTCTGGGCCACGGTCAGGCTGGGTACCAGGCTGAATTCCTGGAAGACCATGCCGATGCCGGCTGCCTTGGCTTCCTGGATCGAGTTGATGACGGTGGGTTTCCCGCCGATGAGGATCTCGCCCGCGTCCATCTGGTAAACGCCCTGGAGGATCTTCATGAGCGTGGATTTTCCGGCGCCGTTACCGCCTGCCAAGGCGTGGACTTCGCCCTTCCGGACGTCGAAGCTGACGTCCTTCAGCACGGAGACGCCATTGAAGCCTTTGGAGATCGAACGCATTTCGACGGCATTGTCTGCGGTGTTCATTGTTGCCCTTTCGGGACCGTGCGGGGGCATTGCGGCCCCCGCACGGTCGGCTCTGGCTACTTCTTGTAGGACTCTTGGATGTCCTTGGGGGCGTCCTCGTGGTAGACCTGCTTCCAGGCTTCCAGGACGTTGGAGTGGTCCACGGGCAGTGCGCTCAGCGCCACGTAGGCCGGTGCCTGCTTGCCGATGAGGGCTCCTGCGGCCAGCCGGGCCTCAGTGACACCCTGGTCGAAGGGAACCTGGGCGCCGAGCCCGACGACGAGCTGGTCTTTGGCCAGCGCGATGGCGACGTTCTTGCCGAGGTCCTCGGTGGCGATCTTCAAGTCCGGCCGGCCCGCGGCGCGGGCGGCAGCCATGACACCTTCGGCCGGGACATCCCATACCGCCCAGATGCCGGAGAGGTCGGCGTACTTGCTCAGCATGGCGTTGGCGGCTGCCTGCGCATCACCGGCGAAGTCCGGACCGGCGATCCCCTTCTCTTCGACGATCTGGATCCCGGGGTATTCCTTGGTGATCGTTTCCTTGAAGCCCTGGTAACGCTGCTTGGTCACAAAGAAGTCAGCCTGGTGGAAAACAAGCCCGATCTTGCCCTTGCCGCCGATTGCTTTGGCCATCTGGTGTGCGGAGACGACGCCGTTTCCGTAGTTGTCGGCGGAAACGACCGAAACGTAGTCCTTGCCGGCGGTCAGTCCCTGGGGGATGTTGTCCATGAAGACGAGCTTGGTTCCGGCGGCAGCGGCCTTCTTGTAGGCCGAGGAGGTGGCCACGGGGTCGGTGGGGATGGACACAATGATGTTCGGGTTCTGTGTCATGACGGTCTCGATGTCCGAGACCTGCTTGTCCGGCTTGAAGTTGGCGTCCGTTGTCGCTATCACCTGGATGCCGAGCTTTTCGAACTCGCTCTTGAGGCCGTTGGTCTGGGCGTTGGCCCAGTCGTTGCCGCCGTAGTGCATCACGATGGCGGCTTTGGCATTGAGTGCCTTGATTTTTCCAATCTCTTCGGGCGTCAGGTCCGCAGCGGAGGCCGGGGACGGAGTTTCGCCGTTGGGACCCTTGCTCATGACCTGTCCCTTGATCTTGTCTAGGGCCTGCTGGGCCTTCTCGGAAACGCCGGCATCAGGGGCATTGGAGGTGCCCGCTGCTGAACTGCTGCAGGATGCGACGGAAAGGGACAGAGCTGCGGCCAAGGCCACCAGGGGAAGCCTGCGGATCATCATTGTTCTCCAGTGCTTGTATGGAATGGGTGGTGTGGTGTTTGAATCAGGCCAGCGCTATGGCGAGGGCAGGGGGAACCGGCGACAGGACAAGGCAGCCTGCGGCTGCGGCTGTGCGGACAGCGGCCGCCTTGTCGGCAGCCTTCACGAAGGCTTCCGCGTGGACCTTGTCTACGAAAAAGCCCAATGAACACGGCCCGTGGTGGGTTTGCACCCACCGCACCGCCTCCCCTGCCACCTTTGCCATGCCGCCGGCGGCCTGGACCACTGACCCCTGGATGGTCGTCAGTGACACAGGCGTGCCGGATTGGTCGAGGGAGACAACCAGGCTTGCCCACAGGGTGTTGTCATCGAATACGCCGATAACTGCCGAGGAACCGGCGGGGACAAAAGTGCGGACAGCTGCTGCGAGATCATCACGTGCTGCGCCCGTAAGCAGTACCTCAAAATGAGCCCACTGGGCTTCATCGACGTTCCGGAAGCTGATCCCTGGATTGAGTGAAAGAGCGGCCGCGATTGTGTCGCTCATACCGCTCACTCTCTAGTCCAAGTTTGCCTCGTGAACGTTTACGAAGCTTCCGTGAACGTTTACGGTAATTAGCGTAAACGCTAACGGAGCGCGTGTCAACGATCACATGGCAGGCTGTTGCGGGGGCAGGGACGTAAGCTTAAGCGGGCTCACAGCTGTCCCAGGCTCAGCTCGCACAGCGCAGGACAAGGAGAGGCATGGCAGGCATGGCAGTCCGCCGGGAGGGCAATGACGGGCCTCCGGCAGCGCCGTCGCGCAGGAAACCCACCATCAACGATGTGGCGCAGATGGCGGGCGTCTCCTTTGGCACTGTCTCGCGGGTCCTGAACGACGCGCCGGACGTCAGCGCCTCAACCCGCGAACGCGTTCTCCAGATCATCAAGGACATCGGCTACCGGCGGAACCGGGCGGCCACCGCACTGGTTACCAACCGCTCGACGTCCATCGGCATACTCTCCGACGGCTCGCCGCGGTTCGGCCCGGTGGGAACGCTGCTGGCGCTTGAAAACGTTGCGCGAAAGAAGGGCTTCGCCACAACGGTCATCAGCGTTGAGAAGCCCTACGAAGAGTCTGTCCAGGACGCCCTCGACAGCCTGGACGACAGCGGCGTGGGAGGGATCATCGTCATCGCGCCGGTTGTGGATATGGCGGCAGCCGTCTGGAACGCCACGTGCCGTGTACCGGTGGAGATGATCGCCGCCGGAGCCTCCTCGACCCCCAATGTCTTCACCTACTCGGAAAACCAGGAACTCGGAGCGAGGCTTGCCACGCAGCACCTGATAGACCTGGGCCATACGGACATCGCCCATATTGCCGGTTCCATGGACTGGTTCGATGGACGGGTCCGCAAGCGTGGCTGGGAAGCGGCACTGCGGGATGCGGGGCTGGAGCCGGGGCTGTGCATCGAAGGTGACTGGAGCCCCAAGTGGGCCTATGAAACGGGCCTCCGGCTGGTACGGGAGGGGAAGGTTCCGCAGGCCATTTTCGCCGCCAGTGACCACACTGCGCTGGGGCTGATCCGCGCTTTCACCGAAAACGGCATCCGGGTTCCGGACGATGTCAGCATCGTGGGATTCGACGACGTTGAGGGGTCTGACTATTTCCTGCCTCCCCTGACCACGGTGCGGCAGGACTTCAACGCGCTGGCGCTGATGAGCACCGAGGTGCTCATCGGTGCCATGGAGGGGCGGGACGTGGACCGCACGCCCATCCCGCCCACCCTGGTGGTGCGCAACAGCGCCCGCCAGGCAGCTCCCCACAAGTAGAACGCTCGCAAAGGGAAGCCCGACGGCGGCACTTGCGTCCCGCCGTCGTCCGTCCTTCCGTGCCAGGCAATCGCCCGCCGGTCCCTATGGATGCCCCAGGACCTTCACCGCCGTGTCCTTGTGGTTGATGAGGGTGTCGTAGCCCTGCTCCACCAGGTCCTCCAGCGCGATCCGGCCGGTGATGAACGGCTTGAGGTCCACCTTGCCCTCCTGCACCCATCTTGATGACGGCGTGGGGTCGCGGACGTAGGCGATGGTGCCGCGCAGGTCAATCTTCTGACCTCGGGCGGTCCCAACATTCGGCCATCTGTGGCACCGCGGCGGCTACCTGCCGGCGCCCACAGAGCGGGACGCTTCAAATGAGCGACACCTCTGCAAGCGTTTCTTTGCTGAAACGACGACGGTCGCTTTAACCCTTTTAGGTCGCGTCGAGGTTCATGCGCTCTAGCTCATCCAGCGTCTTTCCGGCAGCGTTCTTCCAGGAGGTCCTGCCGTTTATTGATCGACCCACCAGAGTAACGCCGGCGGCGGTGGGGCTATTGAACAAATGGTCCTTCAACAAGGTCAGCCGGTCACTCGTAATTTCAACAACTCCCTGCTCCTGAAGCTTTCGTCGCAGATTTACGATCCAAGCCTGACATCCGTTCGATTCCAAGGGACGGCCGTATGATCCGGCCTGCACCACCAGCCCCTCCGGGGTTAGAGTTCCCTTTCCCTCACATCCTGGACGGGTGAAGGAAAGGTAGTGCGCAGATGAAACGGCTGCTTGGAGCGGTACGAGGTTCGATTCGTGCTTTTGGAGCGGCTCCATCACGGGAAATCCGAGCGTCGTTAGGAGCACGGAGATGGTGTCCAGGTATTCGTTACAATCAGCCTCCAGTGGGGCCGGGGTGTGCCGGTTGGATGCGCCGTTACCGTTCATTAGCTTGAACCTATCGGCCCGGAGCGATTTGTCGATGGCCTGCCATTCCATGTACCCCACATGGGTGTCGGTCCAGGTATTGGTCAATGAGACGGCGACCAATGCCCGCTCCCAATAGTCCTTAGTCGCAGTGTGCTGCTTCAGCCGGCCGCCGACGTTTCCTGTTTGGCCGATGTAGCAAACCTCGGAGGCGTCCTCTGAGGCGCCGAAGAGAAAATAGAGACCGACTTGGGAGGCCTCCGGCATTTTGAGGAATTCGGTCAGTAGCGTTCGTGGGACGTCAAAGACGCGCACCGTGCGCGTAGTGATTTCAGCCATTCGGATGCCGGCTGGATCACCCTGGGGCAGATAGATCTGTATGGTTTGGGGACGGCTGATCAAGGTGTTTTCGTCTCATTTCGTATATAGGCTTGGGGGTCAGCAGAGAATCTTGCACCGCTAAGTAAGCATGGGAAACAGCCCATTTGACTGAGCGACGCCCTGGCAATCGGAATCCGTCCACGGACAAGGAGGTGCCCGGTGGTCGTCATGGCGCGTCGCCGGGGATAGTCCAATCAAAATCGCGGGGACGTAGTTTCCCGTCGTCCGGATTGAAGGGAAGGATCCTGAACTCTCCCGCCTCAGGGTCCACTTCGTCGTCCACAATTTGCATTCCGGACCATACGCCCATCATGCAGAGTCCGGGATACAGGCGGGCGTGATCGACCTCGTTGCGCGTGACAATAACCGAGTTCCCTCTGCTCTGGGTGCCTTTCGCTTCAAGGTAGACTCGATCAGTACCTCTGACCGCTTCAGCGTCGTAGGGACGATCGTGTCGGGTATCTGTAACCGTCCAGCCAAGGTCTCGGTAGTACCGCATCAAACGATCCTGCGCAGCGTTCTCAATCGTCTTGCGGACCTCGGCGTCCATTTGTAGCCCTTGCCCTTCAGCACCGGCTAGATCCCCCGCCTCAGCTAGGTCCGCGTCTACCTCGCCCATCTCAGGGTCCGGGCCATACAGAATTGAGTTCCTGCTGCCAGGCGCGTAATCGACCTGCGTTCCGATCAGGGCATCGTGAATGGAATGTCCGGCCGGCAGGACGCGGCCTATGAGAGCCTTCTTTGGCGCCCGTGTGTTACCTGCCAGAATCTCGTGATTCGGGTTCTTGAGCTTCGCAACCAGCACGACCCGGCCTTGGTAGTTGAGCGCGGCCCAACGCTCATCTGAGATACTCTTCGCACTCAGAAACCAGTCACCCCGATTGTTGGCCCAGAGCTGCTCCGGTGTTGCGTCAGGGTCATAACCGTACCAATCACGTCCAAGCGGATCATCGCTCTCCGCCGTCGTTCGGTCGCTGAGCCTGATGTTGATAACCATGAATCGAGTATCGCCGATCGCGCTGGCCACTAGTGTGAACCCGCCGGCGTCTCGCCCGAGGAATATTAGGCTGACGTGTGCTCACACGGCCATGGGCGAGGTGCTTGACCCCGGCTTCAAAAATCAGAGACGCGTGCCGGGCGTCCGCCCGCCAGCCTCACGGGTGCACCAGCACCTTCACCGCCGTGTCCTTGTGGTTGATCAGGGTATCGAAGCCCTGCTCCACCAGGTCCTCCAGCGCGATCCGGCCGGTGATGAACGGCTTGAGGTCCACCTTGCCCTCCTGCACCATCTTGATGACGGCGGGGTGGTCGCGGACGTAGGCGATGGTGCCGCGCAGGTCGATTTCCTTGAGCACGATCTTCTGCATATCGATGGTGGCGGGCGCGCCCCAGATGGACACGTTGACCACCACGGCGCCGGGCCGGACGGCGTCGAGCATGGTGTCCAGCACCGCGTTCACGCCGGCGCATTCGAAAGCCACGTCTGCCCCGGTGCCGCCGGTGAGTTCCCGCACCCGCGCCGGCACGTCCTCCTTGCTGGGGTCCAGGACGTGGTCCGCCACGCCGCTGGAGGTGGCCTTTTCCTTGCGCGCCTGGGTGAGCTCGCTGATGATCGTGGTCACCCCCATACCTTTGAGAACCGCAGCGGTGAGCAGCCCGATGGGACCCGACCCGCCCACCAGCGCGGTGTCGCCCGCCTTCACGCCGCTACGCGCCACCGCGTGGTGCGCCACGGACAGCGGCTCGATCAGCGCCGCCTCATCCAGCGGGATATCCCCGACGGGATGGACCCAGCGGGCGTCCACCACGATCTTCTCGCTCAGCCCTCCCCCGCCGCCGGACAGCCCGATGAAGCCCATCTGCCGGCACAGGTGGTAGCTGCCCGCCTGGCACATGTCGCATGTCCCGTCCACAAAATAGGGTTCGACGACGACGTTGTCCCCCTTCGCCAGGCCCGTCACCCCTTCCCCCACCTCGGAGACAGTCCCGGAGAATTCGTGGCCCAGGGTCACCGGGGATTCCTCGTGGGAGAGCGGGTGCGGTTGCCCGGGCGCCGGGCAGAAGATGGGCCCTTCGAGGTACTCGTGCAGGTCGGTGCCGCAGATGCCGCACCACGCGACGTCGATCTTCACCGCCCCGGCGCGGAGTTCCGGCTCCGGGATGTCCTCGATGCGGATGTCCTTGCGGGCGTGGAATCGGGCTGCCTTCATGATGGGCTGTTCCTTTCAGCGGGTGTGGTGGCTGGGCTGCAGTTCGTACACCGGCGTCTCCAGCCCCTCCATCCGGGCCTTGAGCTGCAGGGCCAGGTAGGAGGAGTAGTGCCGGCTCTGGTGCAGGTTGCCGCCGTGGATCCAGAGGTTGGGGACGTTGGTTGGTTTCCACATATTGCGCAGCTCCCCCTCCCATGGGCCAGGGTCTTTTGGCGTGTCTGAGCCGTATCCCCAGCATTTGCCCACGCGGTCCGCGATTTCGGGCGAGACCAGGTCCGCCAGCCACCCGTTCATGGACCCGTAGCCGGTGGCGTAGACAATGAGGTCGGCCTCCAGCTCGGTCCCGTCCGCCATAACCACGGCGTTGCCGGTGATCTTGGAAACCTGGCCTGACTTCAGCTTCACCCTGCCGTCGATGATCAGCTGGGAGGCGCCGACGTCGATGTAGTAGCCGGAGCCGCGCCGCAGGTACTTCAGGAACAGGCCGGAGCCGTCCACACCGAAGTCCAGGTCGAACCCGGCGGCTTCCAGCTGGGAGTAGAACTCCGCGTCCCGCTTCGCCATCTCCTGGTACACCGGCACCTGCGCCTCGGGCAGGATCCGCATGGGCAGCGACGCGAACAGCAGGTCCGCCTTCTCCGTGGTGACGCCGTTGGCGAGCGCCTTCTCCGAGTACAGGTCCCCCAGTGCCAGATCCATCAGCGATTCGCTGCGGGCGATGTGGGTGGAGGAGCGCTGCACCATGGTGACGTCGGCGCCGTGCTCCCACAGGTCCGCGCAGATATCGTGCGCGGAGTTGTTGGAGCCGATCACCACGGCCTTCTTCCCGGTCCAGTCACCGCCGCCGGGGTGCTGGGAGGAGTGCCGCTGCTCGCCCAGGAAGGACTGCGCCCCGTCGAACGCGGGGATGTTCGGGTAGCCGGAGACGCCCAGGGCGAAGACCAGCTGCTTGGGCCGCAACGTCACAGGCGCCCCGTTTCGGAGGACACTGACCGCCCATTCCTGCGTGCCGTCGTCGTACTCCGCGCCCACGCACTCGGTACTGGACCAGTAGTTCAGCTCCATGATGCGGGTGTAGTGCTCCAGCCAGTCGCCGATCTTGTCCTTGGCGGCGAAGACGGGCCAGTCGTCCGGGAACTTCAGGTAGGGCAGGTGGTCGTACCAGACGGGGTCGTGCAGGTGCAGGGACTTGTAGCGGTTGCGCCAGGAGTCGCCCGGGTTCTGGTTCTTCTCGATCACGATGGTGGGCACGCCCAACCGCTTGAGCCGCGCTGCGAGGCCGATGCCGCCCTGCCCGCCGCCGATGATCACGCAGTAGGGCTGCTCCTCGTAGCCCAGCCGGGCTTCCTGCTCCTCCTTGAGTTCCTTCCAGGAGCGGCGGCCACGGATGATCTGGTGGGCCACGCCCTGCTCGCGTCGGGGGCCCTTCTTCTCTTCGAAGCCCTTCAGCTCCTGCATGGTGGTGAGCAGCGTCCAGCATTTGCCGTTGCGCAGCCGGAGGTGGCCGTAGCCGCGGGCGGCGCCGGTTTCGAACGTGATCCAGGCTTCCACGGTGCCGTCCGGGCCGGCGCTGCCTGTGGCGTCCTCGGCGAGCGCCCAGTTGGCGGGCTGGACGTGGTCCAGCGTGGCCTGGAGCATGCGGCGGATGTCCGTCTTGCCTTCCAGGGTTTTCAGGTTCCAGGTGAACGCCACGAAGTCGCGCCAGTAGCTCTCGTCCTCGAAGAGGTCCAGCGCGGCGTCCACGTCGCGGCGCTGCAGCGCGCCGTCCAGGCTGGCCAGCCAGGCCTGCGCGGCGGCGGTGGGTGTTTCGGTCATCTCCACTCCTTTGTGTGCGGTCCCTCAGGTGGTCCGGGCGGCCCCCTCCCGCCGGTGTCCCTGCGGTATGCTGGGGCGGGCGTGAGCTGCATCACTATTGGAACGCGGCGGGGGTTACAAGCGCGTTACACGGGCACTGCCGGCAAGGACGCCGGCGGTGAGGAGGAGACGGTGGACTACGGCTTGAGGTTTTCGGACCCGGCGAAGTACGCGCGTGCCCTGCGCCGGGCGCACGAGCTGGTCATTGCCGGTGTCCCGCGCCCGGAGATCCCCGTGCCGCTGGCGGAGTCGTGGCGGCGGTCCATGGCGCTGGGCATCAGCCCGGACCAGCACAGCCCGCGGCACCTGCACGATCCGTCCGAGGTGGTTCAGCTGCGGCGGGAGCACCGGCTGCAGCGGGTGATGCCTGCGCTGCAGGACCTGCTGGCCGACGATTCCAGTTCCGGCCGCCACCTGCTGGTGCTCACCGACGCCACCGGGGAGATTCTGTGGCGGGTGGGCAGCCGGGAAGCGCTGCGCCGGGCGGACCGGCTGGAGTTCTCCGAAGGGGCCGACTGGTCCGAGGCCGGCATCGGCACCAACGCCATCAGCGAGGCGCTGGTCACCGGCGGGCCGGTGCAGCTGTTCTCCGCCGAGCACCTGGTCCGCACCCACCACGACTGGGCGTGCACGGCGGCCCCCATCACGGATCCTGTGACGGGTGCGTTGCTTGGCGTGCTCGACGTGTCCGGACCGCTGGACACCATCAGCGCGGACACGCTGCGGATGGTGCGGTGCGCCGTCCGGGTGGCGGAGTCGCTGTTGGGAACTCCCGACGGCGGCGCCTCCCCGGGTGCGTCATCTTCCGTGCGTGCGCCGCGGCAGGGTGTCCGCCGGGCTGAGGTTGCTGTTTCGTCGCTGGAACTGCTTGGGGACCGGCCCGCGGCGGTGTTTTCCAACGGAAGCCGGGTGCCGCTGACGCTGCGCCGGGCGGAGATCCTGGCCCTGCTGGATTCGCGGTCTCAGGGCTGGAGCGCCGAGGAGCTGGCTTACGAGCTGCATGGCGACACGGGCACGCCGCAGGCCATCCGGACCGAGATGTTCCGGGTCCGGTCGATGCTGGGTGGTGCGGTGGAGTCGAACCCGTACCGGCTGGCCGCCGGGCTTGTTGGTTGTTCGGATTCGGGGCGGGTGCTGCGGCTCTTGCGCGCCGGGCGGGTGGCCGAGGCGCTGGAGGCGTACACCGCTCCGCTGCTCAGCCGGTCCGGCGTCCTGGCGGTGCAGCTGCTGCGGGACCAACTGGATTTTGCTGTTGGTTCCGCCGTGCGGGCCAATGGGGATGCCGGGCTGCTGATGCGGTGGTTGTCCATGGACATGGGTGCTAGGGATTTCGAGGCAGTGGAAGCGCTGGGACGGCGGACGGGTCGCGGAGATGCGCGGTACTTATCGTTCCTCGCTTCGCCCGCTCTCGGCCGTTGATCTAGCCTGCTGTATCCCTCTCAAAGGAGACCTCGTACCCGAGCGACCCGAACAGACCAGTCAGCATGCTCTTGGTATTTTCACCCGCTCGCTGCCGCAGCTCAGACTTCTCAGCAGCGTTAGCCATATCCGATTCGGCGAGGAGATAGAGCTCTGCCTGCTGAGGTGCCGTGAACGCATCTACAACCCGGTCAGCGATGCCACGGTCCTGGCTGTAGACATAGGACCGTTCGTGGTCGATGTTGGGCTTATCGAGCTGCGGCTCGGGTAGTCGCAGCGTCACCGACTTGCCATCGGCAGACACCGTGAGGTCCTCTTTGGTGAGACCTGATAAGTCGACATAGGCATTGACAGTGCCAGCGGCCACAAAGAGCGTACGTCGTCCTGCGATAAAACCAGGCAGTCCGCCAGTGTCTTCCCTCTCGTCCAATAAGAGCTGAAAATCGCCGACCGCCGCGTGGTATTGGCTTACGTTTCTAACGGACTTCAGAAGAACGCTTCGCTCGCTCTTGCTCGCTAACGGACCGAATCCAAGCATGGTTGCCACGAGCAGCGCAGCGAGAAGCAAAGCTACCGCAGATGCAACGACCGCGACCGGTTTGAATGATCTGGCTTTGGACATTGGACCCCTTTTGCCGTGAAACGGCCTAGGTTCCGTTCCTCTTGGTTGCCTTCCAGATTGCTGTCTGGCTTATTCAGCCTCAGTGTAGTGGGACTCACCCATCAGGACGGCGGCGACACTTTCAGGAAACCCGCTCTCAATGTGGGACGATAACGACCGATGACATTTGAGCAAGGACCACGTTCTCGGATCCTCGGCACCGATGCTATCGCCGTCCAGGGCGGCTTCACTTTCAGGAGGGGACAAAAAGTGACTACTGACTGCAAAACACTCGTGCCGGTATGGACACTCGCTACAGAAGCAGTGGGCGTTTCTGACGTGCTGGGCAATGAAGGCCTAACGCCGGCTCGTCTGGCCGAGCTGAGAACGGTTCTGGCAACCCTGGCGAATTCCCCCATCGCAACGCTCGAGATGCATGCAATGCCGGAGACCCGCGACCGCAAGGGCGGCCTACCGCTTGACGTTGCAAGTCCGCTCGCAAAGCAACTGGCGCAGCTCGTAACGCAAACCGCAAAATCCGCTCCCCCCAAGGTGAACGTGGCCGAAACGGGAGAGGTACTTTACCGGTTGGTGGTGCCCGCCAAGCTTGCCGCCCAGGCCGGGCAAGGACTCGTTCGTCCTATGGCCGCCAAAGGAGTTGCAGGGGCTATTCATGGTTCCCTCGTGAACTCGACCGGAATCGT
Source organism: Arthrobacter sp. StoSoilB19 (assembly GCF_019977275.1). Classification (NCBI taxonomy): domain Bacteria; kingdom Bacillati; phylum Actinomycetota; class Actinomycetes; order Micrococcales; family Micrococcaceae; genus Arthrobacter; species Arthrobacter sp. StoSoilB19. The sequence continues at coordinate 1,126,147 of NZ_AP024650.1, read as the reverse complement.
GGGTGCCGCTACATTCGTCCCTGTCGCAAGCGGAGCCGCAGCTGCAGGCACCGCCGGTGCGGCAACTGGTGCGGCAGCTACAGCCGGCGTGGCGGTTGCCAGTGCTGGAGCCCTGACGGTAGCCGCGCCACTTGTGCTGATGGCCGTAGCCGTTAGCGTCAGCGCACATGCCGAGCACCAGCGCCAGGAAGCGATTGAGCGAATCACTGTCCTCTTGGAGCAGTTGCACGAGGACAACCTCGATAAGGAGCGCAACGAGTTGGACGGTTGCCGTGAAGCGATCGACAAAGCGACCTCGATCCTCCTTGACCAGGGCCGGATCGGTTTTTCGCTCGGTCTAGATTCTTCCGTGCATGGTATCAACACCGCTATTGCGGCTACCCGTAGGCGGCTAAAGAAGTGGGAAGCTGCACTGGATGCCCTGCCCGGCGGCGCAGTCGAAGTTGGCGAACTAAAGAAGTCATTTCCCGGCATCACCGAGGAAGGCGGCACCTTCCGGGCGCAGTTGGAAATTGCCCGGCTAGCGGTCGCTCTTAAACGCCGGGTGCTTGTGCTTCAAGCAGTCGAACACGCCCAGCAGGACAAAAGCAATTCGTTCAAAAATTTCATCGGGGCGCTTCATGCCGACGGACGCAGCACCGACGAGTTGGAGTCGGGCATCAACCAGCTTCTGCTTCGACTGTCTGCCCTCGAGGTGAAGCGGGACGGCGGTTTCCGGCTTCCCGCATTTACGCCCGGCGAGGTAGACCAGCTGCTGCAGGCCGCATATCGACTTCGTGCTTTGGGAGACGGTCTCCAGGTAAATGACCACCGGGACGACGTCGCAATTGAGATTGAGCGGAACAGCGACGGGTCGCTCGTAGTTTTCCCTGCGGTCCCCGCCTAAGGTGTCGGTGCGCAGAGCGCTCATCGGTTTTGTGCACGTTTACCTGATAAGAACAGCCATCGCAGACATGGAGCAGACCATGGCCGGCAAGCAGACAAAGCCGCAGCCGCGATGAAGGACGTCGGACAAAAGGCTAAAGCCGCCACTACCAGACTTTACGTTCTCGCCAAGGACCCGGAGATGCAGGCCAAGGCCGAGAAGCTGCTTGTGGACGGGAAGAGAATTTATCGTGCAGCAACAAGCCCTGAAGCCAAAGAGACCTACCGCAAGGTAGCGGCAGTAATAGACAAGATGCAGAAGGAGTAGCAACGGGCACGAGCCCTGCTAGTTCATGATCAACCTTCCGGGGACTGTTGCGCCAGGTCCGGTTCCCACTCCAAGACGAGTTGCTCTTCCCCGACCCCTTGCAGGTCTCGGTTTTGCAGGTACTTCGCCAATACCTGTGCAAACTTGTCGGCCCTCGTCACGAGCCATTCCACAAGCTCCTGAAACTGTGCTTCATCAAGGAAATCACCGGGCCGCCTGCTGACAAGCTTGGAGGCCTTGCGGTCGGGCTTGTCGTCCCACTCCACCTCAAACCCTAGAGCGGCTTCGATAGCGGTGCGCTGGGCAAGTAACTCCCCGTAAAGACCCTTGTCGTTATTGATCCAGAATTGCGCGGTTACGAGCTTGCTCTGCGAGTTAACCGAAAGCGAGATGACAGCACGGGAATCCCCCAGGCTCACGTCATACCAGTTTTGTGGTGATGGTTTACGCCACGTCCTGATGTTGATTGCATTAGCGAGCCCGAAGTTTCGTACTCGCTCGAAGAAGTCCAGCTGTGCGTTCTTCAGCGCCACGTTGTTTCCCGCGCGAGCCTGACCGGTCACCCTATTGCGTCGTGCAGAAATCACATTCTCGTCGACGTCTAGACCTGCCGCGTTAGCAAGCTCCTCTGCACCCATAAATTGGTCGCGATCCGCGCGTCCTTCAGCATCGAATCGAATTCCTTCCTCCTCGAGAACCGCCCGTGGGTCATCATTGCGGCGGGGCTCGAGCCAGCGGAAACCAGGCGAGATGGTTCCGCCACTTTGCAGGACTCGCCAGGCGTTCGCTATCGGATAGCTCGCAAGTATTCCGGCCAGTGGTTGCGGCCAGGTGTTCGCCACGATGGCGACATCCCCATAGGAGCTCCATCGGCCGGCCGGGATCTCCGCTACGACCGCAGCAATTTGGCTCCGCAGAGCTGACGGCTCCTCGCCCACAGCAATAATGCTTTCGTCAGGGCCTGGCCATAAATCGATGATCTTCTCTGCCAATTCGGAGCTGCGCGCGTTGATCTCCTTGGCACCCCATGTTGCGTGCGTGGCAATCGCTTGATTCATCGAAACGCCGCTCTTAGCCAGCAACTCCCGCTTCTCGTGGAACGGCTTGTTGCTGAGCTCGCTGTTGTACCCACTGAGAGTCAGGTTGCCAAGGGTGTGTACGACGCGCTCATGCTCGTAATCAATGTCTGCGTCTGCGTCGAAACCCTCTGCGAACGCTTCCCGTACGGGCTCAGTCATAGTCTGGGGCAAGACATGCTCGATGGTCAGGTGCCTTGGGTCAAGGTCGACGATCTCCTTCGGGCGGTAGGCTTCTTCAAGCCACTGCAGGATCAGCTTTTTCTGTGTCCCACGGCCCTGCCAGTAGAAGGCGACAGCCCGGGCAGCCTCTCGGACCTGCTGATCGGTTGCAAAGTATTTTCGACCCTGGGACAGGTAGTCGCGTAGTGCCTTGTCGATGTCCTCGGCACCACTGATCGCACCAACAGCTTGGAGCAGTGTCCGGTTCAGGTTGGCGGTAGCGCGTCCGATGATGATCCGCCGCACGAAGTAGGACTCGAGATAAGTCAACGCGCGAACCACTTGGTCATTGGCAGCGGTGCCGGCGGCGCGTCGGGCGAGGATCTGCATGACCACGGGATACGCAGTGGTCGAACCCCACGCCTTGATTCTGGTGAGGCGCCTGCGAATCTCGGTATGTCTCTCCTCCGCAGGGTTGAGAATCGTAGCGAGCACGTCGCCCAATCGGGCTATACGAACTACCTCAGCCTCTACCTCGTCGATGGTCTTGAGTTTCTCGAGCCGCTTTTGCTGTCCTACGTATGTATCAGACTGTTTTGCCCGTTCGTCGCGTTGAGCGAGATCGAGCCAAAACAACAACTCGAGGTTTTCAGAGTCAAGCTTTTTCTCTAGTGGAAGCCAAATATTGTCATAGACGGTTTCTGCGCGGTCACCGAGCCTCATAAACAGGTAGTTCTTGAGCAAGTCACTTTGTGTCAGGCGAAGACCGGTATTGTTCAGGGACTCGAAGATGCGGTGTGCGTTGTCTGACGGTTCGGCGGTAACGACGACGAGCGCGAGTCCGCGGACGACGGCGGCCTCGAGCAGATAGAGGTCGTGTGGATCGTCTGGGTCGTCAGCGGCCGCGATCTTCGAGCGGAAGAATCGGTAGGCGTCGCCGATGGTATCCTCACCGCCGGCCTGAGGAGCACGGTTGAGAACAGCCATATAGGCGGGCCGGTCTGTCTGCGTCGGCATCACCTTGAGTGGCTTGCCCTTGTCGTAAACGTTGATGAGGTATTGGGCATCGATGCCGCCAGCTCGGTCAGTTTCCCCGGTTTCGATCAAGTGGTCCCGAAGTGCAGCCAGGAGAAGAGTCAGAGTGGTCAGGCGCTGCTGGCCGTCAACGACAAGAAACTTATTGACGCCGATAGCCCCGAAATCAGGGCTGCTCGCCAGGACGAGGGACCCGATGAAATGAGAGGCCTTCGGGTCGTCGACAAGGGTCCGCTCCAGCTCCACGACGTCTGACCACAACTGGTCGAGCTGCTTCTTCCCCCACGAGTACACCCGCTGATACAGAGGAACCTGGTACTGCTTCTTGCCTTCTAGAACGCCCGCCAGCGTCCCATTTTCCGCTCGAACCACAAGCGTCTCCTTAGAGTCTTAGTGCTTAGGGATGAGAATACATCGATCGAGTATTCACACCCCGCCCTGTGCGTCTTGAGGAAGGCTCGATGTGCTTGATTTGCTCACCCCTGCCAAATCATGAGCATGAAGCGCCCGCCAAGATGGCGCCTGGCGGGCGCTTTAAACGCACCTTATTGCGCAGTCTCGTATGAGCCGTCTGGCCGGCGCAGGCAGTAACCCTTCTTTACGGCTCTCCGAAGGCTCCGCTGAAGTGCATTCTGGATATCGGGGCCTCGTCGTGCCCAGCCGAAGACATTACGGACGGCGACGAGTAACTCTTCTTCTGTAATGACTATTGAGTCAGCAACTACGAGACGTACGGCCTCATCGAACTCTTCAGGCGGGATTGCACCCGCTTTACGAATGTCACTTTGTCCCGTTGGTCGTCGTACGTTTACTGCGTTTGCGCCATCGACTCGGATAAAGCCTTCTTTATCGAGCTTCACTTTCATGCCGCTAACTTTGGCAAGTGATAATGCTCTTTCAATGTTGATTTTGGCGCGCGGACCAATGGCGCCGGCTCCCCAGTGCTCCCGCAACCGAGTGTGAAAGGTATCTACGTGCAGCGGTGCTTCGACGCTAACGACGTGGGCCGCATACTGGATGAGGTCTGTAAGAGCGTCGGCATCTCCCGGCTGGTACCAATACCGGTGCGCAGGCTTTGAGGCGGAGGTGTATGGCACCGTCCAGGCGGGCGGGGCGGACAGGTCTATCTCTTCATACTCCATGGGCCCGGTACTTTCCGCCGCCTGAGCAATAGCCGGAACGCCGTGGTTCCCACTCACAGCGTCCGCAATTGCCTGCTTCAGAGCGATCTCCTGTGTGGACCGGTCTCTGTACCAGCTCAAACCCCAGATCCGATAGATATCCCACCCGAGCCCCCGCAGCACAGATTCCCTCAGGCGGTCTCTGTCACGCGCGCTCTTTGCCGAATGATAAGCGGCTCCGTCGCACTCGATGCCCAGCATGAAGCTCCCGGGCTTGTCAGGATGACGAACCCCTATATCTATCCTGTAGCCACCAGCCCCAACCTGAGACACGGCGTCGTAACCCCATGCCCTGATTACGCGAAGGACTTCCTCTTCAAAGGGGCTCTCGGCATCCCCCACAGATCCGGATATGTCAGAGGCTAAGGCCGCTCGGCCCCGGGCAGCAAAGTCCAGATAATTCTTCAGGTGACGATTTCCTGCTGACGCGCCGTCAGACATGTCTCCAGCATGGAATGAGCTGACTACTTCGACCCTTCGGCGTGCGCGCGTGATTGCCACGTTTAGTCTCCGTTCGCCGCCTTTCCGAGTCAGGGGTCCGAAGTTCATTGCCAGCTTTCCCGCGTCATCGGGCCCGTAGCCAATACTGAAGATGATGATGTCTCGCTCGTCGCCCTGGACGGACTCGAGATTCTTCACAAAGAACCCGCGGAGTCGATCATGGTCTTCCATGAGACCCGTAAGCAGCGGCTCTAGTTCTGCGCGACGTTCAATAGCTTCGGAAACAGCCTCGGCTTGTTGTGTAGAGAACGTTACGACTCCGAGCGAGAGGTCCGGGTTAACGCGGCGGTGTTCAAGGACACGGTCCACAACGCGCTCTGCTTCAATGGGATTCTTGCTACCAGCTCCTCGCTGATAGATACCCTGAACGAATTCGTGATGTACCCCGAGGTCGTCAGCTTCCTGGGTGGCGCCAGGGAATGTATTGAGTTTCCCCTCGTAAATCCGGTAGTTCGAATAGGTAATGAGATCTTCATGAAGGCTGCGGTAGTGCCATGAGAGCGGCAGGGACACCATAGCCCCCGAAGCCTTACATAGGTCCAAGACGCTATCGAAGTTGTCCGGTTCATCTTCGTCGTCGCTTTCAATATCTGCAGCCGAGAAGAAGGACGTTGGCGGGAGCTGTCGCTGGTCCCCAGCCACGATCAGCTGTTTGCCCCTGTAGATGCAATTGACGGAATCCGCGGGCATGACCTGAGAGGCCTCATCGAAGATAACGACATCGAAGACGAACCCTGCAGGAAGATACTGCGATACGGAAAGAGGACTCATCATGAAACAGGGCTTCAGCCCCTGGACTATAGAGCCGGTTTCTTCCAGCAACCGCCTAATGGGCTTGTGACGGGACTTCTTGTTGGCCTCGTGCGCGATGACTGCCGCAGGGCCGGCCATGCTGCGTGGACGTCGGGCAACACAGGCCGTTACGACGTCGGCGTAAGCATTGACGATTAGGTTTCCGTCCAATTCCTTGAACTGTTTCAGTAGGCTTTCGCGGCCGGACGCACGGTGTTCCGATAGCCTGTCGTCCCCTTCAATGATGCTTTCTGCCCAAGGTTCCAGCGCAGCCCTTTCAATTGCTGACACTACTTGGTCCGCTGGCGCATGGCTGTCGCACAGGGCTGTCAGCGTCTCAGGCACTCCGGCATCGGAAAGAGCAGCAAAGAGCCTTTTATATTCGAACCAAACATCGATATCAGCAGCCGGGTTAAAACCAAGGGCAGCAAGGAGTTCCTCTGCGTATTCAAGGTCATGGTTCAGTTCGGCGCGGAGCTCGGTCGAGCGCTCGGCATCAAAGAAGCCGACCAGCTTGTCTCGGGCTTCCAGCCAGGAGGAAAGGCCTTCTGCCAAATCAAGGTCGGAAGCGTCGAACTCCTCAACGAACCAAACATCGTCATCCTCGATTGGTCCTCCGACGATTCTGCGCAAGGCTGCGATCCAATCGTAGTCGGCTCGCACCGCTGCCCAGTCTGTTTTCCGTGGACTGTATCGCTTGCCCAATACCTCGGAATCGTGCCGCGAACGTTCGGCGGTTTTCTCATCCATCGCGTCCAACGCATCGATCTGCCGGAGAACCGCACTGGCCGCAACCGGTGTTGCCGTCTCGCCCAGCATCTTCGAAAGTCGGTCCCGCAAAACTTGCGCGGCCGAAAAGTTCTCCTGGGCCGCCTTGAGGATTCCCAAAATGTGAGTCAGTGGCAGATCACCGACCTGTTCATGGAAAACAGTGCCGAAGAGTGCATGCGTGTCGACACCGAAGCGCTCCACCATATTGGCAACGTCTCTCGCCAGAGGGATCAGCTCTGCGTCTGGCGTGTTGGCTTTGCTCAGCTGCCGGGCCAGCGCGGAGGACGCTATGTCATCTCCGGCCAGCTTCAAAGCCGTTCTGGCAACCTCAAGTGCCTGAGCGATCCTCGCAAAGTCAGTCGCAGTGCCACGGTAATAACTACCGAGCCGAGGCCCATATTCGGGCTCGCTGTTAGCGAGGTTCTCCTGTGCTGTCTGCCAAGAGATGGCATCACCAAGCATGGCAATGATCTCCTTGTTGACGACCCCGGCAACGGTCACCTCGCGAAGCGTTTTCTTGTCCGCCCGGGCTTGTTTACTCCAGGCTTTCAGTCCTCTGTGTTGCAATTCGAAACGGGCCTTAAGGCCTTTGAGATCCAATGCGAGGATTTCAGGGCTGAAGGTTGACTCCATTGCCGACTGACGGTCGCGTACGATCGCAGCCAGCTCCTCAAGAATTCGCGCGCTTTCGTCCAAAGCCCCTTGGACACTCGGGTTGATCCAATGTGGTTCCGGCAGGCTGCCCTGTTGGCTGAGCTCTGCGAGTGATGAGAGGGCTAGGCATTTGTTTAGAGTCAGTGATTGCGGTTCAACATCGAAAAGCACACCTAGTTGCTGGGCCTTGTCGAGTAGAGCTTCGAGTAAGGAGGCAGCCCTGGAAGTTCCCAGCTCGATGCCGCTAAGCTGGCCGAACGGAAATTGGCTAAGAGGACGACTGAAAATTGCCGGATCGTGCTCAAGAAAAGTTTCAAGCGGGGCTATAAGGCTCTTGTCGTTCTTGTCCCATCTGTCCACGCAAATACTGTCAATTTCAGATTTTTTGGTCTGGTATTCGACGTCCTCTGCCTGAAGGCTGTCGATCCTTCGAAGAACATCAGTGAATTTGGGCTCGGAATACCAATGCCGGGGAACGTTCCTTCTTGTACAGAGATGGGCGGAAAGATCCGCTCGCGAACGAACGCCGGCAACGTCGAGGGCAACAGGCCAGAATGGGATCTGTGCGTCAAAGAGCCTGACTGTCCGCAGGAGGCGTTCTGTTGCCAGGGCCAGAACGTCCACACACTTCTCGGCCTCCTTGATTTGTGCTTGTGTGAGGCTCGATCCCGCGAGACCTCGCCAGGAAAATGATTCTCCTTCTGCAGCCGGGCGCCACACTTTCGACAGTGATGCGGCGGCAAGCAGGATGTCTGCTAGTGCGTCCGCAGACAGCAAGCCAAGTTTGCTGGGATCCCCAGAAGGGTATTCGCCCACGTTTGCTAACTGAGCCAGCCGTCCCAAGACATCAAAGAGGCTCCGTCCTAACGGGCTTCGGACCTCGTTCATTGCGTCAGCATGGTCGCTTAGCCTGGTCCGGCTTTTGATGAGCTGAGATCGGTCCGTTTCCGAGAAAGAGCTCTTTACTACCGGGCGGCGGGTGAGCTCAGCATGAAGCGTCTGGACCACCTGCTTACGGGTCGCCTTATGGCTATGCAGTTCAAGCAGGAATGGATCCAACTGCCTGCTTGTCAGCCGATCGCGCACCACGTCGAGGGCGGCCGCCTTTTCACTGACAAACAGCACCGTTTTTCCTGTTGCGATGAGCTCAGCGATGATGTTGGCAATGGTCTGGCTCTTGCCGGTACCTGGAGGGCCGTCCATGATAAAGCTGCGGCCTTCTCTCGCCGCAAGAATGCACTTTCTTTGACTTCCGTCGGCGTCAAGAATGCTGTGGAGCTTTTCGGGCGGCAGACGGAAATCCAGCTCTTCGTCAGAAACAGGGTCAAAGGCGAACACCTCGGAGTTCGGTGCCTCCGGGCCCAGTGCCATGAGTTGAATCATGCCGTTGGCGACAATCTTGGCTTCGTTTTGCTCAAGGTCACGGTACATAGCTTCCTTGTGGAAGCTGAAAATGGACATGACAACCCGCTCGTCAACATTCCAGTCTGCGTACTGCGCGATAGCCTTGCGCACGCCGGACAGTACCGTCGCTACGTTCAGGTCATCCACCTCGAACTCCGGGAGGTCCAGGCCGAAGTCCCTACTGAGCTTAAGGCCGAGGGCCGTGTTCAATGCCGGTTCGTCTTCCGTTCGCCTCAACACATACTGCTTTCCCTCCTTGGCTAGACGGACGGGCACAAGCAGCAACGGACTTGAGATTTTCTTTCCGTCAGCGGGATCAATCCAATTGAGCATGCCGTGGCCCAAATAAAGGGTCCATACCCCGCGGTCCGCATATTCTTGTTCCGAGCGTTGATGCAGCCGCTTTGACGTGCTCAGGATTTGGGCAGCGGTTTTGCCAGTGACGCGTAGGGTTCGTGAACCTTTCGTGGGAAGCCTCAGGGCCTGTGCCGATTCACCCGCTTCATCGTCTGCAGGTTCACTGCTGACGAGCATGACGTCGCCCTCCGCCACCAAGGCTTCTACCCCTGAGCAGCCAGGTTCAACGATTTCGAAAGTCCCACTCTTGGGGTGCTGGAAATAGACAAGCCTCTGACGTCTGTCGATCGACAACAGGTCGTCCCGCCAGCGTTGCATCTGCAACGCGAGCTTTTTGTCCAAGACACCATTGCCTGTCGACACGGCTTCTCCTACCTTTCCGCCCCACGCGGAGAATTGATGCATTGCATTCAGCGTCTCGGTCTTTTCGAGCCGATCGTCCACTGAAGGATATCTGTCTAGTTGGTCTGCTGAGTTTTCAGTCCAACCTATGGCTGGAGCCTCAATTTTGAGTCAAGTTCTGCCTAGTATTCACTCCTCCGAAGCGATGCGGGCCAGCTCTTCGACGATAGCTGGAACCAACTTGGGCGGCACGTTATCCCGCAGCTGGGATGCGAAGAACTTGGCCCAATGCTCAGCCATCGCCTGCTGCATTCCATCCAGGCGGGACATCTCCGTCCCCACAAAATGTTCCGGGGCAGCGCCAACAGTAAGGGATGGGACGACGTCGGAGACCAGGTTACGAAGCGCGATAGTAGATGCGGCATCCGGAGTAGCGGAGTCGGCTCCGGGAGCTGGATCACTCAAGATCTTCACGTCAGCTTTGGATGGCTGTCGCGGCTGTTCAACGTCAACTGCCATTGGTGGCTCCGGCTTGTCCGAACCACCAAGAATCGGCGGCCACGAGCCCGAGGGATAAATCACGTCCAGATGAGTAGTTGTACGTGTTAGTGCGATGTACAACATGCGTTCGCCATGCGGCATGGCCAGGATTCCCGCCGGATCAACCACCAGGACGGCGTCAAACTCGAGCCCCTTGGCATCCTCAGGCGTAACAAGATTGATGGCGGTGGACAGCTCACCTTCGGTTGATTCGCTCCACTGCAGATCATCACTTCGGAATGCGGTTCTAAGCTCCGGCCACAAGTATGTCGGGGCGATCACGCCGACAAAGCGGCCCCGTCCACTGTGGGTGAATACGGAGCGCGATACCTCGAGGGCCAGTTCCTCCCGGTGGGCGCCAACGAATCGGGGCTCGTAGTCAACTTCCCTCAAGATGCGCGGAGGGGTTATTGAAGGTGCAGCTGACTTGAGCAGCGGCAGGGCGACGTCAAAGACCTGCTTCGGTACCCGGTAGCCGTGCTCAAGCTCCACCACGCGGGTGCCCGTGCTGTCCGCTGTGCCCTCACTGAGAATCTGCGCCACGTCGTCCCAGGAATCGCGTGAGTACGGCCCGGTCGACTGAGCTATGTCACCGACTACAGTCATCGATCCGTTTTTGGAACGTCTGCGTATCGCACGAAGCTGCATCTTGGAGAGGTCCTGTGCTTCATCCACCACAATGTGCCCGTATGTGCGAGGTGACTCGCGCATTAGCGCCTGCGCCTCATCGAGCAGGGCGAGGTCGGCGACAGTCCAAGCCTCATCTCCTACTTTGTCGGATTGCTGCCGGTACAGCAGCTCGATCTCTTCCGACGTCAGGTGCCCGTAGGCAGCCCGCTTGAGTCGTTCCTTAGAGCCAAGGAGTTCCCGCAGAAATTGCTGGGGAGTTATCTGCGGCCAGATTTTTTCGACTTCCGCTTCCAGAGCCCGTACATCGAGAAATTGTTCCGGGGCAACCTGACGGATGTTGCCAAGCAAAGGGGCACACAGCTCGACGAGCCGCTGCCTAAAGCGACGGCGGCCGTCAGCAAATGTCTCGAACTGCATGTTACTCAAGACATCGGCGACGGAATTTGCAGGGATAGAAACAGTAAGGACTGTATTTCGTCGTTGAATTCGTACATCCGCGGCCGGAACTCGGATGCGTTGCTTCAGCCCGTTTTTCAAGACCTGGCTCATACGTGCCGAGCCCTTAACCCTCGCCGTCTCAGTTGAGTCTTCCCCGCTGATACGCACGTCGTTGGACAAGAGGTTCTGCAATGCTTGCTGGACGACGTCATCGTCTCCAAGATCGGGCAAAACCCTTCGAATGTATTTCGTGAAGGTCGGATTGGGCCCGACGACAAGTACATCCTCTGGCGGCAATTCGTCCTGATAGTTAAACAGAAGCCATGAAACACGATGAAGGGCCACCGCCGTCTTGCCAGTGCCGGGACCACCTTGTATGACAAGGAGCTGGTCCGGCTCCGCGCGCACGAGCTTGTCTTGAGCCGCCTGGATCGTCTTGACGATATCCGTCATCTCGGAGCCGCGCTTACGACTCAAGGCCTGCAGTAGGGCATCCCCCGTATAGGTATGCTCGTCGAGCTCGCTAACGGCTTCGGCCAAAGCTTTGAAGACGATGTCTTCGAAATCGAGAATCTTGTTCGCTGGCGCGTCGAAGACCCGCTTGCTGCGCAGCCCCATGGGGTCTTGTATGGAGGCCTGATTAGCTACCGCCGCGGCTGGGGCCTGCCAGTTGACGACCAGGAGATTCTTGTCCTCATCGAAGATGGCAACCTTACCGATATACAGTTTGTCGCCGTCTTCAAAGTCAATGCGCGAAAGTGCAATCGGGTCATCAGGGGAGGCAACCCTGCGTTTCTCCATGGCGCGTTTATAGGCACGCCGTTCAACTGCTGAACCCGAGGAAGCCGTGGCCAGGGACCACACTGCGTCCTGGCTGTCACGGTATTGCTTCGCTCGATCGAAATAGGACTGCTCCCGTTGAAGTTCAGCCGCCTTAGAGAGAGATCCGACGCCGGCGTCTACACCCACTATTGCCCCCAGTTTTGTCGGCCCCTATGGGTCGTTCTAGCTCAGTCACAATAATGTAGCTGGAACGACCGACAATTCTAGAAAGCCATGCGTTGTGAGCAGGTAAGTTCGCAAAGTAGAGGCCCCACGCTTGCACTCCCCTGGTTCAGTAGCGGTGCCCCGTCTAGGAACTAACCCCCAGCAGTTCCGACGGTTTCCCGCTCCAGGAGACCACCAGTTCATCCCGCGCCCGCGTCGCAGCTACGTACAACAATGAACGCTCCTGCAACAGGGCGTCAGACTTCTCGGCGTCACCGAGATCCTTGAGCGCCCATTGCAGAGGCATATTCGCCTCCCCTACGCCGAAAAGGATGATCTTAGAAAACTCCATGCCCTTCGCCCGGTGCATGGTCATCACAACCGGCTCGCCAGGATGTGCCTCTTTGTCACCGGAAACTTTCTGGGTAGAGACTCCGCGCTCAAGCAGTCCGCTGACCACGAAGTCCACCTGCTTGCCTGAGCGCACGAGAACGCCGAGGGTTTCCGGCGCGAAGTCCGGATCGGCTGTCCACGCCTTGACCCAATCAGCGGCGTTATCGAGCTCCTTGGAGAGCGACTCCTTACCCTCAAGCTGGGGGTGCGGCCCGCTTCTAGCGGACCGGTAGTCTGAGGATTCCTCCGCGGTGTCCTCAATGTCAGTGAACGGAATCCCGGAGAGGAGGCCGACGGCGAAAGCAAGGTTCTGGGCCGTCGTCCGGTAGTTGAGCGTCAGACGCCGTGAGCGCCCAACGATTTGGATGCCGAACCGGCTGAGGGGCACCTTCTGCCCATAGATCCGCTGGTGGGAGTCCTCCGCAATGAACAAGTCGTTGGCACCAGGCGCCACCAGTGCACGCAGCAGGAGCCAGTGGCCAGCGTGAAAATCTTGAGCCTCATCAACAATCACGTGGTCGAAGGGGCGGGCCCCTCCCCCAGCGGCCCGCTGGTCAAGGACCCCAGCAGCCAGTGCTGCGAGTTCGGGATAACTTACGGCTCCCTTGCTCCGGCAGATCCGCCGATAAGCCTCAATGACCTTCCAAACCTCGATCCGTTTCATCCGGTTCAAGGCCGTGCCGCGACCTCCTCGCGGAACGGTCAGGTACCCGTCCCTGTCAGTCACTGAATTCGCAAGGACGATAGACAGGTACTCCTGCCCCAGAAATGTGGGGTTCGCCAGAGCGGGCTCGAGCTTGTGCTCCACTTGCTCAAGGGCCTCACCCCATTCCTTGTCACTCGAGCGGCTCGTCGCCGCGGCATCGGGCGTCCCAAGCACCGCACTAAAGGCGCCAGCTTGTTCCTCAGGCGATGCCTTTGACCAGACCTGGGCAGCGACGGAGTCGATGCCGGCTACAGTCACCGGGGCTTCACCGAGCTTGTCGCTCTGATTCAGCACCGGATCCAGACGCCCCACGTTTTGAGCAAGACTATCGGCCAGCGTCTTCGTGAATGTGGTCAGCAGGATGCGCGAGCCCGGGTCCTGGTCCGCCAAGTGCTTTGCACGGTGGATCGCCACCACAGTTTTGCCCGTACCCGCCCCGCCGGAAAGCCGGAAGGCCCCGTTGCGGTCCTTGACCGCGTACTGGGCTTGGGCCGGGTGCAGGAATACCAGCCAGTCCTGAAAACTCTCGTTGTTGATGACGTACTCGAGGTCTTCGAACCCCTCGGCATACGTGAATTCAAGCTTCGAGGCAGGGTGCTTGAGCGCCTCGGCAAGCTTCTCATCATCGGACTTCGTGGGGTCATCGACGTAGTCGCCAATCCCCAGGCCTTCTTTGACTTCCTGGAGGGACTTCCCTGCCTCAAGGTCAATAAGGGCAAGACCCTGCCATTCGGGGACTGCTTCGTCAGTGACCACCTGTTCGAACGCCTCCATAGAAGCCGCACCGATCGCAGCTGCGCCGGTACGTTCGGGAATGCCCAGCTCCTCGAAGAGGTACGACGGCGTGTACCCGGCTTTTTGGAGGCCGTTCTCATAGGCGGGACCTGTCGCTGTCGGGGGAACAACAGCGGCCGGTGGCGGGGTCGCTGATCCTTCTGCCGGTGCGCTGATGAGTTCAGCAATACCGCTGACCGGGTTGACGGTCAGGATGCTTGTCTGTGCCTTTTTGATTGCCTCGTCGTGGTTGAACGTGCCCGCATAGACGTAATGCGGTTCTGTCCCGGCGTTAAGCTTGAACAACACGGCCCGGAACTGCTGGTCAACGCGGCCTGTGCGCGCCCGGGAGTCCTTGTAGGTTTTCATCGGTTCGATGTGGAGGCCCGGGGCGGTGTCGTCTTCCTGAAGCTTGTAAAGGAAGTCCAAGACTTTGCCCTTGAGCGATCCGTCGACCTTGTTGGCCCCCTTCATCAGGGTTACCGATGCCATCAGTCGTTCTCCTTCAATTTCAGCGCTTCCAAAATTTGTTCCGCATCGCCCGGCATCAAAGTCCAGCCGTCATACTCGCCCGCTCCGTGGAGAATGACAGCAAGTTTGTGCTCCGGCCAAGCGATGTCCAAAGGCGTCCCGTCGTGGAGCTCGTACCCGAGTTCGGGTAGGGGGAACCCCTCAATTTCTGCCAGCACTGCCAACAGTTCGCGCTCGGCGTGCGTGGCGATGTCCAGTAGATCCTGCCATTCCGGCCGGAGGTGCTTACCCAGCGCTCCCGGTTCCACAGTGACCGGGACCGAGGGCATCGCAAGAGTAACCGCGCCGATAGCCGGGGCTGTCCGCCTGAATCCAAGCAGGTTGCTTAGGCGCAGCCATTCGCGCCACACGTTCTTATACCCAGGCCCCGCCACTGCTTCGTCCCGTCCATCAAGGACGAGCACGACGTCGGCGCTCACCATGAGCGGCGACGTCAGGTTTGCGGCACATCGGAGAGGACCTTCCGCGTATATCCATGCGCGCCCCACCCCCAACTCAGGCGCCGCTTCCGGGTCATCCAACGTGGTCTGCACGAAGTCCGGAAGATCCACAACGGATCCCTTGAAGGTGGTGCACTTTCCCAGCATGAGCAGAGGAATGGCATCCGACAGGTCCGCCCATGCGTCCCTGTTTGGCTCCCGGATCCACTGCCACAGCTGGCTCATGGCGTCGGACTTGACGGCGGCAAGCAGCGCGGGCTGGAGCGGCGTCGACCCGTTCTGCACGATGCTCGCCGCTTTGTCCGTGAACCACGGCGGCATCGACAATCCGTCGCCGGAGAAGGCATCGATGTCCTCCCACGTAATGGCCCACGGAACCACACCAACGGCCCGTAGAGCCTCCCGTTTGGCCGCATCGTCCGCCACGCGGTTGTGTTCAGGGGACGCGTGAAAAATGTAGCCGTCGGTGTAAATCGCGATCTTCGGGATGTTCGGGTCTGCCGTTGAGAGGACAAAGTCAGGCCGAGTGCCGTGAATGTCCACTTGGGGTTCCAGCCACCAGATGTGTTTGGCGCCCGGAAGGCGGAACTCCACCTTGTCTGCGCGAAGCCCGGGGGTGACCTTGACGTTGGCGCCGACGGCGGCAAGCCTGTCCACGAGTGCCTTGCGGAACTTGACCTCGAGGTGTGATTCCAGGGCTGGCGCCGGTGGAGGAACCTTGGTCACGGTCCAGCCACCGAAGGCGGGATCGCCGTCGTCCGGAACACCGTCGTGCCCGGCCAGGATGCTGCGCAGGAGACGCTCCGCAGTCACGCGGGCCACCTTGTCGACGTGCCAAGGGGACGCGAAAGGAAGGAGACAGCGGTGGCAGGCGAGGCGCTCCTCGTCGCGGCATTCGCAGTTCCGCACCACGTCCCATGCCGCCCGCAGCAGGTTCCATACCTTCTCCGGTTCGGCGAATTCGGCGAGGTAGCCAGTGCCGCCGGGGACTTTATCGTGCAGGAGCAGGGAGACGGCGGTGCCGCCGTCGGCAGGTTCGTTGATCGGCACGGCCGCGATGTGGTCGGGGGATCCCCCAATCACTTCGCGGAGGCCGAGGAGTAACGCAGCGGTCAGACTGGGGAGGGCAAAGTCATCCCCCAGGACGCGACCGGCCGGGAGGCGGAGGGCAACCCCCTGCGTGGCGAGGACACGTGCGAGCGCCACCTCTGCCACGTGCTCGTCGCCGGATTTCCGGTACTTACACCAGAAGCGGTGCTCATCAGGGTTGTTCGCGCGCCCGGCGGAGTCCAGCTTGCCGCAGTACGAACAGACCCGGAAAAGCGGTGCCTTGGACTCGTTGCCAGCGATAATCCGGGGCGCGGCGTTGGCAGAGGCACGTCCCAGGTTGAGCCACCTGAGCTGTACCCGGTTCGCGTATTTGGCGCCGAACTCGAAGTCCTCGAGGAACCATTCGTCGGTGAGGTGCTCGGGATCGATATCCGCTGCGAGGAGCGTATTGAAGCGCTCCTTGACACGTTGGTCAGAGCGATCGCCGATGGCCACCTCGTCGCGCCGCACCTCTGCTGAGACGTTCTTCATGACCACAACATCGAATTGCTGGCTTACGTCGGCGATACCGCCGAGATGGCATCGGGCACATGACTTGACCGGACCTGCGCTGTCCACGTCGGTGTGTATCCACCCGCACTCCGGGCATGCCTGCCAGCGTTGGATGTGGCTCTGCTGTGGGCCGAGGTCCACGGCGTCGATCTTTACCTCGAGGCCACGCGAGTAGAAGGTGGCACCCGGGGCAAGCTCATTGATCGCGATAGCAGCGCCGCGCTGCAGCGAGATCGTCTCGGTGACGTAGTCCTGGGTTTCGACTTCCTGCCAGGTCACGCCGACGTCGAGATTCACCGAATCATCGAGGAGCGTGTAGTTCGGCAGCAGCCCGTACTTCTCGAGCACGGAGATCCAGTACTCGTCGCGCAGGGCGAAGAGCTGTCCCCGCAGCATGCGCTGTGTGGCCTCGGCGGATTTGGGTGCCCGTTTGTCCTCGTCCGTGGCCGCGTTGGACTCGGCCATGGCCTTCAGCTCGGGCATCGCCTTCTCGACGTCATCGATGCGCGTCTTGAGCTCGTCGCAGTCGTCGGCCCACAGCCTGGCGGCCCGGACCACGTGCTCGGCGAGCCCGCTCGAGCCGTCAGCCCGGTGGGCAGCCCATTCCCGGAGCCTAGCGGCGCTGTCGGGAGCCAGAAGATCCCCGAATTGGCCGAGGAACTCCTCGATATATTCCTCTGCGTTGGAGTGAGCTGTCTCGATGAGGTCGCCCAGGAAGGTTCCCGGTCCGTCGCCGGCGAGTGCGCCGGCGGCCTTGCGCGGGTGGGGTCGGCCGGCGTCGCGCGCGAACCTGTCGACGAGGTGGGCGAGGTACTGCCTCTGCAGGATCTCCTCGGCGTCAAGAAAGGTGGCAGGCGGGCGGACTTGCCCGTTGATCACAGACAGCGGGTCGTGAAGCTTGGGCAGGTGCTCTCCACGTCCACGTGCGTAGGCGAGGACGAGTGAGTTTCCAGTGAGGCGGCCGGCGCGCCCCACCCGCTGTAAGTACGACGAGACGGAGGTGGGGAGGGAGGCGAGCATGATGCAGGAAAGGTCACCGATGTCGATGCCCATCTCCAGAGTGGGTGTCGCGACCAGTACGTTAGGTGCCTGCGGCGTCTGGACTGAGGCTTTGAACTCATTCTCAGCGCGCACCCGCTCCTCATCAGGCAGCAGTGACGTGTGCTCCTTGGCGACGACGCGCTTCGGCTCCCGCGCTCCGTACAGCTTGAGATAGAAGTTCTCCTCCTCAGGCTGGCGCGCGAGCCGGCCGGGACACCGAACATATAGACAGTGCGCACCGTCGAGCTGGTCCACCACAGTCGCGGAACCCGGTGTAACTGCGCGGCATACGGAGCACGCGAGGAAGTGGCGGCCCGCGCCGAGGCCCTCGCCTGTGGGTGCCTGAAGGAGGATCCGGTCGGTGGGAAGTGCAAAGACCGTGGCACCGTCCTTGGCCTGCACGGTCTCGAGCACGCCTTGGCAAGCGAGCTGACTGAAGAGGGCCTTGGCCACAAATGTGGCGTCCGCCTTCGGGATGTCGAGGCACAGCGCGGTCCATCGCGTGTACCAGCTTTGGGCTTGGGCTATTGGGTCCATGTAGCCGGAGTCACCGCCGCCCAGCCGCGGGAAGGCTGGCTTGGACCGCCCGGAAGGGAAGGCGGGCATACCCTCGCTGCGGCGCCGGCCGCCCCACACCTTCCAGCGCTGGGCCTTCTCCCCCGCCTCGACCATGTAGTCGCTGAGCCACTGGTGGCGGATGCCGCCTTGGGTGCGAACGCGTTCGACGACGCCGCGCACCCACGCGAGCAGCGCACCGTCGTCGGTGAGCTGGTCTTCGAGACCAAGGGTGCCGGGCACCGCCTGAAGCGCAATACGTGCGGCCGTGAGCATGGCGGGGGGTGTCCCGGCGTCGGTCTCGGCGACAATGCTGCCGGTGAGCTCGAGGGTGCGGCCGAGGCGGGACTGGAGGCCAAACTCAAGGGTGGCGTCGAAAAGGACGCGCTTCTCCGCGTTGCGTGTCGCGTTCCGCTTCTCCTGGGCGTTGGCCTCCGGATCCCAGTAGGCGCGGAACTGCGGCCTGTCGGCGTAGTCGGGGGCGATGAGCTGGTACTTGCGGACGGGAGTGGCGGCGTCCGCAATTGCCCTGTCGACCAGCCGCTTGAGGGTGACGACTCCCCCGTCCGGTGCCGCAGCCTCGAGCGCATTGCGGAAGGCGGCTCGCAGGGTGAGGATGTGCGAACGGGCTTGAACGAAGCCGGCACGGTGGGCGGCGTCTTGGACACTGTCGGTGAAGACGAGGGCCTTCTTTTCCCCCGTATCGAGGCCATCGGCGCCGAAGAGGTTTGAGATGCTCACGGAGAGCATGGTGGCGATGGCGCTGCCCAGGAAGCGGATGCCGTCCGCCGTTTGGCAGGCAGGGCAGACCTCGCGCTTGGAGTCGTCGTCCGCGTCCTGGCCCCGGAGCATGAGGACGGGGACAATGTGGCCCTCGTGGGCCTCGGCGGTGTCCTCGGCGGGCGGCTCGTGCAGGATGCTGCGGTTGACGGTATCGAGCCAGACGAGGCTGTCGGCGATCTCGCCCTTCTCGGCGCGGAGGGCGTCCTCGTTGGGGGCGTGGATTAGCGCGCGGAAGCGCGGGTTGCCGGCGGCCTGCTCGCGGCGGATCTTCGAGTCGTCGTTCTCGACGTCTGTGCCTGTGGGGCCAAGGACGGCGCCCCAGCCGGAGCGGCCGCAGTGGCGGCAGAAGACCGCGGGAAGGTAGAGGGTCCGGTCAGTGTGGGGGCCGTCGTCGCCCCAGCGGTAATGGTGCTCATTGTCCACCGACTTGTCGAGGCGGGAGAGCTCGCGCACCCACAGATGAGTCTCGACGGAGATGGCGTCTCGATTGGGCTCCGGGACCGCGCGGGCATGGCTTAGGAGGGCCAGGAAGTTGGCCATGAACTCGGCGTGCCGCTCGGCGAGCGTCGCACGTCGGCGCGGGCCGCCGGAGGTGTTGAACTCACCAAAGACGCTCTCGGCCAGGTTGGCGAGGGCGACGGCGTCGCTCGCCTCGTGCAGCACTGCGCGGGTGAGCGGATGCTGGCGGATTGCGCCGAGGAGGTCCGCTGGCTGTTCGCCGAAGAGGAGCTGGGAGACGTGCTCAACGATGACAGCGTTAGGGTCTTCGGCTCCCGCGCCGAGGACAGTCTCGATGGCCTTGCCGGTGTCCTCGATACCTTCGGCAACGCGCGTCAACTCAGCGGCAGGATCACCGGCCCAGGCCTCGCACCAAGCATCGATGTTGAGGCGGGATTCGGTAACGACCCCGTCGTCAGGGAAGGTTTCTCCGAAGACAGTCTGGGCAAAGCGGAGCATCGGCTCAGACTCGCCCTTCGCGCCGAGCGTCGCAGAGGTCGCGACCGGTGTTATGCGGCCGAGCGGGCGGGCACGGTCCTCCTCACTCGGGCCGTGTGGAACTGTGCTGAGATCGTTGGGCCAATGGCTCTTGAGGGCGAGGCCGAGGCGGCGCAGGAGCATTGCGACGTCGGTCCCCTGGGCCCCGTCATAGGTGTGGAATTCATCGAGGACCACGTACTGCAGCGAGGTGGCCGACTGTTCCCAGATCGACGCGTCCTCGCTGCGGAGCAGCAGCATGTCCAGCATTTTGTAGTTGGTCAGGAGGATGTCCGGGGCCTCGCTGCGGAAGATCTCGCGGGTATTGATGAGCCCTGCCGCTGATACCTTCGTGTGCTTCTGGCCATCCTTTTGGCCTGTGTAGATGCCTGCGGTAATACCGCCGAGTTCGGGGTTCTCGGTGAGCAGGCCGGCGAGACGCTGAGCCTGGTCGTTGGCGAGGGCGTTCATTGGGTAGAGGATGAGCGCCTTCATGCCAGTTATGCCCGCAGCCTTGACCCGAAGTACGTGGTCAATGATCGGGTACAGGAACGACTCGGTCTTGCCCGAACCCGTGCCGGTGGTGACCATAGTCGGCTCGGGACGGCGGAGTGCACCGGTCATGGCGGGCGTGGCTGAGGTCGTCCGCCCCTTCGACGTCAGCCGCTGAAAGGCAAGAGCCTGATGGCCGTAGGGTGCGAATCCCTTGTACCAGTCAAGGCAGGCACGCCACCCGTCGGCCGCTGGCTCGAACGGAAGCCTAAGCCGCACGAACGGACCCTTAAAGATGCCGTCCTGCGGATCCTCCAGAAACCCTTGCAGACCGTTGCGCGCGTCCCGGTCGGTTAGGGCGAACGTCGTCGACAGATAGTCAATCAGCCCAACCTGAAGGTCCTTGACCTGATGTGTGGGCAGGAGGACGGCCATTAGCTCTTCTCCGCCAGAAGCTTCTCGAAATGAGCATAGGCTTTGCGCATGTCCTCTTCACGGTCATACGAAACGAAGGGGAACTCGAAGATGTACTCCACGTTGCTCTGGGGGTGCGTCCAAGTCCTATCCTCGACTCTCATGTCCTCTCCAACCTGCCGGTACAGTCTGGCAACTTCTCCCGGAACCTTGCGGCCATTCGCGTCGTAGAGGTCCGTGCGCTCGTAGCCAAGGAGCACCGGGAACTGAGTCCGATAGGCAACGGCAAGTTCCTCATCCGTTATACCCAGCGCGATCGCCGCCAGTGCATCAAGTTCTACTTGAAGCATTCGTCGATCACTCGCGATCCTGGCAGGCGAATTCGCGGTCCACTCACCTAAGCCCGCAGCTGCCCATACATCTCCAAAGCTACTTGTCAAACAAACCAATCGCGCTGCCCGGACACGAACTGCATGCATCAACGAGAAATCACTAACGAAGGGTAGCGTTTCCACAACGGAGCCATAAAAATGGCCATAAGACCCTGCTTTGACAAGAAAATCAACCGGCAGAGCTGACAAAAATCCTGCCGCTTCGAGAAGCAATCCGCTGTCAAGCAGAGCCGGTCCACCGGCAGCGATGACACCATTGACATGAGCGGCACCTGCTGGAATCACAGTGGGATAAAAAGTCCTCACGCCGGTCGTGGCGGCCATCAGCCGCCACGCAAGCCGAGCCTGTTTCCTGGACGATTCCACACGACCCGAGAACGCCCATCTGGTGAATGCGGCGTCGTAATCAAGTCGTGCGCCAGAAGGCTGATAACTGGTGCGTGGGATGAAATTCTCCGGGAGAGCCTCGAGATCGATCTCGGTCCAATCAAGGTTGTTCTTCATCGTCGGGTTAGGCTGTTTGGCGAAAGGATTAGCAACGCTGAAGTGGGGACCTTGCAGGATCACATCGTCCCAAGAGTGAGGCACGGCAGATCCGACCTCGAAGTAGCCCTTCTTTCGGTCGGCAGCCTCATGCCAGCCGCTTGAGTATTGGAAGCCGAGCTCTCGAATCCTTGGAGCCTTGCTCAGTTTCTCGAGAACCCGGGAACTGGCGCGGTTCACGGGGTAGACCATACGGGCTTGGACTGGAGGCGTCCCGGGTTCATCGAGAATGTCCGCCCAAACCGTGAGGACCGACTCGTCAACGTCGATGATCCGTTCCGGATGGGGCCGGAGGTCCCAATTGCCTTCATCGTCCTTCAGCCCAGGCACTGGTCCATCGCCGTTGTGGGCGAGGGATCGCACAACCGTTTCCGGGTGATACAGGGAGGCGGCCATCTTGAATCGCGGACTATTCCGGTGGGGCCCATAAACATGAACTCCATACGAGACCAAGTGGTGGATCTCGAACAGAGACAGCTCGTTAATGAACTGCCAGTGACGCCGCAGTCGCCGATACGTCTCCGCCCGCAGCATTGCCGCCTTCTTCTCCGTGAAATGCGACTCGGGGTGGAGGAGCGCAGCTGCTCCACTGTGTGAAGCTGATTTCCATACTCGTTCCATGAAGACGCGATAAAGATCAGGTTGGAGTCCCGCCAGGAGCGGATATACGGTCGGATCACCGACAAATTCAGCCACTTGAGGGATAACTATCGCGGTCTCGACGAAGTACTCGCGCATTCCATCGAGGGCCAGCGTTGCCTCGCGCTTCGAACGAATCTGAGCCTGCGTAGGCTTCTCGATGAGCTGCCACCACGGGTCACCTTCTGCAAGGAGCGCGGCCTCGTCAGAACGCGGCCTGACCCATGGCGGATTTCCCACCTGCAGATCAAAACCTCCGCGCCCAAAGACGGAGGCGAAGTCCAGCTCCCAGTGGAAGAATCCCTGGTCTCGAGCCACACGGTCGCATACAGACAACCACGGATGCTCTGAGAGCAGATCCTCCACGTCCCTCGCCAGTGCGAGCTGGAGATCGGCGTGTTCCGCATCGTTAAGCTCATCCCAGTTTGCACCCGCGCTGAGGGCGCGCTGGCCCACCATTCGGGAGTCCTTACCGGTTCGTCCGAGCAGGTCTTCTAGAGCGTCGAGCCATTGGTCGAGGCTCGGCGGGACGGCTCCCTTTGTGGCTTGCCGGGTCAGCGGCCAGAACCATAATGCGTTCCAGGCGTCCATCACACGACGGAGTCGCTGGTAGGCGCCGTTTGGGTTGTTGATTGCCTCTTCAATCTCGGCTCGGGTCACGGCCCGTGTGGTTTCAGCAGGCTTGGGCGCCTTCGGTTTGCCGAAGTAGTCGATCTCCCGGCGGGCTTCCTGATCTGCGATGTCAAAGCGGCGCAGCGTGAGCTTCCACAGAGACTCGACCCGTCGGGAAAGATTGAGCAGGCGGTCGATCTGCTGCTTTGTCGGCTTAGCGCGCAGAGACTTGCGCCACGCCCCGAGGGCCTTCTGCGCGTCGCCAGCGAGGTCCTTGACCTCCTTGGCGTCCGAGGCTGCGCCCCACCCCTGA
Source organism: Arthrobacter sp. StoSoilB19 (assembly GCF_019977275.1). Taxonomy (NCBI): domain Bacteria; kingdom Bacillati; phylum Actinomycetota; class Actinomycetes; order Micrococcales; family Micrococcaceae; genus Arthrobacter; species Arthrobacter sp. StoSoilB19. The sequence goes on along the minus strand of NZ_AP024650.1, from coordinate 1,102,880 downwards.
GCGGGGAGGAGGAAGTGGTGGACCCGTCCGACCACGGCGGGATCGTCATCGTCCGTTCCCAGCCCGGCAGCCAGCCCGCTGAGGGGGGCGTCCTGTGGTGTCGAGGTGAGCCAGGACTTGTCCCTGACCTGAGCCGCAGAGTATGTCGCGCGGCGGGCACCAATGAGTGAGTTGCCGCGGCGAAGCCGGAGGCCGAACCACGGCGCCTGCAAACCGGCCACCATCGTGTCCAGCCAAAGGGAGACCTCGGCGAGCTCGACCGCCGTCGCGTTGAGGTCCACGCCGTGCACTTGGTGCAGGGCGATCTGCGCTTTCACCTTCTGCAACTCGAGCGGGTACTCGTCGGCCGGGATGCGCACGTCGAGCTCCTTCTGCTTGCGCTCGAGGTACTGTGCGGCCAGCTGACGCACGGCTTCAATCGCGAACGCTCCAGAACCGAGGGCGGGCTCACAGACGGTGAGGTTGAGGACCTCGTCGGCGGCCGTCGTCGTGCCGTTCTGGTCGAGTAGTTCCTCCAGAGCCTGGGAGACGACGAACTTCGTCATCACCTCAGGAGTGTAATACGAGGCCGACTGTTGCCGCTCCCGGCCGGCGAGCCGGAAGACGAAGGTGCCCTTCTGGTGAAGGACCGGCTTGAGCTGTCCGGTTACCTCATCCTGCGTCTTGACGAAGTGCTTGGCATCAATTTCGGCGGAACGTGTCACCGGAACAACCCATGAGCCCTTGGACGAGTCGCCGTCCTTGGCGACCTCGTGGAGGTCCTCCTGCGCAATGAAGCCTGTGTAGGACATGAGTCCCTCGTATACAGCTCCGAGCTGGTTGACGCCGAGCTCGGCGTAGGAGATGAAGCCGCGGTCCTTGCCGCGGGCCTCCTTGCTCAGCAGGAGGTGCTCAAGGACTTTCTGGAGCGGGGCGTTGCCGAGCTTGACCCCGTCGATGTCAGCAGTCCGGGACGGCGAAAAGAGATCAGCTTCGAGGTTTTCGAAGGTGAGCGCGTCGTCGGCCTGCATCGGCCGGTGGCCCCTGTTAACCAGGGTGAAGAGCAGGTTGAGGGAGTCGTAAAGGTGGGTGCCTTGCTTGGCCTTCTCCGAGGTGATCGGGTTGAGGACGAGCTCCCGGATTCGGTCCATGCCGTAGCCCTGATCGTATTGCTCGTCGCCGACGGGGATGACTCCCATCTCCGGCGAGGCCTCGGCGTAGAGCAGGAACAGGATCCTGTAGAGGAAGCGCAGGGACTGGCGTGCAAGCGACTGGCCGTCTACGTAGTCGTTTGACATCCCGGCTGCGGTGCGGCGGGTGAGGACGTCGTTGGCGATGATTTCGATGGAGAGCCGGATGCCTTCGCGGAGGTCCTTCGAGACGCCTACGGTGTGCTTGACCGAGGACTCGATGACGCTGTTCCACCTGATCTGCTCGTTCGCGTCCGGGTGGAGCGAGTCGCGCCCGAAGACGGCGAGGAAGCGGTCCAGTTCGCCTCCGCGTTTGGTGTCGTTCCGTTCGACGGCGAGCAGGGCGTCAGCGGCGAGGTACCGGCCTTCGGGCCACCGCTCGCGCTCGGTCAGGATGAGCCAGCGGCCGGCCATAAGGACGATGAACTGCGGGGCTTCGTCGGTCTGGTAGAGCTCGGAGATGAGCTTGCTGGCCGAATAGTTGGCTTCCTTGTCGTCCACGAGCGGCTTCTGGAGGAGGTCGCCGCGGTCCTTGGCGAGGGCGTCTTCGAGGGAGTCGGCCGGCTGGGCTTCAACGAAGAGGACGTCGTTGTTCGGGGTAGACCAAACGCGGTGCGCCAGGAGTTCGGCACCGCTTCGTTCGGCCTTGAACGTGGTGCTCGTGCCTTGGAAGCCGAGCGCTTGGCGCAGGTCCCGGTAGACGCGAGAGGCGTTACCCTGCTCCTCGGCAAGGGTGCCAAGGTCAATCTGGAGTTGGCCGCGAGCCTTTCGGAATCGGTCCAGCGGGGACTCGTGGCCTTCTTTGGACGTGTCGTCCCATTCCTTGCGGAGCCTGAGGACCTCGGATTGGAAGGACTCGCCGGCTTTGGTGGTGTCCGTGGTGAAGAAGTGCTCGCTGACGAAGTCCTCACCGACGACGAATGAATCGAACGAGGGCATCTCAGTGCTCTCCTTCCGCGGGGGTGTTGAGGGGCACGACGACGAGCAGCGGCCGCACAAGGCGGCGGTCCGGGGCAAGGGAGGAGACGATCTCCTGTTCCTGCTTGACGCGTGTTTTGTTCTCTTTGAGGCGCCGCGTACTCATGCCGGGGAGCTGTGCCTGCCCGTTGACTTCGCTCCACGCGTCCGCTCGGCCGTGCCATTCCCCCAGCCGATGATCCGCGGCCTGGGCGGCGGCCTCGAACGTTATGTCGAGCGAGCCAGTGGTGTTTTTGACGGCCCGGGCGATATAAGGCTGATACGCCCCGGCGTCCGCGACGGGCCCGGTGTTGATCGACTTGTCGGTGAGGCCGATACCACGGAGGTACTCGGCGAGACTGCCGATCTGCTCGGGGATGCACAGCTTGCCGCCCTGCGTGGCGAAGAACGCTTGGGAGATGACCTGTCCTCGGCGGTTCATCAGCGTGCCCATGAGGAGGATGCTCGGCTCCTCGACGTCGGCGCGGACCACGGGAACCTCGTTGCCGGCCATCGACGCGAGGGCGCGGTCGCTGGCCCATTCGAGGACTGGGTGCAGCGGGCCGAGGAAGTGGGCCTCTGGCCAGGTGGTTGCCTTCTCGCCCTTCGCCGGGATGGCCTTCTTGGCTGCGTCGAGCTCATTTTGGCCCTTGTCCAGGGTCGTGGCCAGTTTGAGCTTTTCCGTGATCTTGCGGTCGGCGAGGTAGCCCTGCGGCAGGTGCGCGAGCCGCTGCTGGAGGTCGCGGGGTGGTTCGAGTTCTGCGACCTGGTGCTGGGCGTGGACCCTCCAGTTCACCCCTCCCCCGGCGCCGTTGGAGGGTGGCTCTTCGGGGTTACCGAAGGCCTCGTGGAGGGCGTCGTCGAGGTAGTCCAGCTCGCTGGAATAAAGCCCTCCGCCGGCGTCCGTCGGCACCCGGGGTGAGTCGCCGCCGTCGTCCGCGGTGAGCTGCTCGAAGAAGCTGTCGAAATCGTCGAAGGCGCCGTCGGCGGTGTGGGCCGGGTCAAGGACGTCCTCGACGGTCCGCACGACCTGGTCCTCCGACTTCCTGCCTGTGAGGACGGCGAGGATCGCTTTCTGTTCTGCCTCTACGCTGTGCTCGCCCATAAGAGAGCCGACGTCATTGAGGGCGCCGTGGGCTTCATGCTCGCGCTCCATGAGGCGGGTAATGACCTTCAGGTCTCCGGCAAACTTCTCGTGGTTCGGGTGCAGGAGGAGCGTGGTGATCTGGGGGTTCTTCTTCTGACCGTACCGGTCGATGCGGCCGTTGCGCTGCTCGATGCGAATAAGCGACCACGGGATGTCGAAGTGGATGAGGTGATGGCATTGGCTGTGCAGGTTCACGCCTTCGGAGGCGACGTCTCCTGTGACAAGCACGCGGATGGGTGAGGACTCCTGCTTGAAGCTTTCGACAATCTCCTGCTGTTCAACGTCGCTGAGGCCGCCGTGCAGGATGCGGACATTCTCCGGCTTGAGGCCGAGGTCCTTGGGGAGGTGGCGCTCGAGCCACATGAGCGTGGGGACCCGCTCGGCAAAGACGACGGCGCGCATGTCCGACTTGGGACCGACACCGATTCCTTTCAGGTACTGGGCGAGCTCCTGGTACTTCGCTGAAGGCTTCTTGAGCGACTCCTCGGTCAGGGCCCTGAGGTGTTCAAGAGCTTCGTGCTCCCGGTGCTCTGCTGGCAGCTTCGGGTCCGCGACCTTGCGGAGGCGCTCCTTGACCGTTTCAAGAAGCGCCGCAGGGCTTGAGAGGAAAGCTTTCGCGAGCGTCCAGGGGAAGAGAGAGCTGTTCGCGCCGGAGTAGGGGCTGGAACCGTTTTGGGGATATAGCCACATATCTGCGATTTCCTGGGCGACGGCGTTCTCGGCAGGACTTGCCGGGATCAGACGGTTGTCTGGTTCGAGGCGCTCCATCCAGTTGGCGCCAACCTCGGCGGCTACCTCGGGACTGTGACGGTGACGCCGGATAATAAGGCGCTGAATATCGTTTCCGTCGAAGGTGCCGTCCGGACGGATCGCGGTTGGGTCAAGGAGACGGATCAGCTCGGCAAAAGATTCTTGCTTGCCATTGTGAGGGGTTGCCGAGGCGAGGATGAGGGCCTCGGTGTTGGGGGCGAGGATCCTGGCGAGCTCGTTGTTGAGCGTTCCTGCGTTGGTGAGGTTGTGGGATTCGTCGATGACGACGGCGTCCCAGCGGATCTTCTGCAGATGCGCCTTGTAGCGGGCTGACTTCAGGGTGTCGATCGAGATGATGGCGCGCTTGAAATACGTGAATGGATTGCGCGTCGCCGGGAGCGTTTGACGGACCTTCTGGATGCCGGCGGAGTCCAGGCGGACAAACGGGAGGGCGAAGCGGCACCAGAGCTCGTGCTGCATCTGCTCAAGGACATGCCGGGGAGTGACGACCAGGACGCGCTCTGCCCTTCCGCGCCGAGCCAGCTCGCTCAGGATCATGCCGATCTCAAGCGTCTTGCCTAGGCCGACCGCGTCCGCAATGAGGATTCTGGGGCGGACGTTCTGGGGGTCCAAAGCGCGGGCGACGGCGATGCGCTGGTACTCGAGCTTGTCCGCGAGCATGCGCGTGGAGACCGTGAGGCCCTCATGATCCTGCGGAATGGGCGTCTTACGGAGGGTGGACTCGAGCCACAGGCGGGCGCGGCGGTAGTTTGGGCTCGCATCGGCCACGGGAACGGCTTGGGCGGGGTCAACGACTTCGATTTTGTCCAGGCTCTTATAGAAGGCCGCTGTTGTGTCGCGAACAAGCTCACTGAGTCCGCGGACTCTTATGAGGAGGCCGTCGCCCGTTTCCTCTACTCCCGTAACTAGCCATTCCTCGTCTCGAACGTGAACGATGGAACCTGGTGCGACGTTGAGCTCGACCTGCTCGTTGACTGGAGCTGACACTGATCCTTGCTTTCTTCTGTCCCCATAGCTACCGGGTAGGGCGTAGGCAGCAGTGACCCGAGGGTCAAGACTCATCTAACCATCTACATGTGCGAAGGGAACAAAGCGGGCCATGTCCCCCGCGTTTTCACTCACTGCGCAACGGCAGCGGCTGTGGCATACACATCGGCGGGCATCGGCCGGTGCAGCTTCCACGTGATCGAGATCGGTTTCTCGCCCACGTGCTGCACGTAGTCCACCTGCCCCAAGCATGTGTAGGGAACAGTTAGGCCAGTCTCGTCGTCCGCTGTGTTCCTCGTGAAGATCAGAATTTTCGAGCCGTGGGAAACCCGGTCGAGGTATCGCCGACCGGTCGGGCTGCTCGGAGAGGTAGCGTTCTGCGACTCCCAGTGGAACAGGTCTGGACTGAGCGCGTAGTCCTTGTACATCGTGGTCGCCGAATGCTTCTCGTCGTCCTTGTTCAGAGTGACAAAGAAGGCATCTGTGGAAGTTGCAGGACACCAGGCAACGCCCTCACGGTGCTGGACGTTCTTGCCCTGTTCCAGCGAGCCGTACTGCAACGCTGCCAGAACCTCTTCGCGGCGGTAGGTGGCATGCGAGAGCAGCGGGATGTGCTGCAGCCCGGCGCCCAGGCTCTTCGCTGCATGTTTCGATGCCGCCTCTCCCAGCTCCACAACCTGGCGGATCTCGCGGCACACAAACTGGTAGCGGCGCAGGTGGTCCAGGCCGTCGTCGTACGTCTTGAATCCTCCGCCGTCATCCCACAGCGTGTAAAAGAGCATGCGGGCGAAGCCCTGCTCGCGCATGCCAAGCTCCGCGTAGCGGGGCGCGTCGGGAGCGACCAGCATGGAGTAGGCGGCGGCACGTTCCGGATCGTCCACGTGAATCAGCGCGGCGATGCGGCCCAGCAGCTTCTTTTCCTCCGCGTCCGACAGCTCCTCGAGCTTCCCGCGCAGCACGGTCTCCAGGGGTGAGAGCCCCTCGATCAGTCCTGCCTGGCGGAGGTAGCCGGTCCACGAGTCCTTGGTGGAGCGGTAGATCGTCTTCACCTCGTTCCCGGACCGCTCCAGATAGGCCTCCAGCTCGGTCTCGGCGTACGAGGCGATGTCCCGGACCAGCTGTGCCCGGTTGAACCGCAGCTGTGCCTTGATGTTGTCCAGCACCACCTTCTGCGCCACCCGGTCCAGCACGATTTGCGAGCCGGAGGGCAGGTACGGGAACTCGTCCTCGACAGCCTTCTCCAGCTCCTTGCGGCCGTAGCCGGTCAGCGCCCGGTAGCGCAGATCAAAGCGGAACTCACGGCGCTGTTGGCCGATGAAGTCCAGGACCGTCAGCACCGCCTTGCCCTCCGCACGGCGCAGCCCGCGCCCCAGCTGCTGGAGGAAGATCGTGGCGCTCTGCGTGGGCCGGAGCAGCAGGATGGTGTCCACCTGCGGCAGGTCCAGGCCTTCATTGAAGAGGTCGACGGCGAAGATGCAGTTGATCTCCCGTTGCCCCAGGCGCCGGAGGGCCTCATCGCGGTCAGCATTGTCAGTGGTGCCGTCGACGACGACGGCGGCAATGCCAGCCCTGTTGAACACCTCGGCCATGTAGCGGGCGTGCTGCACGGAGACGCAGAAGCCGATGGCCCGCATCTGATCGGTGCTGGTGGCCTTGTCCCGGAGTTCGCGAATCACCTTGGCGGCGCGGGCGTCGTTTCCGGTGTAGAGGGCGCTCAGCTGGGTGGTGTCGTAGTTGCCGCGTTTCCATTCCAACTGACTCAGGTCCACGTCATCGGAGACGCCGAAGTAGTGGAACGGGACCAGCAGGTCGGCGTCGAGGGCGTCCCACAGCCTTAGTTCGCTCGCGGTACGCCCGTCGAAGAACTGTTTGGCGACGTCAACGCCGTCCCCGCGTTCTGGGGTCGCCGTGAGTCCGAGGAGCTGCTGCGGTTTCAGATGGTCCAGCAGCCGCCGGTAAGTAGGCGCCATGGCGTGGTGGAACTCATCGATGACCACGACGTCGAAGAAGTCAGGCTCCAGCTGCTCGATGCCGAGGGAAGACAGCGACTGGACGGACGCGAAGATGTGCTTCCACTCCTGCGGCTTGTGATCCCCCACGTAGAGCTCACCGAAGGCTCCGTCCTGCATAACATCACGGTAGGTGCGCATCGCCTGTTTCAAGATTTCTTGGCGGTGGGCGACGAAGAGTAGTTTGAGATCGCGACCGGCAGCTTCGGACAGCCGTTTGTAGTCCAGGGCGGCGATTACTGTTTTGCCGGTGCCGGTGGCGGCGACCAGGAGGTTGTGGTTGAAACCCTTGAGGCGCTCCGCTTCCAGATCCTCCAGCATCTCCTCCTGGTGGAGGAACGGCTGAACCTCCAGCCCAGTGGGGGCATCCGGGGCCGCTGTGCGACGGCCGCCGTTCCGTTCCAACGCAGCGTCCAGCTTTACGCCGTCGCGCTCCGGGTCGTAGCTCTGGAAAGCCCGCTGCTCCCAGTAGCTGTCGAAGGTGACCTCGAACTTCTGCAGGAGGGCGGGCGTTGCGACAGAACTGAGCCGGACGTTCCACTCCAGCCCGTCCAGGAGTGCAGCCTGGCTCAGATTAGAGCTGCCGACGTAGGCGGTGTCGAAACCCGTGTTGCGGCGGAACAGCCAGGCCTTGGCGTGCAGCCTCGTGGCCTGGGTTTCGTAACTAATCTTTACCTCGGCCCCGTACCGATTGACGAGCTCGTCAATGGCTCGGCGTTCGGTGGCCCCCATGTAGGTGGTGGTGATGACTCGGAGCTTGGCGCCGCGCTCCTTGAGTTGCTCTAAGGCAGGCTCCAGGAGCCTCAGGCCAGTCCACCGAACGAAGGCGCAGAGAAGGTCGACGGTGTTCGCGGACTCTATCTCGGCCCTGAGTTCCGCGGCGAGGTTGGGCTCGTCCTTGCTGTTGGTGAGAAGCGCCGAGTCACTCAGCTTCGTCTTGGGGCGGCGAGGCTGGCCGCGCCTTAATGCGTCAGGAGTATGAAGAGAATGAAGTTGGCAAGGCACCTCCGTGATGAGGTCGTCGTAGTGAAGCTCCTGAAGAAGTCGATTTGCCAGAGCCACCCTGTCAGTCGGCCTCGCTCCGGCGAGAGCTTTTCGAACTGCGTCTGCGACGTGACGGGAGAGAATGTCTGGAGAGTCTTCGTCCTCAATGAACTCAAATTCCGGTTCTAGCTCGGGAACTTTAGAAAGACCAGCTATTAGCCTTTCAGTTTTGAGCTGTTCATATAACCCCTCCGACAATTGTTCAACTGATGGTCCCCCATCGGATGTCTTCACTGGGCCAGGCTATTTGCCAGCAGGAACGAGGGCAACATGATGGCCACAGCTTAACGCCGCGCAGGACTGTCGAGAGTGCTTCAGACAGGGGCCGGTGAGCTCGCGCAGAAGGCTGCCTGCGCATCCCTAAGCAACCAAACAAGAGGCTAGAGTCGATTAGGATCAACCACCGATATCACTTCCATAAGGAACAGGTCTTGAGCGAAGAAACTTACGAAGAGTCCCAGCCACTCTGGGGCGATGCCTACGACGCTGAGTCAGACCTGAAGTTGGCCCAAGGTCATCAGGCTGTGGTTACGGGGACGGACTGGACTGTTGAGACGATTTTGAGTCAGATGCGCCGGGGAAACTTTGATTTGTCACCCAAGTTTCAACGTCGGGATGCTTGGGATGCGGTCAGGAAAAGTCGGTTCATTGAAAGCCTCATCCTTCAGCTTCCGGTTCCGCAAATAGTGTTAGCCGAAAAAGCTAATGCCAGAGGTCAATACATTGTCCTCGATGGCAAACAGCGACTGCTGGCAATACAACAATTCGCCTCGAGTTCGAGCCTTGATTCCGGCATGGAAGAGTTTCGTCCGCTGCGCCTCACAGGACTTGATATCAGACCGGAGCTTAAGTCTATGAGCTTGGCAAACCTGGAGGAATCAGTACAATTCCTTGACGACCTTAACTCATTTCTTAACCAGACGATCCGCACTGTGGTTGTTCGTTCATGGCCTGATGAGGATTTCCTAAACTTAATTTTTCTTAGATTAAACACCGGAAGTGTCGGGCTTTCACCTCAGGAATTGCGTCAAGCACTAGCACCGGGGCCTTTTACCGAGTTTCTAGACGCGTATGCCTCCAATTCCAGGCCGCTCAAGAAAGCCCTTAATATCCAACGACCCGATTTTAGAATGCGAGACGTTGAAATCGCCTTACGATTCTTCGCTTTTGATTTTTTTCTAGAAAATTATCAGGGCAATCTAAAACGCTTTCTAGACGATACAACTTTGCAGTTGAATATTGAATGGCCTCGCAGTAAAGATGACGTCGAGAAATCTGCCAAATCCCTTGACGCGGCAATAGGTTGCACATTGGAAATTTTTGGTTCGAATGCGTTCCGGCGCTGGACTACTGATGGTTACCAGCGGAATTTCAATAGAGCTGTTTTCGACACGATGACGTACTACTTCAAGTCCACGGACGTGCGGGAACGAGCTCTCGCAAAGCCTTCAGCCGTAGAGCGGGCATTTCAAAACTTGAACACATCTGACGCCGATTTCAATAATTCCATCCAGACCACAACCAAGACACTCACTGCAACCCTAACGCGTCTTCAAAAATGGGGCCACACCCTAGAGCAGACGCTTGATATCGCACTCCCTGCGCTCGATGACGTTGAACAGCTGATGGAGAAACACCGTCAATGAGCACTGGCACATCCAAGAGGTACAGATCGTTGATTCGAGGAATCTCGGAACTTCGAAAGAAATGGTTACCAAGAAAGCTAGATCCTACCGGATCCTACCCCCAACGTGTCCATGATAGGGCAATGGTTTTCAGGATCCTCGCGCATGCAGAAGTCGAGCATTATATCGAAGATCGTGTGAAGGAAGTTGCGCTCCTTCACAAGAAGCGGTGGGACGCAGACCAAAAAGCCAGTCGCGTCGTGATTGGTCTTATTGGCTATTACTCGGGTGAGCGCAAGGTAGTTGCGGCATCGAGTAAAAAAGGATCCGCTTTGGATAACGTCCAGGATATTGACTTCTACATTGAAAAAGGAATGGCCGAATTGAGCCACCAACTCAGCTCAAACAATGGAGTCAAAGAGGCTGATATCCTACCGCTCTTCACTCGGGTAGGCATACTGGCCGATGACCTTGAACAAACATGGCTGAATCACATGAGTTCCTGGGGATCAGAGCGTGGTGATTTTGTGCATAGAAGTCCAAGTCTTACGCTAAGAAATCTAGACCCTTCTACTGAATTAAAAGCGGTGCAGGAAGTGCTTACTGGCCTAAAAGCGGTCGACTTAAAGCTCTCAAGCTTTTAGCGCGCCTGCTGACAACTGAGATTTTGAGTACCATTTACGGGGTCGCAAACAGAAAAGACTCGCATTCGAACGGCACGGTGTCAGCTGATAATTGGTGTCGCCCTATATCCATCCCGGACCGGTGGTCCGCCCGGTTCGTCACAGCAAGCAGCGCCTAAACGCGAACTTCACCAGATTAATGAGAATGACGGCCACGGGGTAAAGGATAAGTACTGCTGTCAGGGGCCTGTATGGCCGCGCTCAAGCCAGTGAAGAGGCCGGCAATCGCTTCAAAGGAATTGCCCATACGTCCACATCATGTTCTTCCCGAGTAACGTGACGATTCTGCATGGCGAGTGCATCCGACATCGTTCCGAATGCCTTTCAAGTTACCGGGCACTCCTTTCCTTGCGCGCAGTTGGCGCTACATGCCTGCTTCGGTTCTGGAACCGAATACCATTTGACGAGTTTCAGCAGACTTGACGGAGGACACGACAGTGATATGAACGCTTATAGAAGATTGGGTTTGCCCGTAATAGGGTTATCGTCGTCGGGAATTGATGCCCACCCAGCAAGAACCCTATGTTCAACACCAGACGAGTCTACAATCCCTAATGCTCTTCGATGAAGTTAACCTGCATCATCGAGTTAAACATATATCGTCACGACGGTCGAGAGCTTTGAGAACGAGGTCACATAATCAGGATGATCAGATGAATATTTACCATCAGCCTCCCTGCTCCGGGAAGCTTGAAACCCATGAAGTCGTAATACTCCTCGAGGTAGACAATGCAACGACAATGCGGGTTTTAATATATTCGTGAAATGGGGGTAGAATTATGCGAATGAAGCGAATCTCTGCAGTCTCTGGTTTTGGTTTCACTGGTTACCGAAGTTTTTGGAGTCCGGGTCCGCAGCGCATTGGCCCTTTGGGTTCCGTTCACCTGATCGTCGGAGCCAACAACGTGGGAAAATCCAACATTCTTAGGTTTGCGTCTCACTACCTTCCCGCACTGAGGGACGGTAACCCCTTCGCGGACTTCTCCGATCTTGACAAGCCCAAAACCCCCAAGTCTGTACAGCCTGCGGTGAGCATTGGGCTGAACACAGACAAAGCCTCGCTCCTGGAATTAGCACCCCGACTCGCCGAAAAGGAAGATCAACAGCGAACCTTCGACTCTCTCCGTCATCTATTACAGCAGCCGGCCTTCAGGCAAAAGGGCAATGATCTCTGTTGGATTGACTACCTCAGCGAGGGAGAAGGAAACCTGCGCTTTGATTTGGATCAGCTTGAGCGAGCAACCGATACATATCTTCGCGACTTCGAAAAGGACCAGTCTGGCGAAGAACCATTCTATGACCGTGGAAGCATCCTCTCCCTTCGTGGAATACTTACTGCCATTCAACAGCGTCCACACAGCCATGAAGATAATCCCTTTGTAGACATGCAACGGATCTTCAATAGCTTAGAAATACTAAAACACATCCCCGACGTTGAATTTATTGAGTCGTCGAGGCGCGTGAAGGCCGGAGAGGACGGCACTTCATCTCACAGCGGCCTGGGGCTCATCAAGAAACTGGCCGCCTTGCAGAACCCAGTTGACCATGACCCAAAACTACTAACAAAGTTTTGCGCGATAAACGAATTTGTCAGAATTGTTACCGAAAGTCCTCAAGCGCAAATTCTCATTCCGCATACTCAAGATGTAATACTTTTCAAAAGCCATGGACGAGTCTTGCCCCTCGAAAGTCTCGGCGACGGAATCCACCAAGTGGTTATACTCGCAGCCGCGGCCACGGTCATCGAAAATAGCCTCGTCTGTATCGAGGAACCAGAGGTGCACCTTCACCCTCTCCTTCAGCGACGGCTCTTGGCCTACCTAGCAGGTGCAGCGACTACGAATCAGTATCTTGTTGCGACTCATTCCGCTCATATTCTCGATCAAAACAATGCTTCAATATCCCATGTCACCATGGAACAAGACGGGACAGTCGTACAGCCTGCTGTTACGCCGCATCATTTGTCGAGAATTAGCGCGGAACTTGGCTACCGAGCATCAGACATAGTCCAAGCAAACTGCGTGATATGGGTTGAAGGTCCGTCTGATCGAATCTACATCAGTCACTGGTTGAGGTGTTTTGACAGTGATCTCATTGAAGGCATCCACTACGTCATTATGTTTTATGGGGGGTCGGTGCTAAATCACCTATCTACTGATGACCCGGAGAGTGACGTTGAAGAATTTATTTCGCTTCGTAGACTGAATCGCAACATGGTAGTTGTGATGGACTCTGACAAGGAAAAGTTCTCCGATTCACTTGGCGAGAGTAAAGAGAAAGTTGCTTCCGCACTATTGGAGGATCTGCATGGGCATTCATGGATCACGGAAGGTTACACAATCGAGAATTATGTGCCCGTTAATCTGCTCCGTAAAGCAGTAAAGGAGGCCCACAAAAATGCAGAGTCTCTCTGGACAGGGGCCTTGTACGTAAACCCTTTAAGAGATGACCAGCACACTGGCACGCCTATCAAATTAAGGAAAGCGTTGGTAGCCAACGCTGTTGTAGGCAACTGGTCGCAAACCACACCCTGGCTTCACGGTCTCCTCGAGCAAATGGAAAAGCTGGTGGAATTCATTCGCAGAGCGAATGACCTTCCTAATTCTCAGGCGGGTCATCTACCTAAGAATGATGCGTAGGGACGTTATGGATAATCAACCTCGTGCTCCAAAGGGCACACGTTCAGGCGAATCTCCCCGGCGCTTGAGGGGACGGAACCCCACTAATTTGTAAAGGAAAGCCGCTGCTGTGGGAGCTGGGTTTTTTCATTTAGGCTGGAGCGGTTCACCCGGGTCCGTATTATATTTTCGGTCCGGACGACTCCCCGAAACCTGCAGTCCATCTTTGGTAAAACTCGTCCTTCAACCTCGCCTTTGATTACCAACTCCTCAGCCCGCGCATGGATTGCCACGAGCATTGCTGTAGCGATAATCGCATCCTTCTCATCAAGGTTATGGGCGGCGGAGGCACCGCCACCATTCTCGCTATGTAGCCGGTATTCCCCGTATGGCTGACGAGGTTTGAGTCTGGAAGTTGTGAGACGAGACGCTTTTCGCCAACGCTACTGCTTGGACACCTACCGGCTTCCCAATTTCAATGGCGTTAGCGCGGGTAGACGCCACCGCGACCTGCTCGGTTGACTTGACTGGGTGAGCAGCCCGATGGCCACCTTGGTCACAGGGAATGCATTCATTCGAGGGCGCGCCCGGCAGTAGCCGGACGCGCCCTCCTTTGGCTCTGACCTAGGATGGGTCGAACTAACCGATTCAGTCGATGAGCACCGGCTCCTTCTCACCATTCGGAGTTTCATCAACGCGCCGAGCTTCCCGCTTCCGGTGATTCACCCAGCACCCCACCGCCAGAACCGCGACGAGCCCGAACGTGCTCAGCAACTGGGGACGCGAGTCCTCGCCGATGAAGCCCACGGTGAAGATCGCAGCGAGGATCACCAGGCCAAGGGAAGTGAGCCACGGGAACCCGGGCATCCGAAGCGGAAGCTCGGTCCCGTCGCGGTCGGCCCGGAAGCGCAGCGCCAGCTGGGCCAGGAGAGCTGACGTCCATACCAGCAGGCACGTCGAGCCCACAATGTTCAGCAGGACGGGCAGGACCTTCTCCGGGAATGCCAGCTCCAGCACCACGGTCACAACACCGAACGCCACGCTGGCCAGCACGGCGACAACCGGCACCCGTGCCTTCGAAACCGAAGCGAGCCAACGCGGAGCTTCACCCCGCTCGGCCAATGAGTACGCCATCCGTGAAGCACCGTAAAGGTTGGCGTTGAGGGCAGACAACAGTGCCGCAACAGCCACCAGAGTAATGGCGGTGGCCGCACCGGGCATGCCGGCGGCGTCCAGCACGGCGGCGAACGGGCTCTTCAGCCCCGCCGAACCAACGGGAACAACAGCCGCGATCACAAAGATGGCACCGATGTAAAACACCAGGATGCGCCACAGCACGGTGCGGACTGCCTTCTTCACACTGCGGGCCGGTTCGGCCGTCTCGGCCGCCGCCACGGACACAATCTCGGTGCCGCCGAACGCGAACGCCACCACAAACAGCGCCGTCGCAATCCCCGCGAAACCGCTCGGCGCGAACCCGGCACCGGTGAAGTTGGACAGGCCGGGCGACTGCACGCCCGGCAGCCAGCCGAACAGCAGCGCAAAGCCCACCAGCAGGAACCCGACGATCGCCGCCACCTTGAGCAGGGCGAACCAGAACTCGAACTCGCCGAAGTTTTTCACGCTGGTCAGGTTCACGGCCGTGAGCACCACGATGAAAACGAACGCCATCAGCCACACCGGCAGCGCCGGGAAGATGGTGGCCAGCAGGCCGGCCGCGCCGAGCGCCTCGGCGGCGATGACCACCACCAGCTGGATCCACCAAAGCCAGCCCACCGTGGCGCCGGCCATCGGACCGTAGGCCTTGGCGGTGTACACGGAGAAGGCGCCGCTGTCCGGGTTGGCGGCGGCCATTTCGCCGAGGGCCCACATCACCAGGATGATGAGGGTGCCGGCCACGAGGTAGGAGATCAGCACCGCCGGGCCGGCTGCCTGGATGCCCGCGCCGGAGCCGATGAACAGGCCGGCGCCGATGGCGCTGCCCAGTCCCATCATGGTGAGCTGGCGGGGTTTGAGGGCTGCGCCGAGTGGGCGCGCAGACGTCTTTGTCTGTTGTTCCATGGAAATTCCTCTGGTTGTAGTGGAACGGATTGGAGAGAAGTCGGAAAGCTGTCAGGCCGCGTGCGCTGCCAGGAGCCGGAGCACACGGTTGTTGGAAGCGGGATCGGCAACGGTGATCCGCACGCCGTCGCCCTGATACGCGCGCACCATGATGCCGGCGGCATCGAAGGCCTCCACCAGCCGGCCCCGGAGGTCCTCGTCGGCGCGAAGCCACAGGAAGTTGCCCTGGCTCGGCTGCAGTTTCCAGCCCTGCGCCTCCAGCGCAGCTGCCATCCGGGTGCGCTCCTGCTTCACCAAGGAAACGCGCGCTGCCATCTCCTCCCCCGCGTCCAGGGACGCGATGGCGGCCTTCTGCGCCAGCGCGCTCACGGAAAAGGGCAGGGCGGTGCGGCGCAGTCCTTCGGCGATGGCCGGCGTCGCAATGGCATATCCCACGCGGAGGCCGGCGAGGCCGTAGGCCTTGGAGAAGGTGCGGAGGATGCAGACGTTCGGGTACCGGCGGTAGAGCGCCAGGGAATCGGGGCCGCTGCCGGCGTCGGCGTATTCCACGTAGGCCTCGTCGATCACCACCAGGACGTCGGAGCGGACGGACTGCAGGAAGGCCTCGAGTCGGTCATGGCTGATCGGCACACCAGTTGGATTGTTGGGCGTGCACAGCAGGATCACCTTGGTCCGGTCGGTGACGGCGGCGGCCATGGCGTCCAGGTCGTGGCCCTCGGCGCCGTCCAGCGGGACGCGGACCGGCCGGGCGCCTGCCAGTTCCACCAGGATGGGGTAGGCCTCGAAGGAGCGCCATGCGAAGACCACCTCATCCCCGGCGTCGCACAGTCCGGTGATGATCTGCTGGAGGACGCCCACGCTGCCGGGCCCCACCGCGATCTCCCCGGCGGTGACGCCCAGGTGCCGGGCCAGCCGTTCGCGGAGTTCGACGGCGGCGCTGTCCGGGTAGCGGTTCATGGTGCCGGCCGCATCAGCCACCGCAGCCACGGCTGAGGGCAGGGGGTCGTAGTGGCTTTCGTTGCTGGCGAGGGCGGCGACGTCCGCGCCGGCACCCCGGCGGCCGGGGACGTAGGACGGAAGGCCGGCCACCGCGCCGCGCAGGGTGGGCGCCGCAGTTTCGGGAACGGCCAAAAGCTGATCACTGGTCATGAGGTCCGATCATGGAAGTGACCCGGACCACAATGCAAGGTAGGCTCCGGTGCTTGGGACTTCTGCTCAACTTCTAGTACCTCTGGTGAAAATATGACCATCGCGACCTCTCGCACCCTCGATTCGCTCGACGGCAGGATCATCCTTGCCCTGGACAAGGACCCGGAAGCCAGCGCGCTGGCACTCTCCCGGTCACTCGGCGTCGCGCGCAACACCGTCCACGCCCGGCTGGCCCGGCTGGAGCGCAGCGGCGCGCTCCGTTCCTTCAGCCGCAGGCTGGACCCCGCCGCGCTCGGCTACGAACTCATGGCCTTCCTCTCGCTGTCCATCAGCCAGACCCGCACGGGCTCGGTGGAGAACGGGCTCGCCGCCATCCCGGAAGTCATCGAGGTGCACGCCACCACCGGCGACGCGGACCTCATGGCCAAGGTGGTGGCCCGCGGTACCGCCGACCTCTACCGCATCACCAACGAGATCCTGGAGATCGAGGGAATCGAGCGGACCAGCACGGCCATCTCCATCCTGGAGCTCATGCCGCCCCGCTACGACGGCCTCATCAGCCGGCTGTCAGAGCAGGAATCGCGTCCGGCGGACTGACCGCATCGGGCGGCGTGCGTCGCTGTGGCTTCCCGGCGTGCGGGCAAGCCGCAAACCCTCGCCTCCGCGTGCCGGGGAGCGCATACTGAACACATGCCAACGTACCGGCTGTCCACGTTCGTCGGAGCGCCTCCTGAGCGGGTTTTCGCAACCTGGACTGATCCCGACCGGTTCCATGAATGGATCGGCGGAGTCAGCGGCGTGACCGACCGCGTCGGTCCTGTCGATGAGGCCGGCAGCCGCTACACGGTGCAGTTCGGGCGGATGACGAGCCCCACCGAGGTCCTCGCGGTCGAGCGGCCCCGGCACATCCGCACCCGCTTCGGCAACGCCATCCTGAAGGGCGAGTCCGATGTGACGTTCACCGCCGACGGCGCGGGCACCCGCATTGACCAGGTGATCGTGACGCGCGGGTTCGTGTCCGCGATTTTCGGCCGGCTCTTCGCGACCGGCTCGTATCAAGGCAGCTTTCAGGGCGAGCTGGAGACGTTCCGGAAGCTCGTTGAGCGGGAGGCGTGATACGCACCACAACTGGGCATTTTGTCAGTTAGCCCGCTCCTCCGCCGCCAAAAGTACCAACTGAATTTCCGTGTGTTGCCTGTTTCCGCGCCAGGCCACACGATGCCTGCATGACTTCACTTACCGTCTCGGGCCGCGTGGCGCAGGTTCTCAGCAGCTATGTCAGCGACGTCTTCGGCGTCATGGGCAACGGCAACGTCTATTTCCTGGACGCCGCCGAGCAGCAGGGCCTCCGCTTCTCCCCGGTCCGGCATGAGGGCGCCGCCATCGCCGCCGCCGACGCCTACTACCGGACCTCCGGGCGGCTCGCCGCGGGCACCACCACCTACGGCCCCGGCTACACCAACGCGCTCACCGCCCTCGCCGAGGCCGTCCAGGCGCAGATCCCGGTGGTGCTGGTCACCGGCGATGCCCCCACCACCGGCGCCCGGCCCTGGGACGTGGACCAGGCCGCCATCGCCGCAGGACTCGGCGCCGCCACCTTCACCGTCACCCGCGAGGCCGCGGGCGCCATCACCCGGCAGGCGGTGGAATACGCACTCACCCGGCGCACCGCCGTCGTCCTTGCCATCCCCTACGACCTCGCCGCACTCGAGGCTTCGGATGAGGACCTTCCGGAACCGGCGGCACCAAAGGTGACGGACGACGTCGACGGCGGCCTCGGGCAAATCGCCCGCCTGCTGGCCGGTGCCAGGCGGCCGCTGATCCTGGCCGGCCGGGGCGCACACCTCGCCGGCGCCAGGGAGGAACTCCGCGAACTCGCCGACCGGCTGGGCGCACTGACCGCCGGAACCGCCCTGGCGCTCAACCTCCTCAATGGCGAGGGGTACCTGGGCGTGGCGGGCGGTTTCGGCACCGACACGGCGGCCGGGCTCATGGGCGAGGCCGACGTGGTCCTGGTGGCCGGGGCCAGCCTGAGCCCGTTCACCCTGCGGTTCGGGCACCTGCTGGGCCCGGATGCCACGGTCATCCAGATCGACACTGCGGTGGAGCAGACGAACCCGCGGGTGGACCTGTTCGTCAGCGCGGACGCGAAGGCTGCTGCTACGCGGCTGTTGTCATTGTTGGACGGCGAGGCCGCTGCGGCTGGTTGGCGCGCCGAAGCCTCGAAGCGCCTGGCTGCGGGGCCGGGGCAGGATTTGGGTTCGGCCGAAACTGTGGACGGGCGCCTGGACCCGCGCGCCCTCGCCACCGCCCTTGACGCCGTGCTGCCGGAGCGCCGCACCGTGGTCCAGGACGGCGGCCACTTCATCGGCTGGGCGCCCATGTACTGGAACATCCCGCGGCCGCAGGACCTGGTGATGGTGGGGACCGCCTACCAGACCATCGGGCTGGGCCTGGCCAGCGCCGTCGGGGCAGCCCGCGCGCTGGAGGACGGCCGCACTCTGGTGCTGGCCTCCGGCGATGGCGGTTTCCTGATGGGCCTGTCCGACCTCGAGTCTCTGATCGGTACGGCCCGCAGCGCCATCGTGGTGATCTACAACGACGCCGCCTACGGGGCCGAGATCCACCAGTACGGCTCGCAGGGGCTCACCGAGAAGCCGATGCTGATTCCGGAGGTGGACTTCAGTGGAGTTGCGAGTGCTCTTGGGGCTGAGTCAGCTGTCATCCGCTCCCTTGGCGACCTGTCCGCGCTGCAGGATTGGATCGACGCCGGCGCGAAGGGGACGTTCGTGGCCGATTGCCGGATCACCTCCAGCGTCCGGGCCCCATGGCTGACCGAGTGGATGAACGCCACCCGGGCAGCGAAGGCGGCAGTGGCGGGGTAGGTTCCCTCCCTGCGTCCGCTCCCTCAATCTGCCAAATGGTTAACCAGGGGCTTGCTACATGGGCATGGGACGCTCGCGATTGAAGAGGGTGCTTGTCAGAGCTTGCTCGGCGGCCGCGTAGGTGATCTGAGAGCAGAGCCGATTACTCTCTGTGCAGACAGAACCTGGTTAAACAGAACGGTCCGAGTCTGCGCCCAGGTAGTGGCGCAGACTCGGACCGATAAGACTGGATGAGCCCGTTAGAGAACTTCGCAAGCTTTCAGCTCGACGCCGAGGTCGCCGCCATCCTGAAAAGTGCCCCGCACAGTGATCGCGCTCTCGGGCACAATGGTGGCTGCTCGTGCTGCTGGCACGTCGTTGCAGTTGACGTGCAAGAAGTTGTACTTGTCTCCGTTATCGAGCCGCACGATGTACTGATCCTTATCGAGGAATTCAGTGTCGACCTTATCGACGAAGCCGGTGACCTGCAGAACCTTGCCCTTGTACTTCGCGTCGGCCGCGGCCTCATTGCCCTTGAAGTCCGCCAGAAGAGTACCAGCTTCGACTTGCACCACCTCAGGAGCCGCTTTTGCAGGAGCGGGCGCCGCCGCAGGTGCTGCTGCTGCGGGCCCCGCAGCAGATGCGACTGCTGATGCGTCCGTGGCAGGCGTGGCAGTGGCTGAAGAATTACTCTTGCCACCATTCGCCATCGACGAAACGATCGCTATCACGAGAATGATCAGCGGAATCATGAAGCGCTTCTTCTTGAACCAGGGACGCGAGGCCTTGCGATACGCCTTATCGGCCGCGGCCTGAGCTTTGCCGTCGCGCTTTGCATCAGTCATGATTGTGTTATCAGTCATTTTTTATTCCTGTCTGGATCGTTAACTATTGACTTCGGGAAGATCGTTTGGCTGGGGAACCACTCCGCTATGTCCCACCAACCTGCACGCATCTCCATCCCCTAAATGTGCCAACAGAATCGGCTCTAACTGCTCCTCAATAAACTAGAAGCTGACAAGCCTTCCGCCTAATTTCCCTTGGACTTCTGCCGTTGTCGGGCTGTTAATAACCCAGTTCTCCCCCACAAGCCACGAGTTTCCACCAGATGATTTCAGATCTGCGTTGAGTTTCTTCACATTCTGAATCAGCTGGCTGATGTCACTGCTTGAGAGGTATGTCGAGATGACCGTATTCGACGAGCACTCGGCCGACTCGGCGGCAAGTGTGATCTTGTTTGTTTGTATGAAGTCCGGGCATGCACCCCCGGCCTTGACATAAGCGGCTTTAAGCGCCGACACGGTTGAGTAGCTGCCCCCATTTGCAGGTGGCGCGGTTACCGTCGGTGTCGCTGTCGAGGTGGATTCTGCAGTAACGGCCGGTTTAGAGCTTGAACAGCCGGAAAGAGCGAGTGATCCCACCAGCAGGACAGTATAGATAGTGAATTTTGAAGACATGTTTGACTTTCCTCGGCGTCGTGACCCGGCCACCTCCAACATGGCGGCTTAAATAAAGGAGTGGTGACAGTAACGTGAAATTGGAGGCCGGCCTCCCAACCGCAGCGCCAATCTCGACCAGTTCAACTACAGGCGAGAAGGGCAGCCAGCAGCTTTGCATCAGCCCCGCGGCTCCTGGTACATCGGATGACTTCTGTACAAACGGGAATAATGTAGGGGCAGGCCGGGAAGGAGCCGTGTTCTCGGCGTTGGCAAGATGTACTGTTCTGCAACCATGAAACAGATCATTGCTTCAACCACGAACCGCAGCGGGAAGATTTGAAATCCTGGCCCGCTGACAGTGTCACCGAAGGACGCCCGCCCGTGACAATGTCATTGTCCACGATGTCCGACCCGTTGGAGCCTGTGCGGTAGATGCCCCAGTAGCAGCTTCCCGCTACGTCAGCAGTGGTTCGGTACGTCCCTGGTTCGATGTCCCTGCCCACCGTCCAGGTTCCTTCTTTGATGGTGTTCGCTGCTTTCGCCTTCTCGGCAGCCGTCACCGCTTCCTCCCGCTTTTTCACGTTGTCTTCCGCGGCCTTCACTGCCGATTCGCGAACCGTCAATGCGGATTCTTTGGTAGAAATTGTCGACTCGCGCCCGGAAATACTCGAGTTCAGAGTGTTATAGCGACTCTGCAGTTTGGCTAGATCCGCGCTGACGCCGTCCTTCTGCGACTGGAGAGCAACATACTCATCACTTTTCGTGGGATCTGGAAGAGTTGCGCCAATTGCCGTCCCTCCAATGAGGGTGATCACCGCAGCACTCACGGCCCAATACCATCTAATCCGTGGTTTGGGGCTTCCTTTGCTCGCGCCTTTTGAAGGAGTGGAATTGACACCTAAGCCAGTCAGCATTCCCCGCTGTGCTTTACTTTTGAAACGTGAAAACCGGCGCTTCCCCAGTTTCGTAGGATTCAGTGAAGCGGCGCCCTCTTCAGCGTTGGGACCGTGATCTGCCGTTTTGGAAAGAGGTGCGGCCTCTGGCCTTGGAGGAATTCCAGGCAGGGATTCAATTTCGGACAATGTGGCCCCCAATGATTCGTGCGAGTGCAAATGCGAGTGCTACCCATCAATCAACCGCAGAGACCGCAAAGGGGAGTGCTCAAAATGCTCATGAGCTTTGTGGTACTTCTCGATGTGATAAGTCGCATCTGAAAAGAGAGTATTTGTTCCAGGGTCGGCAAAAGACAAAAAGGGCATATCCTTGGCATAACCTGATTAGATCTTGATGCAATCTTGAGCAACGGATGACGCTTGTGTCGCCCGCGCTTAATATTTGCAATATCTATTTTGAAATGATCGACACACCGCTATCGCGGCGTTGGAATGGAAAATGCAACGCATGCCGTTCTAATGGCCGACTATGGGCCTCTCCCCTGCCGCCCTACGGCTCATCTCCATTTTTTACGAGGGCTCACTGCGGTTGACCGTCGGATCGATCCACACAGAGCTCGGACGTTAAACCGCCACTGCCAAAGGATCAAAAGGTCCTAGGCTTCAGTTAGTCTCCGCTCACGCTCAAGCGGCTCCAGTGAAGCCACCACTGTCCGTCGCGGGCGATTTTCAGCGCAGCACCGTCGCGCCGTTGCTTTCCTGGGGGTAACCGCGCAATGCCTCGCCGCACGGCGACGGCGGCGGAAACTCACCAGTATTTGTCGTAGCCCCGGCATAGGATTCCTTCCATGAGGATTGCCGTTGCAGGGGGAACCGGGACAGTGGGCCGCCACGTTGTGGCCATCGCCAGGGAGCGCGGGCATCACGTGGTCAGCCTCAGCCGCGCCGAAGGGGTGGACCTCCTCACCGGGCGCGGCCTCGACCAGGCACTCCAGGACGTCGACACCGTCATCGACGTCTCCGGCATCCAGGTCCTGTCCACCAAGAAAGCCGTGGATTTCTTCACCAACGCCACCCAGAACCTGCTGGCAGCCGGGAAGAAGGCCGGCGTAAAGCACCATGTGGTGCTGTCCATTGTGGGCATCGATAAAGCCAATTCGGGACTGTACGCCGGGAAGCTGGTGCAGGAGGACGAAGTCAGGCACGGCGGCATTCCGTGGACCATCCTCCGGTCCACCCAGTTCCACGAGTTCGTGCCGATGTCCATCAAGGCCGCCTCAGTGTGCCCGCTGGTCTTCGTGCCCACGATGGTCACCCAGCCGGTTGCGGCAAAGGAGGTAGCCGCAGCCTTGGTGGATGCGGCCGAGTCCGGGCCGAAGGGACGCATTCCAGACCTCGGCGGCCCGCGGACCGAACACCTGAAAGGCCTGGTGGCGGCCTATCTGGCCAAGACGCAGCAGAAAAAACTGATCGTTCCGCTCCGGGTGCCGGGCCCCATGGGCAAGGCAATGCGCAACGGCGGGCTGATCCCGGCGCCGGGTTCCGCCGTCGGACGCCAGACGTTCCAGGACTGGCTCGACGCCGCATAAAAGCCGATGCCAAATGGGGCAACTGCCCCATGCCGCTGCTGCGGCCCGGTCATAGTCTCGCCTCATAGAGACAAGGAGGCGGCCATGACCATCTACCAGCCGCAGTCATCAGCAGAGGCAACACCGAACGTTGCCGACCTTCCCGAGGACGCCGCCGAGCACTTCGCCGGCTACGCCGTCCTGGGGCTGCCTTTCACCAGCGGCCACTACTTGGCGTTCCGGGATTTCCCGGTGAGCTCCGTTGGCCCCGGCTACCGCTCCGTCTGGCACCGGACGCCCGGCGGCGAGTGGACCATCTACGCCAACACCGCGCCCGAGTTCAGCTGCGCCCGCTACTTCGGGGCGGCGGTCCACCATACGGTGGAGACCCACGTCGACATCCAGTGGAGCGGGCCCTTCACCGCGCTGATTACGGTGCCGGGAGTCCTCGACTGGCGCCTGCAGCTGGGCACCTCCGCGGCCACCACGATGCTGACTGCCATGGCCGTGCGGATGCCGGAAAGCCTCTGGCGGAACGAGCTGGTGCTCCGGGCCATGGGGGCATTCGCCGGCCCGCTGCTCGGCGCGGGCAGGATGAAAGTCTCGGGTGTGGTGCCTAACGGCCAGACATTCCAGGCCCAGCCACGGCAGCTGTGGCTCGTGACGGATTCCCAGGCCACCATCCGGGGGGAGGACGCGGGAGCTCCGGGCCCACTGCCGGTCCAGGACCACCTGGCGGACTTCTGGCTTCCACAGCGTGGACTTTTCGGAGCGCAGGTGGGCGTGAGGTTCCCGTCCACCGCACGATCCGCCGGACCAGGCCCCGTCCAGGCACGGACCGGGAGGAACCAGACGGCATAACAGCCGCACGCGTGGTTCCTACTGCCGCGGCCGGCGGCTTCCTAGAATGGCAGGTGTGATGCAGTCACCGGCTGCGCCGCGGCGCAGCGAAGTCCTGGCCGCGCTGTCGCTCGCCATCGACCTGGGGCTGGGGCAGCCGATGGAGCACATGCTGCGTGCGTCCCTGCTGGCGTTGCGGATCGCCGGGGCTGCGGGCGTTGACGCCGCCGGCCAGGGCAGGATCTACTACGCCAACCAGCTGGCCTGGATCGGCTGCCACGCGGATTCCTTTGAACTCGCCGCGCTGTTCACGGACGATATCGCCTTCCGTGCCGACTATTACGACCGCGACCAGCACGGCCTGCCCATGTACGCCGGCATGTTCAGCCACGCCGGCGCCGGCCTCCCGCCGCTGGCCCGCGTTGCCCGCTGGACGCGTTTCGCGGCGACCGGCAGCGGGGCGGTGCGGACCATGATTGCCTCGCACTGCGTCTCGGCCGGGGTGTTGGCCAGCAGTGTAGGGCTCGACGACGGCGTGGCAGGACTGCTCACCCACACCTTTGAGCGGTGGGACGGCAAGGGCCTGCCGGAGGGGGTGGCGGGGGCGGACATTCCATTGGAGATGCGGATCATGCACCTGGCGGATACGGCCGAGGTCTTCCTGCGGAGGGAAGGAGTGGCCGGCGCGGTGGCCATGGTGCGGGCCCGCCGCGGCAGCCAGTTCGATCCCGCACTGGCCGGGCTGTTCATCGACCAGGCCCAGGCACTCACCGAAGGACTCCTCGATGTCGACTGCTGGCAGGCGGCCCTTGACCTGGCTCCCACTGACGCTCCCCTGTCGGGCAGCCAGCTGGATACAGTGCTGCGCGCCATCGGCGACTTTGCAGACCTCAAGTCCCCCTACACGGCCGGACACTCCCGCGCGGTGGCGGCCTTGGCAGCGGCCGCGGGCGAGGAGCATGGGCTGCCGGCGGACGACGTCACGGAGCTCCGCCGCGCAGGCTGGGTGCACGACCTGGGCCGCCTGGGGGTATCCAACCAGGTGTGGGACAAGAAGGAGCCCCTCTCCGGGCTGGAGCTGGAACGTATCCGCATGCATCCGTTTCTGGGCGAGCGGATCCTCAGCCGCGTTCCCGGCCTGAAGGGCGAGGCCGCCCTCACCGGCTCACACCACGAGCGGCTGGACGGGTCCGGCTATCCACGAGGGATCGGCGGAAACGAGCTGGGGATCAAGCAGCGGATCCTGGCGGCAGCGGACTCCTACCATGCCTCCGTGGAGCCACGCCCGCACCGGCCCGCACTCACGCCGGCTGATGCGGCCGCCCGTCTCCGGCAGGAAGTTTCAGCCGGGAGGCTCGCCGCCGGAGCAGTGGAGGCCGTACTTGTGGCGGCCGGCCAGCAGCCCCGCCGTTCGCATGCCGCCGCGGCTGGGCTCACCCCGCGGGAAGTGGAAATCCTCGGCATGCTCTGCCGCGGCATGACTCCGGCCGAGATCGCGGACAGCCTCTTCCTCTCCCGGAAGACCGTCCGCAACCACGTGGAGCACATCTACACCAAGATCGGTGCAACCAACCGGGTGGGGGCCACCCTGTTTGCGATCAGGAACGGCCTGACCGAGTACGGGGCCGCACCCAATTAACGCAGGGCGGCTTCTCACGAACGTCGCAACACCAATCTGAAAGAGGTATTGGATCATGCGCAGTTCGACGCGCCGATCGCGAAGAAGGGGCCCATAGGGCTTGGTTGAGAAGCGTGCGCTCTACCAATTCAGCATCCACCCGTTCCAGCAGGATCTGCCCGCCTGCTGCGTTCGGTTAAGTTCAGCAGGCGACCAAGGTCCAGGACCAAGGTGAAGCCACGCAAGTACATTACTGATGAGCTGAAGATCGGGGACCGCCCAGCCCACACCGCCACCAGGGAGGAAGCTGGCCATTTGGTAGGTGCCCTCATCATGGGGAAAGGAAACAATTCAGCGATAGTGACGCTGGTTGAACGCACTTCGCGACTCCTCGTCGCTTATGTGCTCCGCCCGGGCCCCTGGCAGCGCGCGTCAAACGCGAACGCCAATGGCCTATTTCGTCAGTACTTCCGGAAAAGAGAAAGGCCTAAGTGCCTGGTCCGTCCGTCCCGCAAGGAGATCGCCTACCGCACTAGCTGGTCACTTGTCGGAGCTTGAACACGATCGAGTCGAAGACGGCGCGTGCCTCTCGTGTCAGCTCCGGATTGATCGATTCGTGGAATTGGACCACCCAGAACATTGCGCGTTGGCCGTGCAGGTTGACCACCCGGTAAGTTTCGCGCTCAGCGGCGCTCGAGTACCAGCGGGTGCATAGGTTCGAATATTCTGAGTGAACGCAAAACTGACCGTTGTCGCAGGCTTTGATGTCCCTGTCACCCTCGACGGAGAGATCGAACTCGACGCCGGAATAATCGCCAACCACAACCTCGACCGGAGGGGTGCTCGCCGTTGACGTCTGCGCCATCATCGCGTCGACGAATGCATTGGCCGACGGATTGACCTCGACGAGCGCGCCCTGCCACGCGCATGCGTCCGTCGGCACATGGTCGGAGTGCCACCAACCCACGAAGACCGCCATCGCATCCGGGTGATCCGGGTCGTCCTTTCGCAAGCCATCACCGTCGGCCGACCAGCCGTCCGGGACGGTGATCTCGAAATTCTCTGCGAAACTGGTGACGAGATATGTACCTGGGTCGATGTGGCCGCTGTCCGGCAACGGTGGGACCGTGGAAAACGGTGGGACCGTGCGGGCCTCCGTAGTCGGTGCCGGGGATGGCGTCTCGGCGACGGTGCACGCCGAAAGGCCGAGGCAGACAGACAAGACTGATGTCATGGAGATGAAACGGCGCAGCAGCACACGCATGGAGGCCTCCAAAGGCAACCCTTATGCTGCGGACGTTACGCCCAGCCAACACTGACGGCAAGAGGCGCCAGAAGCCAACGCTCCCCCCTTTTTTCGATAACGGGAACGGATGGCGAGTCCCGCAGCCGCCTCCGCTACGGGAGCCCGAGGTCCGTGATCGGTGTGAAAACCATCTCTTCGGTAGGATCGCCAGCGGTGCTAGCGGCTGACAAGCCGCCACAGTGACGTGACCTCGGCCGAGCGCGCCGCGAACAGGGGATCTTCGCGGTCGGAAGCTTTCGGATGCGTTGGCTTGGTGTCGAGCCGCTCCGTCACCTTCAGCCCGGCCGCTTCGACGGCGGCCAGCAGGTCCTTCCGCGACCGCAGGCCCAGGTGCTCGGCCAAGTCGGACAGGACCAGCCAGCCCTCACCGCCCGGCTCCAGATGGCCGGGGAGTTCGTTCAGGAAGCGGAACAGCATCCTGCTCCCAGGGTCGTAGACGGCGCTGTCCAGGCTGGAATGCGGCGTGGCCGGAATCCAGGGCGGGTTGCACACGATCAGCGGTGCCCGTCCGGGCGGGAACATGTCGGTCAGGACCGCCTCCGCGCGGTCCTGGACACCGAGGTTCCGGAAATTCTCAGTGGCGCAGGCGATGGCACGCGGCTCGTTGTCGGTGGCGATCACGCGGCGGACGCCGCGGCGGGCGAGGACGGCGGCGAGCACTCCGGTGCCGGTTCCGACGTCGAACGCCAGCGTATCGGAGGGCAGTGCGGCCGCCGCCACGAGATCCACGTACTCGCTGCGGGTGGGAAAGAACGTGCCGTAATGCGGGTGGATGCGGTCCTGCAGAGCATCGACGTAGACACCATTCCGCCGCCACTCGTGGGCGCCGACGGCCCCGACGAGCTCGTGCAGGGACACCACGGAAGATTCTCCAATGCCTCCGTACGCTTCCGCCGCGGCTTCCCGGATATCCGGTGCGCGGCGCAGCGGCACCACTGGGCCCGGATCGAGGGGAATCAGCAGCAGGCCCAGAATGCGTGCCCGGTGCGAGGCGGACTGCCGGTGCCGGTAGAACTGCTCGGCAGGGGTTCCGCCGGCCTTCTTTCCGGTGCCTATCCGGCGGTCCAGGGCGTTGAGGATCTGCCGCGCGTTGTGGAAGTCGCCGTGCCAGAGCATCGCGATCCCCTGTGACGCCATGCGGTACGCATCCTCGGCCGTGAGGGAGTCGTCCACCACTTCCACGCGCCCCGGTGCCGGCCTGCCGTTCGCCGAGCGCCACCGCGCGGTCATGCCGGCGCCGGCCTCAACCCAGGCCACGTATCCATCCACCGCAGCAGCGCGCGAAGGTTTGGGGTCAGCGGGTGGGATTCCCGCGGGAGCTGGGGTGTGAGTAGGGATGAAGATCCATTCCAAGATATTGGGGGCAATCGGATCCTGACGATTGCAGTGGCGGTTCGATGACGTCCAAGGCGGCGGGCCAGGATTCCAGACCGACATCCGGCAGTAAACCGGGCTTGGTCGATGGGGCGCTGAAGCCCTTGAACCTACATGTCAGGATACAGGAGCGCCACGGGTTGCCTCTGGACAGAAATAGTCTGCGCATAGATAATCTTTGCATAGACCATCTGCTGAGGAGGCCACCATGTGGGAATACGAGAACAGCATCGAAACCAGTGCCACGCCTGAGTCCATCTGGCGGCTGTGGTCCGACGTCGAGAACTGGGGCGCCTGGAACGGGGAGATCGAGAAGATCGAGATCAACGGCCCGTTCGCCGCGGGCTCGCAGATCCTGATGACGCCCCCGGGTGACGATCCGATCCCGCTGGTCATCGCCGAAGCTATTGAAAACGAACGGTTCGTGGACGAGGCCCGCTTCGGCAACCTTCTCCTAAGGACCACCCACCGCATCGACACCATCGAACCCAACCGGAACCGGGTGGTGTACCGGATGGAGCTCACCGGAAGCGGCGCAGACGAAGCCGGCCCGCAGATTGGACCCGGCATCACCGCCGACTGGCCCGAGACCATGGCCGCGCTGGTCAGGATGGCCGGCGGCTGATGCCTCTCAACCCCGGCGAAAGTCCAGGATTCCTGCTCTGGCACACCACGCTGCGCTGGCAGCGGGACATCGCGGCAGCACTCGCGCCGCTCGATCTCACCCACGTGCAGTTCGTGCTGCTCGCCTGCGCCTGGTGGCTCAATAACCAAGGTGAGCACCCGAACCAGCTGGCCCTGGCACGGCAGGCCGGCACCGACGTCAAGATGGCCTCCCAGGTCCTGCGCGCACTGGAAGCCAAGGGACTCATCGAACGGGAAGTCGATCCGGCGGACACCCGTGCCAAACGGCTGCGCGTCACCGGCGCCGGAGCCCAGCTGGCGCCGCGCGCAATCGCTGCCGTCGAACTCGCCGACGCGCAGTTCTTCCAGCCTGTGCCCGTCGACGATGCCGTGTCCCTGCTCCGGCGCCTGGCCCGGCCCGCGGGGTGAGAGCCGCGTGACGCCCAGCCGGGCGCCGGATGTCACACGGCCCATTGTTGAGACTTATGCGGGATCTTCCAGCTCCCAGTCCTTGACGTCCGCCAAAGGAGCGAACACGGCGGGGTCGAGCTCCCCGAACTCCAGGTTGTTGCGGACAAGGTGGGGCCAGTTCCGGTTGGCCAGCGCCCCCTTGCCCAGCGCCACGACATCCGCCGAGCCGTCCACCAGCATGGACACGGCGGTATCCGGATCATCAAGCTTGCCGTTGGCAATCACCGGAAGGCCCGAGTACCTCTTCGCCAGCGCAGCCAGGGTCTCCCCGGCATCCGCGAACGCGGCCTCGGTGGCGCGGTATTCGGTGGTGTGGGCAAAATCAATCCCCGTCCCGCCCAAGGTGGCGAAAATGACCTCGGCTTCCTCCACTCCCCCGCTCCACTTGTGCTCGGTGTCGCTGACCTTGGACTGGGAAATGCGGATACCAACGGTCATGTCCGGGCCAACAGCCTCGCGGACGTCCCGGCAGATTTCAGCGGCGAATCGCACCCTGTTTTCGGCTGAACCACCGTAGTGGTCGTCGCGCTGGTTCAGGTAGTCCGTGAGGAACTGATCCAGCAGGTACCCGTTGGCACCATGGATCTCCACGCCGTCGAACCCCGCCTGCTGCGCATGCAGCGCGGCCGTGACGAACCCGTCCCGGACTTCCTTCATCTGGGACAGGGTGATCGCGGAAGGAACCGGGTACGGACCTTCGCCGCGGTAGAACCCCAGCTGCTCCCCCTTGGGTGCCACCGCCGATGGCCCCACAGAGGAGGCCACAAACCTGTTACCCTGGCTCTGCGCCCCCGCATGCATCAGCTGGGCGAAGATCTTGGCACCCTCCGCATGGACGCCGTCGACCACCGTGGCCCAGGACCGGGCCTGCTCCTCCGTCGCAATGCCGGGCTGGTGATGGTAGCCCTGGCTGTGGGCGGTGTCCGGGTAGATGCCTTCCGTGATCAGCAGACCGAAGCCTCCACGTGCAAAGGTCCGGTAGTAGGACGCCATTCTGTCTGTGGCATGCCCATCCTCGGTGGCGCTGATCCGCGTCATGGGTGCCAGGGCCACCCGGTTGTCTAACTCGGTGGCACCGATCCGGATGGGTGACCAGAGCGGGGAGTAATCAGTCATGCAAAATCTCCTTGGTAGTATTCGGGGTCCGGCAGAAGACCGGCTGCCCGCGCAGGCAGGCCCGCATTGGCCGGATCAGCCGCGTATGCCTGCCGGCGGCCGTTCAGCTGGTCCAACACGGATGCATCCTTGAAGCACCCGAGCACCGCGGACCACAGTTCGTTGAGCGTCTGGCACTGCGCGGAGGCTCCGGCGGCCCCGGTCATCAGCCACCCGTCATTGAGGGCTGTCACCTTCGGAGCACCGGGGAGGCCGGCGCAGACGGCATTGACCGTCGCTGCCACGATCAGGTGTTGCCGCATGGTCCGCGCCGGGCCCAGGGCGGGGTCCGCCACGGTGGTCCTTCCGCAGGCACCGCACATGTCGCTCCCTTTCCTTAAGGCATCACATCGCCGGAGTTGGGTCCCAGCGTCTGTCCCACAAACAGGTTTCCACCCGGATCGCTGGCCAGCAGGAGAGCCGCGGGAGCCACTTCCGCGGGCGTCCCGAAGCGCCCCAACGGCAGCTCGGCGCGCTTCGCGGCCTTCCAGCTTTCCGAAATGCCTTCCACCAGCGGCGTCTCGATCGGCCCCGGGGCGATGCAGTTGACCAGCACATTGTCCGCCGCCGTTTCCAGGGCAAGCGCCTTGGAAAGGCCGACGACGCCGGCCTTGGCGGCACTGTAATGCGTCAGCCCCACACCGCCTTTGATGGCCAGCTGGGAGGCGATGTTGATGATGCGGCCCCACTTGCGTTGCCGCATCTCCCGCACCACCTCCCGGCAGCACAGGAACACACCGGTCAGGTCCACAGTGAGGGTCTCATTCCACATGTCCAGGGACATGTCCTCCAGCGGAGACTCCGTCAGCAGGCCCGCGCTGTTGACCAGGACGTCGATGCCGCCCAGCGCCTCCCGGGCCTCGGCGAAGGCCGCGCGCACGCTGGCTTCATCGGCCACGTCCACGCGGATGGCGCCGTCCTCTCCGGCCCGGTCCAGCACGGCAACACGGTCGCCGTTGGCCAGGAAGGCCTCGGCGATGGCTTTGCCGATTCCGCTGGAACCGCCGGTGACCACCACACGGCGGCCGTTCGAGGCTTGGGCGTTTCCGAAAGCATGAGTCGATGTGTTCATGGTGTCCTTTCTTTGGGCTGTCAGGCGCGCATCTTCACAGTGAGGCCGCCGTCAACCACCAGCGCCTGCCCCGTGACGTAGCGGGAATCGTCGGAGGTGAGGAAGCCGATGACGCTGGCCACTTCCTCCGGTTTGCCCACCCGGCCCCAGGGGATGTCGTTCCCGGCACGCTTCAGGCCCTCCGGTCCCAGCGAGTTCACCGGGTCGAGGGACTGCGGGGTCTCGATGAGGCCGGGGATGACGGCGTTGGCGCGGATCTGCCGCGGGCCGAGCTCTACGGCCACGCTGCGGACCAGGCCCAGCACGCCTGCCTTGGCGGCGGCATAGTGGGCGTGTTCCTCCCAGCCGTAAACCCCGCCGGCGATGGACGAGACCGCAACCAGTGCTCCGCCGTCGGTCATTCTCTCCGCCCCGGCACGCAGCGTGCGCAGCACGCCGGTGAGGTCAACGTTGAGCATGTCATGCCAGCGCTCGTCCGTCATCTCCCCCAGCGGGGAGTTGCGCAGGATTCCGGCGTTGGCGATGGCGTAGTCCAGCCGGCCGTACTCGTCCACGGCCCGCTGGGCCAGGGCGTCCACGGACGCGGTGGTGCGTACATCCACTTCGTGGATCACCGCTTCCCCGTTGGCCTCTTTGACCAGGCGGAGGGTTTCCTCTGGGTCGTGGGGGTCGCCGGGGAAGGTGCCGATGATGGACACCACCCCCTTGCGGGCGTAGTGGACGGCGAGGGCGCGGCCGATGCCGCTGGCGGCACCGGTGATGATGGCGGCCTTGTTAGGCGACGTCATGGGGGTGGTCCTCCAGGAGGGCTTCGGCGGGGGGCTTGGCGGCGATCATCAGCAGTCCGGAGAACAGGGTTCCCACGGCTCCGACCCACAGAGCGGCGGGCCCAGTTCCGGCGCCGGCTGCGGCAGCGGTGAACAGGGCGCCGCCGAGGATCACGCCGGGCTGGCTCATGGCGCCGATGAACGAGGTTCCGGTGGCCCGGCAGCTGACCGGGTAGCACTCGGCCATGAAGTACTGGATGGCCGCATACGGGCCCACCAGGAAGAACAGGCCGGCGCCGTAGGTCAGGATGATCATGAACGGGCTGGTGGCGATGGGGCTGAGCATGATGGTGAAGGAGATGCCGGAGAGGATCCAGCCGCCGATGATGGTCCGTTTGCGGCCGATCTTGTCGCCCAGCCAGCCGTGGAAGACGTAGCCGAAGTAGGCCAGCATGTTGATGACGATCAGCATCCAGAAGGCGTCCGAGAGTTCAACGCCCTTGGCGTTCTTCAGGACGGAGGAGCCGAGGATGCTGAAGATCATGATGCCGAAGAAGTTGAAGATCCAGGCCAGCGAGAAGACGATGGTGTTCCGGCGCAGGTGCGGCTCCCAGATGCGCTTGAGCGGGGCTGCCGAGGAGTGCTCGACGCCGTAAGCGTGGGCCAGGGAGTGGGCCTCCTCCGTCTTTCCGTGCTTTTCGAGCTCGGTCAGTTTGTGGTGCAGTTCGAACTGGGGAGTTTCCTTGAGCTTCTTGGCGATCACCCAGACGATCACTGCAGCGGGAATCGTGGCCATGAGGTACAGGGCGCGCCAGCCCAGGGAGGGCAGGAAAGCCAGGGCGAGTGCGCTGGCCAGCAGGAACCCCAGCGGCCATCCGCCCTGGATGAAGGAGTAGTGGAAACCGGGGCGCTTGCGCTTATCGGCCACCTCTGTGACCTGGTACACCTCGTTCATGTAGGTGGCGTTCACGGCCTGCTCGGAGAATCCGAGTCCACCGAACGAACGAATCACTACCAGCATGGCGTTGCTGAAGAAAGGCACGCCCGTAGGGATCAGTGCCGTCAGGCCGGAGACGACGGCGGTCCCACCAATGGTGGTCATCATGCCTTTGCGGCGGCCGAGCCTGTCGATGACGGGACCGATGCCGAAGCAGACGACAGCGGTGCCGACCGCGATCCACGTGTTGATGGCGTACGCCTCCGTGGCGGACCAGCCGAATTCCTGCTGCATGGCCGGCAGCAGGGTACCGAACAAGCCGTAGTCAAAGACGGCAACGGTCCACGCCAGCAAGGCAAGGACGGTTGCGGTCGTTGTGTGGCGCTTGGTAAAGACCGGGAAGCGGCGCTTCTCGTCCGGGCGGGGCTGTGACAGGTCGACAGCCGGTTCTTGGATGGTCATGACTTGTTCTCCTTACGGGGGCTGCGGGAAAGGAAGGAGTCGGCGATCTGGTCGAAGGTCAGCCAGCTGACGCCCTCATGGGAGTTGATGTGTTCGATGAGCCGCTCGAGCATGAGGAGCACCTGGGGGCGGCCGGAGACGTCCGGGTGAATGGTCATGGTGAAGACGGCCTGGTCCATTTCGCGGTAGACCCAGTCGAACTGGTCCCGCCACATTTCTTCGATGTCGCGGGGGTTGACGAACCCGTGCGAGTTCGGGGATGCCTTGATGAACATCATGGGAGGCAGGTCATCTAGGTACCAGTTGGCCGGGATTTCCACCAGGTCCGTTTCCTGCCCGCGCACCAGGGGCTCCATCCATGTCTGGGCGTCCTTGGTGTAGTCGATCTTCTTCCACGAGTCCCCGACCCGGACGTAGTACGGCTCGAAGTCCCGGTGCATCAGGGAGTGGTCGTACTTGATGCCGCGCTCCAGGAGGATCTCGTTGGTGACAGGCGAGAACTCCCACCACGGTGCAACGTAGCCGGTGGGCCGGCGGCCGGATACCTTTTCGATCAGTTCAATCGCGCGGTCCAGGATGGCGGTCTCCTGCTCCCGGGTCATGGCGATCGGGTTTTCGTGCGAATATCCGTGCACGCCGATCTCGTGCCCGGCGTCCACGATCATCTGGGTCAGTTCGGGGAAGGTTTCGATGGAGTGGCCCGGCACGAACCAGGTGGCCGGGAGGTTGTATTTCTGGAACAACCGGATCAGCCGGGGGCCGCCGACTTCACCGCTGAACAGGCCGCGGCTGATGTCGCACGGGGAGTCCTCTCCTCCGTAGGAGCCGAGCATGCCTGCCACTGCGTCTACGTCCACGCCGAAGGCGACTTGAATGTCCTTAGCCATGAGATTTTCCTTTCAATTCGTTCAAACCGGGATGTTCTGGGTGTCAGGCGGAGGGTTCAGGGGGCCTCCCTCGTTGGGCAAAAATTTGGGTAATCCGGTCCCTGTCAGGATTGATCCTGAGTAGGAGGCTGAGCAGGATCAGCGACTGTGACGGCCGGAGGTGGCCGGAGCTGATGGCACCGGCAACGCGCAGGTCTTCGCCACCGCCGCCGGCCCCGTAGATGGGCACCACCGGTCCCGCGTCCACGCGGGTGCTGGTGACCACCACGGCGCCGGACGCGACGGCGGCGGCCACCTCTGCGCAGAGGCTGGCGTTTGCATTGCCGCTTCCGGTTCCTTGCAGGACGATGCCTTCCGCTCCTGCTTCAAGGGCGGCGTGCATCAGGGTGGAATCGGCGCCGGGATAGGCGGCAACCAGGTCCACCCGCGGGGAGCCGCCGCCCGGCTGGGGCAGGGGCAGGGCGTCGAACCTGCCGCCGCTGCCGTCCATGGCAACTTCTCCCTGGGCTGATACCTGGCCAAGTACCCCGAAATCGGGGTTCGCAAAGGCATTCAGCCGGAGAGTTTGGCTTTTCCGCACGCCGGCGGCCGGGAAGATGGTGCCCGCAAAGTGGACCATGACGCCTTTACCCCGCCCGTCCTTCGAACCGGCGACGGCGATGGCCCGGGCCAGGTTGTCCGGCCCGTCGGGAGCGTCGGAGTCGGCGGCCCGCTGCGAGCCGGTGAAGACCACCGGCCGCTCGTCCGTGTGCGTCAGGTCCGCGAGGTAGGCGGTCTCCTCCATGGTGTCGGTGCCGTGGGTGACCACCACGCCCAGGACGCTGGGGTCCTTAAGGACGTCCTGGATGGTGGCGCAGATCCTCAGCATGTCGTCGAACGTCAGGAGGTAGGACCCCTTCTGGAACACGTCCAGCACCCGGACGGGGTGAGAGACACGCGAGCCGAGGGCTTTGAACACCTGCTCGCCGGTATCGGAGGCGACCGCGCCGCCGGCCTCGGAAGAACGCGACGAGATGGTGCCTCCAGTAGCCAGCAGCACGACGTGGGAGTCGGTAACAGTCATTTCAGCTCCGGATGTTTGCTGCGCGGTCCGCAACCCAATCGATTGGGTGATCGTCCACGAAAAAGGGGAGATGCCTGGAAACGGGGGCGGCGCCTGGGGGTGGGGGCACCGGAAAATTTTTTGTGGGTGATCTACCCAAACGTTTGGGTAGCGTTGATGAACGACTATAGGATGTGAAGCGGGTCACGTCAAGGGCTGCCTTGGCGCCCTTCCGGACAGCCCGGGCAGACCTGGGCTACAGTGGCCCCGGTGGGCAGGAGAGGGACATGAAAGAAAAGGCCGACGGCAGCGGAACGGTCACGCTGAAGGATTTGGCCAGGGAGCTGGGCGTCCATCCGTCCACTGTCTCCAGGGTCCTGCATTCCGGTTCCGACGTGGCCAAGGGAGCGGCCTCGGCCGCCACCGCCGAACGCGTCCGTGAACTGGCCCGCAAGCTGGGCTACTCCCCCGACCCGCAGGCCGCCAGCCTCCGCACGCGGCGGACCAAACTGCTGGGCGTCATCGTCCCCCGGCTTTCGGACCTGGTCCTGGCCATCATGTACGAGGGCATCGACGAGGCCTCAGCCGAGGTGGGGTATTCCGCGTTCGTCATGAACTCCCGCGATGACCCGGACGAACAACGGCGGAAGATCGACCTCATGCTGGCGCGGCGGGTGGACGGCCTCATCATTGGCGACGCCCATCTCGACGGCGGCCTCCTGCAGGAACTGACGGACCGGAAGGTCCCGTTCGTGCTGATTAACCGCCGGGTGACGGGCTACCCGTCCGCCACCTGCGACGACGTCGTGGGCGGCGAACTCGTCGCCAGCCACCTGTGGGAGATGGGCCACCGGCAGGTGGCGGTCATTGCCGGCGAGCCCTACGCAAGCACCGCCGTCGACCGCACAGCAGGCTTCCTGGACCGGTGGCGGTCCCTGGGCGGCACCATTTCCGACGACGACGTGGTGTGGTCCAGGTTCGATACCGCCGGCGGCCGGGAGGCCGGGGAAAAGATCCTCGCCAGCGGCCGGCCGCGCCCCACCGCCATCTTCGCGGTTAACGATTTCGCCGCCATCGGCGCGATGGGAGCCCTCCGCGCCCGCGGCCTCACCGTAGGACAGGACGTGGCCGTGGTGGGCTACAACGACACCTCCCTGGCCGCCGAACTTCCCATTCCGCTGACCTCGGTCCACTCCCCCATGGCGGACATTGGACGGACGGCGGTGCAGCTCATCCAGGCCGTGCTCAGGGGCGAAAAGCCCGACCCCGTACAACTGGAACCCACCCTGTACGTCCGCGAAAGCAGCGCCGCCAGGGCGGCCGCCGAGATGGCCGCCAACTAGGTTTCAGTGATTCAGGGTTCGCGGACTAGGTGCCGGCGGCGACGATCCGCAGTGCCAGCAGGCAGGTGGCCCGCACTTCGCCGTCAGCGAGGTCAACCCGCAGAAGCTCCTCGATCTTGCGCAACCTGTATGTCAGGGTGTTGCGGTGGATGAAGAGCTCACTGCAGGTTTCGCGGGTATTCCCGCTGTACCGCAGGTACGCGTCAAGCGTTTCGCGCAAGGCCGTGCCGCCGTCGGACATCAACGGCGCCAGGAGGCGCCGGGACATCGCCACCAGCCCGGCGCCAGGCAGGCCCTCCACCACACCGGCCAGGTCAGCGACCGGCGCCCGATGGAGCCCCGGCTCACCCATCCGGCGGCGGGCCAGCTGCAGCACCAGCGGAAGTTCGTCCAGGTTCCCGCACCCAGAGACGACGGCGGACAATTCCGGCGCCTCCTGGAAAGACTTTTGGACGGCTTCCATGAGCTCCATCCCCGCTTCCCGGCGCTGCACCAGGACCGTGGTGAGCCCGGCTTCCTCCATGAACCGCACGGTCCCAAATTCGGCCTGCAGACCCACCCGGACCCGCCAGGCGATGGTCCGCAGCTTGGCCGGCGCAACTTCCCCTGCGCCGCCGATCAGCACGGAGCCCCACGCCCCGTCCGGCTCGAACCCGGCCTCCGCGGCGTAGCGCCGCAAGGCCGGGGCCGGTGTCCCCCTGGCCTCGTAGAGCGCCTCGATGAACCGGGCGGCTTCCCGTGAATGCAGGGGCGACCGGGACCCAAGGGTGTAGCTCAGCTGCATGGCGATCACCGCAGCCACCGGGCCCAACAGCGGCTGGAGCACCAGGCTGCTCTTGATTCCTTCGATGGCCAGCCTGAACCGGAGGATTCCGCCGCTGGGCAGGCTCAGGGTGGTCCGTGCCGTTCCGCCCGCGGCCGTTCCTGCCGACATGAGTTCAAACCCATTGTGGTCAAGGACCGCCACGCGCGCCCGGATGGTGGTGGCCACCCGTTCCAGGACCTGCGCCAGCGAATGGCCACCCGCCGCCAGCCTGGTGCACTCGTCCGCCAGGTCCCACCCGGCGCGCAGTTCGGCATAGCGTTCGGCGGCGATGAGCTGGTCCACGTGCCGCATCACCTGGACAAACGGCACTTCGGGAGGAAGCTCAAGCAGTGGAAGGCCATGGGCTTCGCAGGCCTTCACCAGTCCCGGCGGCAGTTCACGGTGCGCTGCGCCGAGGCCGAAAACCAGACCCGAAACGGGAACGGACATCAGGCGCTCCACGTACGCATCCCAGATGCGGTAGTCCCTGACGTTCAGGCCCATCCCGTTGGTGAGCAACAGCGCGTTGACGCTGAGGAACGGCGTGGGGTCCATGTGCTCCGTGGGAGCGCACCATGCAATGGGCCGGGCCAGGCGTCCGGGGCTGCCCGGCACGGCAAGGCGGATGTTCAGCGCAGCATCCGCCACGAGATCGGCAACACGCATGGCAACCCCTCCTTGTTAGTGCAAGAAGCATAATCCGGGTGGCCACATTCGGCGATCCGCCCAGTTCCTGCAGGCTCGCCCTCTCTGTACCGTTGCCTGCATGCAAAAAAACGTGACGGAAACCACGCCTGCCCAGGTGCTGCTGAATTCGGACATGGGTGAAGGCTTCGGCCTGCACGAGTTCGGCAACGACGCCGCGCTCATGGAAATCATCGACGTCGCCAACGTCGCCTGCGGCTACCACGCCGGGGACCCGGACGTCATGAACCGGACGGTGGCCCTTGCCGCCGAACACGGGGTGGCCGTGGGCGCCCATCCCGGGCTCCCCGATCCCATGGGGTTCGGCCGCCGCCGCATGGTGCTCACCCCGGAGGAGGTCGAGTCGATCATCCTGTACCAGACCGGGGCGCTGACCGCCTTCCTGGCCAAGAACGGGCTGTCCCTGAACCACATCAAACCCCACGGCGCGCTCTATGGCATGCTCGCCGGAGACGAAGGCCTTATGCAGGCGGCGGCCGGAACAGCCAAACAGTTCGGCGTTCCGTTCTACGGCCTGGCGGGGACCGCCCATGAATCCGTGTGCCGCGCCATGGGCGTGGACTTCGTTGCGGAACTCTATGTGGACCTCAATTACGGCCCCGGCGGCGAGCTCCTCATCCAGCGACGGCCCGCGCCCACCGACCCGGACGCCGCCGCGGAACGCGTCAGCCGGGCGGTGGCTGGCGAACCCGTGACCGCCGTCGACGGCACTCCCCTGAACATCGCCTTCCAGAGCATCTGCGTTCACTCGGATGCACCCAACGCCGTCGCCGTGGCCTCCGCCGTGCGCAAGGCACTCGACTCATCCCGATCCGCCCACTCCTGAAAGCGAGCAGCACATGGCCACCATCGTTTCACCCCTTCCCGGAGTCTTCTACCGCAAGCCCGGGCCGGGCAAACCCCCCTTTGCCAACGAAGGCGACACCATCGAAGTCGGCCAGACCATCGGCATCGTGGAAATCATGAAGCAGTTCACCGAGATCCAGTCCGACGTCGCCGGGACCCTGGAATCCTTTGAAGTCAACGAAGGCGACATGGTCAACCCGGGCGACTCGATCGTCGTCATCCGGGAAGGATAAAGGCAGCCCATGAAACTGTTTATCGCAAACCGCGGCGAGATCGCCGTGCGGATCGCCAGGACTGCCCGCGACATGGGCATCGAAACCGTCCTGGGGGTCAGCGAGCCCGACGCGGAATCACTGGCAGCCCGGACAGCCGACCACTACGTGGTGGTGGGCCCGGCCCAGGCAACCGCCAGCTACCTGAACCAGGACGCCCTGGTCGCTGCGGCCCTCGAGCAGGGGTGCGACGCCGTCCACCCGGGCTACGGTTTCCTGTCGGAGAACGCCGACTTCGCCAGGAGGGTGGCAGAGGCCGGCCTCACCTGGGTGGGCCCCACCGCGGACACCATCTCCATGATGGGCAACAAATCCCTGGCCCGGGAAGCGGCAGCCAACGCCGGCGTCCCCGTGCTCAAGGGGTCTGACGGCCCCTTGGATCCGGAGGCGGACGCCGTCGACATTGCGCGTTCGATTGGGTACCCGCTGGTGGTGAAGGCCTCCGCCGGCGGTGGCGGCCGGGGCATCCGGTTCGTGCATGACGAGAGCGATCTGCTGGAAACCATCGAGATGGCCAGGGGCGAGGCCGCCGCCATCTTCGGCGACCCCACCGTCTACCTGGAACGGTTCGTGGAGCATGCCCGCCATGTGGAGGTGCAGGTCCTGGGCGACGGGACCAACTTCATCCACCTCGGCGACCGCGACTGTTCCATGCAGCGCCGTTCGCAGAAGGTACTGGAGGAAGCCCCTGCACCCAACCTCCCGGACGCCGTCCGGGCCACCATCCGGGAGTCCTCCGTGGCCCTTGCCCGCCAGTGCGGGTACCACGGGGCGGGGACGGTGGAGTTCCTGTACGACCCCGGGAACCATGAGGCCGCATTCATTGAGATGAACACCCGCATCCAGGTGGAGC
The DNA here is from genome assembly GCF_019977275.1 of Arthrobacter sp. StoSoilB19. NCBI lineage: Bacteria > Bacillati > Actinomycetota > Actinomycetes > Micrococcales > Micrococcaceae > Arthrobacter > Arthrobacter sp. StoSoilB19. The sequence goes on along the minus strand of NZ_AP024650.1, from coordinate 1,062,517 downwards.
ACCCCATCACCGAGCAAATCACCGGCGTGGACCTGGTCCGCGAGCAGCTCCTGATTGCCTCCACCGGATCCATGTCCATCTCCCAGGACGACGTGCACTTCAGCGGCCACGCCATCGAATGCCGCATCAACGCGGAAGACCCCAGCCACCACTTCTTCCCCAGCCCGGGAACCATCCGGTCCCTGGACTGGCCATCGGGTGATGGCATCCGCGTGGACACCGGGGTGGAAGCAGGTTCGGTGGTGAGCCCTTACTACGACTCCCTCCTGGCCAAGCTGGCCGTCCACGCCGCGGACCGGGACGCCGCCATCGCGGCCACCTTGGCGGCGCTGGAGGCAACACACATTGAAGGGGTCAAGACCACCGTCCCCGTCCACCTGGCGCTGCTGGCGCGGCCTGAATTCGCCGAAGTCAGCCACCACTCCAAGTTCATTGAAACCGCAGCCGACCTCATGGGGGCAAAATGACCACCGAAGCCGCCATCCTCCCGGGTGCGCGCTACACCTGGGGCGGGGACGAATTCCTGTTCGTGGAAGTCTCCGAAGCGATGAGCCTGCCCGCGAACTTCAAGGTGATGTCCATCGCCGGCAGGTTATCCGACGCCGCGCTTCCGGGAATCGTTGACATCTGCCCGGCCAACGCATCCCTGCTAGTGCGGTTCGACCCCGACGTCCTACCTCCGGAACAGCTGGAAACTGCTGTGCGCGACATCGAGCGGGACCTGACGTCCCACCAGGAACGGGCACTGGAGACCCGGATCGTCGAGGTTCCGGTCTGGTACGAGGACCCCTTCACCGCGGAAGTGGCCCAGCGGTTCCGTGAAGGGTTCCACCAGGAGCCTGCAGGCAGCGACATCGATTACGCGGCTAAGGTCAACCACCTCAAGGATGCTACGGAGTTCATCCAGCGGCACCACGAACAGCCGTGGCTGGTGTCCATGGTGGGCTTCGTGGCCGGACTGCCGTTCCTGTTCCAGCTGGTGGACCGCGAGAAGCAGCTGGAGGTGCCCAAGTACCTGAGCCCGCGGACCGACACCCCCAAGCTGACCGTGGGGCACGGCGGATGCTTCGGCTGCATCTATTCGGTCCGGGGCGCCGGCGGGTACCAGATGTTCGGAGTGGCCGCCGCCCCCATCTTCGACCCCGGCCAGGCCTTGGCGGACTTCAAGGACTTCATGGTGTTCTTCCGCCCCGGGGACATCGTAAAGTTCAAACCGGTCACGGAGGCGGAATACAACACCATCCAGGCGGAGATCTCCGCTGGCACCTTCCGCTACCGCCAGGCACCGGTGACGTTCGACCTGTCCAGGGCGCTGGCCGACCCGGAAGGCTACAACCGTGAACTCATGGAGGCCCTCAATGGCATTTGAAATCGGAAACCCGGGCCTGGCCACCACGGTCCAGGACCAGGGGCGAACGGGCCACTACAACGTGGGCATACCGCAAAGCGGTTCCATGGACCAGTACTCCACCGAACTGGGAAACGCCCTGGTGGGAAACACGGCACGGGAAGCGGTCCTTGAGTGCACCTACCTGGGCCCGGTGCTGACCACCGACAGCGACGCCGTCATCGCCGTCACCGGCGCTCCTGTGGAGGTGAAGGTCAACGGGGAGCCGCGGCCGCAGTGGAGCCGCCTGCTGCTGAAGGCCGGGGACCAGCTTTCCTTCGGCGTGATCCAGGGCGGCACCCGCTACTACATCGCCGTCCAGGGCGGCATCGACGTCCCGGAGGTGTTGGGCAGCCGGTCCACGTACAGCCTGGGCGGGATCGGCGGGTTCAAGGGCCGCAAGCTCGAGGCGGGCGACGTTGTCCCCGTGGGCGCTCCCCTCAACGGCGGAAGCCTCCCCCAGGCCGAAAGCGTCCCGGATGAATACCGGCCCGTTTTCGCCAAGGAGCAGGAAGTCCGGATCGTGCTGGGGTTGTACGACCACCGCCTGACCGACGAAGGCCTGGGCAATCTCCTCCACGAGGAGTGGAAAGTGACTCCCGTGGCCGACCGGATGGGTCTTCGCTACTCCGGACCTGGGGTGAAATGGAAAGAGCGCGAACAGCCGTTCGGCGCCGGCTCGGACCCTTCCAACATCGTGGACGCGGGGTATGCCGTGGGATCCATCCAGATTCCCGGCGGCACCCAGCCGATCATCCTGCACCGCGATGCCGTCTCCGGCGGCGGCTACGCGATGGTGGGCACCGTGATCAGCGCCGACATGGATCTGGTTGCCAGGGCGGCTCCCGGAACGGCGACCCGTTTTGTGCCCGTCAGCCTTGCGGATGCTTTGGAGGCGCGCCGCGATCTTGCTGAACGCCGCAATAAGGCGTGGGCGGCGCTGGGCGCCAGCCGCTGACATGTGGAGGCGGGCCCCAACAATATGGGACCCGCCTCTGCCCGGCGCATCAGCCGGAGCGCTTGGGCTAGTCCAGCGCCCACACCTCGGCGCCGTCAGCCCCGCTGACCTTCCGGCGGCGGCGCAGCACCACAACAAGCAAGACGGCGCCGCCCAGGAACAAAGCGCCCGCTCCGGCGGCGACGGCCGGAACTGCCACATCGAAGGATCCCTGGGCGATGTCGGCACCTTCTGACCCGGCACCTTCCGACCCGGCACCATCTGACCCGGCACCATCTGATGCGCCGCCGTCGGCTGCTGCTGCCGGCTCTCCCCCACCCGTGGTGGGCGCCGCTCCGGTGGCCTGTCCGCCGTCGAGAACGGTCAGTGACCTGCCTTTCCTGTTGACCACCACCACGGACCCGTCGCTCCGCTGCACCATCCGGGCAGGATCGTCCCCGGTGGCGATGGTACGCGCGGCAGCCGCCGCCCCGGCGGGAATGACGGACACGGTATCGTCCAGGCTGTTGGTCACGTACACGGTCCCGTCGGCAGCGGCCAGCACCTCCTGAGGCGCAGTGCCCACGGGAATCCGCCGCTCCACCGTTGTGCCGCCGGGCTCGATCACCGCAACATCGTTGGTGAGGATGTTGGCCACATAGACGGTCCCGTCCGGCGCCGCGGCGATCCCGTGCGGCTCGGCCCTGGCACCCACATCAATCGTGTGCGACGGCCACGGCGCACCGGCCGGAACCACGGTGACGGTGCCGGCCAGCTGGTTGGTGGCATAGGCCGTCCCGTCCCTGGCCAGTGCGACCTTCACCGGATACGGCCCGGCCTGGATGATCCGCTGCACCCACGCATCGCCCGGCTTCACCACCGACACCGAGTTCTGGTCCGAATTGACCACGTAGAGCGATCCCTCCGGCCCCACGGCCAGCCACCGCGTGCCGGCAGGAACCTTCATCACCAGCGAGACTTCGTCCGTGCCCGGTGCCACCACGCCGATTTCTGACTGCGCACCATCGCTCTGCGCCACGTACAGCGTCCCGTCCGGCGTTACGGCCAGCGAGGCGGGGAAGTGCCCGGTGGTGATGGTGCGGGACGGCACCGTCTCCCCCGGCCTGTAGACGTTGACGCTGCCCGCCCAGTTGTAGTCGCTGACGTACAGCGTGCCGTCCGGGCCGGACGCAATACCCAGCGGCTGGCCGACGGCGCCAATCACCTTCGGATCGGCCGCGGACGCGGGGGCGGCTACGACGGCGGATCCCAGCATGAGCGAAGCGCTGGCCAGCAGTGCCGTCCCGGCAGAAAAGGCCGCGCCTGCGGCACGGCGGAGCGGCAGATGCATCACGGTGTTCCCCCAAACGTATTGCCGACCCCCGCGGCAATCCTCCGATCCTACCTGCGGTCCACACCGTGGGCGCTCCGCTGGTCGCAGAAGTCTTTGGCACCGCGGAATAGCCCCACCTGCCGTGGTGCGCGTACGCGCACGCTGCCAAAAGGGCGCATAGTTAGAAGATGACAGGTCCTTACACCCGGGGTGACTCCTACAGCAGCGAGGTTTCCCGGAAACACATCAGGCAGGCGCTCGAGAACTACGGGGCAACGGACATCATCTTCAGCCAGCGGGGAAGCCTGGGCGCCGTCGCCTTCAAGGGCGATGGCAGGCAGTTCCGGATCGTCATGCAGTTGCTGCAGTCAGAAGGCGCCCTGGCCATCCGCGGGGACATCGCGGACAGCCGGCTCCACGAAGCGAACGCCAAGGTCCTGGAACGCGTCAACCGCAAATCCTGGCATGCCCTGGCGCTGGCCATCGACGCCAAACTCGGGGCGGCGGCAGCCGGCATTGCCACGCTTGAATCGGAATTCCTGGCCCATGTGGTTCTCCCCGGAAACCACACCGTGCTCGACGAACTCGAACCCATCATCGACTCCGCCTACCGCTCCGGCCAGCGTCCCTCCTTCGGCCATCCGGCCCTGCCCTAGGCCCCACACTGCACGCTGGCACGCCCAAGCTGGGTGGAACGCCCAAGCCGGCGGGCCGCCGTCGTAAATTCCCCGACGCCGGCCCACTGCAAAGCTGCAAACCCGCCTATTGTCCCGGGGCCCGGTACGACGGCGTCTTCTTGGCTGCTTCGTCCAGGTCTTCCACGGTGAGGAGCGGCTTCAGGCGGACGTTGACGTTCCCGGTCGAATTGATCAGCAGCGACAGTGCCGCGGCACTTGCATCGTCCGGCGCCTCGAACACGCCAAGGACGTCATAGTAGCCAAACGCGTAATAAAAGCTCTCCAGCGAGCCGCCCACGGACTTCAAGGCCTCCGCCAGGGCATCACGCCGCTTGGTACCGCCTTCCTGCATCAGCCCCTTGATCCCCTGGCCCACGTACGTTGCTTCAAACAAATACTTCGGCATGGTCTTTCCTCCCTGGCATGTGCATGCGACGGCGCCACATTCCGCGGATTACGGATGTCCGGCCCCGACAAGGCCGAAAGTATGCCTCCGGCTACAGGCAGTCAATACGCGGGGATACCTAATGGCGGGCGCCGTGGCAACACCGCGATTAGGGGTATGCGGACGCTTCCGGAAGGCCGTTAGGCCCTAGCTGGGTCCCGGCGCCGCGGCACAGGCTGGAACATGTCAATTGCAGGAGGACGGCTCCCGGGACGCAGGCGGGTGTGCCGTCTGAAACGGCCGACGGCGATGCGCGGCAGGGGGACACAGTCATGACCTACGTCAAAGACTTGGGCGACGTGGGCCTGGACGACCTCGGCACAGCCGGCGGCAAGGCGGTGGGCCTCGGCGGCCTCATCCAGGCCGGCCTGCCGGTCCCGCCCGGGTTCGTCCTCACCACCGCCGCCTACTCGGAATTCGTCACCGGGAACAACCTCGATGCGGCCATCCGGGAACTGGCCTCCCTCCCACCCGACGCCTCGCCGGAGGACTACGAACACGCCTCCGGGCAGCTACGGGCCCTGTTCGGCAAAGGCACCATGCCACCGGCCATCAAAGCCGAACTCGCCACCGCCTACCAACGCCTGGGCAGCGGGACGTCCGTGTCTGTGCGTTCTTCCGCCACCGCCGAGGACCTGCCGTCGGCCAGTTTCGCCGGGCAGCAGGAAACCTACCTGAACCTCCGCGGCCAGGACGCCCTGGCCCAAGCCGTGACCGACTGCTGGGCCTCCCTCTGGACGGCGCGCGCCATGGCCTACCGCACCCGCGAAGGTGTGCAGCCCGGGCAGGTGCGGCTCGCCGTCGTCGTCCAGCAGATGGTGGAAGCCGACGCCGCCGGCGTCATGTTCACCGCCAACCCCGCCAACGGCCGGCGCGACCAGACGGCGATCAGCGCCGCATGGGGCCTGGGCGAGGCCGTGGTCAGCGGAACGGTGACCACCGATGACCTGGTGGTTGAGTCCGCCACCGGAAGGATCATCTCGCGGCAGACGGCCGACAAGGAGGTCATGACCGTTCCCGTGGAGAACGGAACCCGGGAGCAGCCGGTGGCGGAAGCCCGCCGTCGTGCGTCTGTCCTGGATGACGCGGCAGCTGCGGAGCTGGCCCGCTACGGCCAGCGGATCGCGGACCACTTCGGGTCTCCGCAGGACGTCGAATGGGCGCGGGCCGGCGGCCGGTTCTTCCTGCTGCAGTCCCGGACCATCACCGCACTGGCCGAACCCGCGGCCGACGTCCCCGAGACCTGGCCCGTGCCCTATCCCAACGGGCTCTACTTCCGGGCGAGCATCGTGGAGCAGATGCCGGACCCGCTCTCCCCGCTCTTCGCCGACCTCATTGACGGCTCGGTGTCCCGCTCGCTGTCCGCCCTGATGAACCAGGCGCTGGGCATCAGCTCCCTGCGCGAGGGCGAGGTGCGGTTCCCCACCATCAACGGCTACGCCTATTACTACTACCGCAACTGGGCCATGCTGCGGATGACGGGCCGGACGGTGCCGGCGATGGGGGCGCTGTTCCGCGGCACGGCGCACATGGGCATCGCCGGGTGGCGCGACTATTCGCACCCGCGCTACGAACGGGTGATCAAGGACTGGTCCGTGAAACCCCCCTCGGAGCTCACCGGCGGGCAGTTGCTGGAGGGGGTGCAGGCCCTCCTGGACGCCGGAACCGTGTACTACACGGCCGTGCAGTCCATCATTCCGCTCGCCGCCATGAGCGAGCTTTCGTTCCGGACGTTCTATGGCAGGGCCGTCCGGCGCCACGGCGATCCCCCGGCCCCGGCGTTCCTGCTGGGCTTCGACAGCGAACCCATCCGGGCGGAAAAGTCCCTCTACGATCTGGCGGGCTGGGCGCGCAGCGATCCGGCGCTGGCAGCGGCTTTGCTGGAGCGGCCGACGGCGGAGCTCGCCGGGTGCCAGCGCACCGGTGCCGCACCGGAAGGGGTGGACGACGTCCTGTGGCAGGAATGGCGGCTTGCCTTCAAGGAACACCTGGACCTGTACGGGCATGCCGTCTACAACCTGGACTTCGCCACCCCGGTGCCGGCCGACGACCCGTCCGCCCAGCTGGAGACGGTGAAGTTCTACCTGCGCGGGCAGGGCACGGACCCGCACGAGCGGCAGCGGCAGCTCACCGAACGCCGGGAGGAACTGACCCGGGAGATGGCCGCCCGGCTGGGGCCGCGGCGCCGGGCCCTGTTCCACCGGCTGCTGAAGTGGGCCCAGGAAACGGCACCCTCACGCGAAGACGCGCTGGCCGACGTCGGGCTGGCCTGGCCGCTGATGCGGCGCATGCTGCTGGAACTCGGCCGGCGCCTGGTGGACTCCCACGTGGTCGCGGCGCCGGATGACGTGTTCTGGCTCCGGCACCAGGAGCTGCGGAGCGCCGTCGAATTCGGTCTCGCCGAGCCCGGGGCTCCGGCCGCCGTGGTGATTGCCGGAGCTGCCCGTCCCGTCCGGGCCGCCGCCGTCGAGGAGCGCCGGATGCTGTGGCGGGGCCAGGCGAAGGCGAATGCACCGCAGATGCTTCCCGAGAGCAAGTGGATGGAACGGTCTTTCGGGTCGTGGATGCCGGCAGGCTCCCAGCACCAGGCCGGCGACGTGATCAAAGGCGCCGGCGCCAGTTCCGGCAAGGTCACCGCACCGGCGCGCGTCCTGCGCGGACCCGGGGATTTCGGCCAGATGCGGCCCGGCGAGGTGCTGGTGGCCCGCATTACTACTCCCGCGTGGACTCCGCTGTTCGCCATGGCATCCGCCGTGGTGACCGACGTGGGCGGCCCGCTGAGCCACAGCTCCATCGTGGCCCGCGAGTATGGCATCCCGGCGGTCCTGGGCACCGGGGTGGCGACGCAGCGGCTCAGCAGCGGGCAGCGGATCGCCGTGGATGGCGACGCCGGTACGGTCACCATGGAACGCCCCTGAACGGACGCCGGATGGCAGCCCTGGGGGAAGCCAGAAAATGCCAGGGCTTCCCGCACGTTGGAGCCCGCTATTGGGCGTACACTCAACGTACCCGGGACACCCGTGACTGGACATCCTGTCTCCGACAGTACGTCCCTTTGGGTCCCTCCGCCGGGCAGCAGCCGACACTCTCTTCGACTCGCATCCGGCAACTGCCACGAAAGGCACACCATGACAGATCTGCGCATCCGCGACCAATGGAACCAGCTTCCCTCCGCTGTAACGCAGTGGCTGATGGAAAACCCGGGGTGCATGATCCTTCCGCGGACGCTCTCCGCGGAAATCAGTGCGGCCAATGGCGAAGCGGCCAACGACGACGTCCACGGCGAGACCACGCTGTCCCAGCAGGACATGGACTTCATCCGGATGAAATCACATGAGGCAGCGAACGGACAGCCGGACACCGGTTACACGTTCTTCGACTCCGTGCAGCCGTAACCACTTCCGGCCTGTACGCACGGGCGCAGTCCTGCGGCGAACGGTCACAGAGTGGCCAGGGCACCCTTGGCGCTTTCCACCAGGACATGCGTACCTGCCTGGATATGGACCACCTCGCCGTCGATCTGGCACGGCACAGCATTCCGCGTGGAAAAGGCATAGCTGGTGACGCTGGGCTGCTCCCCCAGTCCCAGCGTCACGGCGCGGAGCGTCATCAGCGCCATCTTCATCAGCCCGGCGTGGGGCAGGGTCACTACCTCGAACCGTCCGTCGTCCGGATAGTGCGACTCACTGACCGTTCCGTACTTCGCCATGCGGGAGATGTTGGCCAGGATCAGGCTGTCGAACTTTGCCGTCGCCCCGTCGTCCCGCACCAGCTCGAACGGCCTCAGGTTCCGGAGCGTGCGGGCAACGGACACCAGTTCCAGGACTTTTCCTTTGCCGCCCTTTTCGATGCCGATGGCCATCAAGGGCGTCAGCCCGAAACCCACGTAGGAATGCGCGTACAGGACCTCCTCCCGGCCGCCGCTGCGGAACGTGACGCGCAGCAGGTCGATGGGCCGGACCGCTTTCTCCCGGATTGCCTGGCTGAGGGTCCGGGCGGGCAGGCTCCGGTAGTGGTCGTTGGCGTTGCCTGCAGGAATCACGGTGCACACCGCTTTGCTGCCGGGAACGTCCATCACGCCGTTGACCACCTCGTTGTACCCGCCGTCGCCGCTGACGGACACGATGAGTGGTGCACCCCGCCCAGCCTCGGTCCGCGCAAGCACGCGGGCGTGCCCCGCATACTCCGTGGGCAGCAGCTCAACCGGCAGGCCCGGCAGGTCTGCCGCCAGGTCCAGATGCAACGCCTCGATCCGCGCGTCCATCCCGGCCCTGCCCGGATTGAAGATCACAACGGCGCGGTCAAAGAGGGCCGCGGGTGCTCCGTCATCGGCCATGGCGTCCCGCTACTCCCCCATGCCGGGGTGGACGGGAACGTAGTCGACGCTGTTGCCGGAGTTGGTCCGGCCCGCGGTGGTCCGGGAGTAGCCGCGCGCATCCAGCCCGTTTTTGGCGCGGAATTCCGCGAGCGCGGCGTCGTAGGCGTTGTTCAGGGTCCGGCCGGAGAACTCACCCGTAGTGCCGTCTTTGAAAGCGATCCGGATCCGGACGCTGGCCGGGTAGTGCCGGTTCATCCGGATGAAGCCGTCGGCATCCTGCTGGAGGGTAATCAATTGGGTCTGCTTTCGTTCGTGGGAGCAGTCTCAAGTTTGCCGCAGATTCCTTGAAAATCCCTTTACGGCCGATGCCATACTGGTCCATGGCGATGGGAATGACCAGGCGCGGGGCGTGGCTGCGGTACGGACTGGTCTCGGTCCTGCTGATTTTGATCCACGTGGGCGCCCTGTGGTTCTTCTCCGACGGCGTCTACCACGGCAACGCAAACGTTCCTCTCTTCAAATTTCCGGAAGAAGTGGATGTCCTGTACATCCTGACGTTCACTCCCCTTTTCATCGGACTCAAGTACCGGGTCTACGACGCCGCGGTGCGGGCCGCCACCAGGAACTACAGGCCTCGCGCGGCGGTGGTCTGTTTCGTCGCCGGCTATGTGGTGGCCCTGGCGATGGACGTGGCATGCCTCGTCGCGGCGTCCAGGCCCATCGCGGATTCAGGGCTGTCCATCCTGGGCTCTGTCTTCCAGACGCCGCTGGTCCTCCTGGTTGCCGGCGCGCTCATTGCGGGGGCCGGTATGCAAAACGGCAGGCCACCGGAAACGGGGCCCGCTCCCTTCCCCGGGCGCTAAGTCCCGCGGCTACCCTTCGCAGGCCACCCCGTCGCCGTCGCCGTCCAGCCCGGCCCGGTGGCCGGCAGTGCCGGCATACAGCGGCGCGGCTCCGGCAGCCACCGCCTCGGCGCAGTTCGCGTAGTACACAACAGCCGTAGCGGCGGCGGGCGCCACAGTCGCCGGTGCCGGCTGCCCGGGGCAGCTTGCCAGGATGCCGGCGATCGCATCGCGCTCCGCCTGCGTCACCCACAGGCTGTACCGCGCCTTCACCGACACCTGCCGGGCCACATACTCACATCGGAAGGCCTTGGCCGGCGGCAACCAGGTGGCCGCGTCGCCGTCGCCCTTTTGCTGGTTGGTGGGTCCGTCCGTTCCCTGCAGGTTCAGCGGATCATTCGCGAACGCCGTCCGCTGCTTGGTGGTCAGCTGCTGCGCGCCCTTCTGCCAGGCATCGCTGAGCGCCACCACGTGGTCGATCTGCACGGCGCTGCTGGTGGTGGTGCCGCGGACGAAGTTGATGACCGTTCCGGTGTACGGGTCCGCCAGCACTCCGGTCTTGACCGTGCAGGTGACGCTGCCGGTGTAGGTGACCTCGGTAAGGTCCCGCCGCAGGATGTCGTTGCGGGTGTCGCAGCCGTTCTGGTCCACGTCCGCCCACGTTGGCCCGAACAGCGACCGCTCGTACCCCGTCTTCGGCGCCCGCCCCTTGACCGGGAGGGTCTCCAGCACATCGGCTGCATTGACGGCGACCGTGCTGCCGTCGACCGCAACCGCCGGCAGGCCTGGTGTGAAGAGCGCCAACAACGCGGAAAGGACGACGGCGGCCGTCCAGCGCGTGCCTGGCGCGGGCATTGTTTCGGGCAAGGACGTGAAGCTGCGGCTGCTCCCTCTTCCCGCGTTTCCCCGGCCGGCAAGGCCCCGGCGCATACTGGAACAGTCGCCCCTGCTGGGCACAATCCGCGTCCCGCCACCAGGACTGCCGAAAGGTATGCGCATGCCCGCCCGCTTCCTCCCCGCCCATCCGGCCAGGCTGCACCTGCTGCTCATGCTGGTCCTCACGTTTTCCACCGGGGTGCTCGACGCCGTCGGTTATCTGGGCCTGGACCGGGTGTTCACGGCGAACATGACCGGCAACGTGGTGATCCTGGGCATGGCGCTGCTGGGCGGGGACAACCTCCCGATCCTTGGCCCCATCGTGGCGCTCACGGGATTCATGACCGGCGCCGTCATCTCCGGCCGGGCGCTGCGGCCCACCACGTCAGGGTGGAACCGCCGCACCACCGGGCTGCTGGTGGGCGTCAGCGCTGTGATGGCTGTTGTGGCCACCCTCCTCCTCAGCGGCGTGCACCCCAGGCACAATGAAGCCCTGACCGTTGCCATCACCGGCACCCTGGCGGTGACCATGGGTGTGCAGGCCGCCACCGCGCGGCACCTCAATGTCAAGGATGTCCCCACCGTGGTGGTCACTTCCACCATCACGGGCCTGGCGGCCGACTCCCGCTTTGGCGCCGGCACGCACCCGTTCTGGGGACGGCGGCTCGCGGCGATCGGGCTCATCATGGCCGGCGCAGCGGTGGGCGCCGGGTTCGTGCAGCTCCACCTGGGGCTCGGGGTCCTGCTGACCGCACTCCTCACCCTCGGCGTCGCCCTGCTGGGCCGGACAGGCGTGCACAAGTACGGCGCAGACACGGCGACGGCGGCACCCGGGCCGGGTGCCGCCGTCGAAAGCCCTCCGGAGACGGCTACGTAGGCTTCCGCTGCATCATCATTGGCTCCCGCTCACGGACCCGCCGGCCGCACCACGATGGCCGAGCCGCACTGGTTGATGAGCGTGCCCAGGCTTGAGGATGCCGTGGCGGCCTTCGTGCCGGTGGCGGACGTATCGGTCAGCGGAAGGGCGTTGACCTCAATGGCCGCGTTCGACTTGGCCGCGATATTGGAGGTGGCATCACCCAGCTCGGTGGTCCCTGCCGGTGGCGTGAAGGACGTGGTGGCCGAGTTGGTGCCGTTCCTGACGCCGTGGGCGGTCAACAACAGCGACCCCGGTGTTACCGGCGTGATGGACGGCGCCCGGACATCCGGGTAGGCCACCCCGCTGTTGGTGTCCGTGGTGGGCGTGACGTCCAGCGGCGTTGTGGTGTTTGCGCCCTGGACGGCAACAGTGGACCAGGCATACCGGGAGGCCGGCTCAGGCACGCTCGGGGCGGTGTCACCGGCCTGCATCACCCGGTACCAGACTGCCTGGTGCGCCGAGGCGGAGCTGGCGCTGGTGAAATCGCCCACTGCCCGCGTCCACCCCGCCGGAGCGGTGGTGTTCGCGGACCCGGACACGGTTACCTGCGAGTACAGGAATACCGTGTCGCCAGGCTGCCAGCCTGCCGGCAGGGAGGGCGTATAGGACCCGGCCGCCGTCAGTTCACCCGATCCCGTGGCCGTCGACCGGACCGAGACGGCTGTCGCCGGGGGCGTCGTCGTCGTGGGCGTCGGCGTTGGAGTCGGTGTTGGCGTTGGAGTTGGAGTCGGGGTAGGCGTTGGCGTGGCAGTCGCAGTCGCTGTCGCCGTAGCGGTCGGCGTCGGGCTTGGTGAAGGGGCAGGCCGGGTGACCGAGAAATTGTCGGTGAACGTCCCGCCCGAGGCGCCGACGAATGACCCGCTCAGGGTGGTGCTGGTCACCGACACCTTCAGGAAGCCATACGTTGGATTGTTGTTGCTGCCCATGAATCGCTGGAAGTACGGAGCCGTCGTCGTGTTGCTCTCACTGTTGAGCGACCTGCCGCCCGAACCAACTGTGGCCAGGATGGTCCCGGTACCGGCGGCGAACTGCCCCGTCGGATCGGTGTCGGCCACACAGTCGGGATTGAAGCTGGTGACGGGGATGGACGTGCAGCTGCCCTTGAGCGCCAGCGGGTAGCTGCGAGCGTAGGCATGGTCGTGGGCCTGCAGGTACAGATCCACCTTCTTGGACACCAGCATGTTCATCAGGTCAGGACTGGCGGCACAGGGGTAGTTCACCATCGACAGGCAGTACATGTGCATGCCAACGATGATGAAGGGGATCCCGGCAGCACGGGCCGAGTCGATGGCCGACGTCACGAATTTGTAGCCCTGCGTCCCGGACTTGTAGGACCAGTCAAGGCCGCTTCCGCTGTACGTCAGCTTCGGGGACACCATGATCAGCCGGACCAGGGGGCTGGTTGCCGGATAGTCCGTGTAGAACTGCTGGGCGTAATTCCCCACCGCGCCGAGCTTGTCCGGCAGGCACGAGGCGAAGTTGGACCAGACGCCGTCGGGCCCGTCGTCCTCGTGGTTCCCGGTGATGAACTCATAGGGCATGGTCCCGGCATGCTGCTTGACGAATGAACACCAGGCAGACTCCGGGGTGATCTGGGAGTAGGACAGGTCGCCGAGGTTGAACATGGCGGAGGTCCCGGCGTTGCGTGCCGCATCGATCACCTTGCCGGTGTTCGTGTTGCCGCCGGTGTCACCGGCGAACCCCAGGCTCACGGTGGTGGCCGCGGTGGCCTGCGGGTTCCACGATGTGGCAAGGAAGGAGACATTCGCAAGGACAAGGGCAGTGCCGAGAAGGACTGCCAGCGTCAAGCGCAGTGGGTGGCGCATGCGCCTGCGGGCGTTCACTTGCAGCTCCAAACAGTAGCGCGGCGCAGCCCGTTGGCTGCGGCGGAGTAGCCGGTGATAACGGTGGGGCCGGCCTGCCGTGAGGCCGACGTGGCCGCCCCGGACACTCCGGTGAACTGGCCGTCAGAGCCTGGCGGCAGGATCCGTGCGCTCTTGCCGATCCACATCACCGCTTGGGGGCGGTCCCCGCGGAAGGACGACGAACTGCCGGTTCCCACCGCGATGCCCGGAACGCCCGATGCCGCACTCGAGGAGGGGCCGGCTGCCGCGCCTGCATCGCTGACGGAGCCGGACTTGTCCCAGGTGGCAGCGTGGGTTCCCTCATTGACGGCGCTCTGGCCGATCGCCTGCCCCGCCGAGTCGATGGCAAGGACCACACCGCCGCGCCCGCTAAGGGTCGGAAGGGACGTCGGGGTACCGGCCGGCGACCACAGGACCGGCGTGCCGCCGCTGTCGAGGGCCACCCCGCCGATCGTGCCGTCCGGACCGATCGCGAAAGCATGCCCACCTTGTGCACCGGCGGGCAGGGTGAGCGCCCGGGGTGCCGTGGTCAGCGTGGACCAGACAGCGGGACGCTCGTCGTCATCCGCGCCCGGGCCGTCCGAGTGCTCCTCGTCGTTGATCAGCGCGCCGACCACGACGCCGCTGTCCGAGACCATCGACGGGAGCGCGATGTCACCCGGGTTGACGGGAAGGGTGTGATAGACACCGTTCTGCCACCACCAGCCGACCAGGACCTCATTGGCCGTGTCATATCCCGTGCCGACGACTACTCCGTCCTTGTTTACGGAGGTGGGGACTGCGGCATCGAGTGGAATCGCCAACTGGGTGGGCTGGCCATCGCGCCAGAGCACCGGCGCGGATCCTCCGGAGGCAGTATCGGCGAGGCCTACCACCAGGCCGTTGCTGCTCGACGCCACTGCGTTGCTGCCCTGGCCGCCGATGCCCGGGAGCAGGGTGGCCGAACAGTTTGTGGCAGCGGGCAATTGCGCGCCAGCGGCTGTCGCGGCAACCGGCACCATGACCATGCCGCCCTCGGCCGCAAGCAGGAGCGCCGTCAGCACCGCCCCGGGTTTCATGTCCTTCGGCCTGTTGAGCCAGGGAGGCCTGCCTCCGCTGCCCGGTAGACCCCTGTTGAAATTCCTATGCTTTGACAATGTCGCTCCCCGGAGTAGAACCCCACGTCCCCAGCAACGTGCAGCGCAAGAGGCCTCTGCATAACCGCACTGTCTTTCGAGACTACGTTGCCACCCGCCGCCGGGCACGGGTAAGGGGGTACTCGGATCGGAGGTTAGGGGCTACTTGCTTGGAGCGAACCGCCCTTCCAAGCCGCGACGGCGGCACCCAGCCCGGGTGCCGCCGTCGTACGTCCTGCCCAAAGCCCCTACTTGAGCTTCGGGACCAGCACGGGCGTGTTCTTCTTGTACTCCTCATAGTCCGCCTGGCCGCCCCACTTCTTGTCCGCCTTCTTCTCCAGGGGCGGCACGCCGCTGCCCTTGGTAAGCAGCAGGGCCACGAAAACCGGGGAGATTAGGGCCGCCCACTGCCAGCCCTGCAGGACGGGCAGGGCGATGATGGCCACGCCCACCCAGAGCGTGATCTCGCCGAAGTAGTTGGGGTGGCGGGACCTGGACCACAGTCCGGTGCTGATGAAGCGGCCCTTGTTGGCGGGGTCGTCCTTGAAGCGGGTCTTCTGGAGGTCAGCCACGGTCTCGATGGCGATCCCTGCGGCCCATACCAGCAGGCCCACCCAAAAGAACCCGTCCAGGCCCATCTTCTGGTCGGACGTGATGGCCACCCAGGCCAGCGCCGCGGTGAGTACCACCCACAGGCCCTGGATGGTCCAGGTGTTCAGAAAACGGAAGAAGTCCGGCTTGAGCTCATCGAAGCGGTCGTCCTTGCCGTGCTTGCTGATCCGCATAAACAGGAAACTGCCCAGCCGCGCGGCCCACAGCACCACCATGGCCGCCAGCACCCCTCCCCGCGCGTCCACGCCCGGGGAGGCCAGGACCAGGAACACCGTGATGGAGATGTAGGTCAGGGCGCCGGTAAGGTCGTAGAACTTTTCCGTCTGCGCCCTGTAGGACGGGATGAACACCAGCCACTGGATCACGAACGCGATGGCAACCCCCAGCGCGAACACCGGGAACCCGCCAATCCGGGAGCCGCCCTGGCTGCCGGCCAGGGCAATGAGAACCGCCACCACCACGGCAATTACGGTGCTGATGAGTGCCTTGCGGCTCTTTTCGTTCACGGACACGTTCCTTTCCCCTGGCCCGCCGCGCTCTGCTGCACGGCCGGTCCCAACGATCATGCGGCCACCTTCATTCTCCACAACGCACGGCGCCTGCCACTTGGTCTTCGGAGCGGCGGGGGGCTTGTATGGGTGGCCCGCGCGTATGACCAGTCCATCCCTTGCCACGGCGCCGAACAGCTTCTGCAACCGTCACCGACACAAGGAGTCAAAGCATGGTCCCCCGCACCAGGAACTGGCTGATCACGTACGTTGTCAGCGCACTGATATTCGCGGTGCTGGATGTGGTGTGGATCCTGCTGGTGGCCAACCCGCTGTACCAGAGCCAGATCGGCCACCTGCTGGCGCCCAGGGCCAATCTGCCCGGCGCTGTCCTCTTCTATGTCATCTTCGTGGCGGGGATGGTGCACTACGGCGTCCGGCCCAACACCCCCGGCATCAGCCTGCGGCAGCGGGTGGGCGGCGCTGCCCTCTTTGGGTTCTTCACCTACGCCACATGGGCGCTGACCGGGTTCGCTGTGCTGAAGGATTTCACGGCCCTGGTGGCCGTGACGGACATCCTGTGGGGAGCCGCAGCCTGCAGCGTGGTCACGTGGCTGACCGCAACGGTGCTGCGCAGCCGGCTCGCCAACCCTGCCACGGCCTGACGCCTGGCGTGATGCGCGCCCAGAGTGGCCCAGTTTTCATGGTGAAACCCTGAGTATCGCGGGCGGCTGCCGTCGCTTGCCGACCAAAACTGGGCCACTGTGACGCACGGCCCAACGCTGGCCCAGCCCGGGCGGCTACCCGAACAGCGCCGCCACCTGGGTCAGCGTTTGGAAGACCCCAAAGGCCAGCGGGATTCCCACCAAAACCCAAGCCAGTACCAGCCTGCCGGTGGACCGGCGGACCGGCTGGTGCGCGCCGTGGTTGTGTGCTGTGCTGCTCATTTCATGCCTCCAGGGAAGATTCGTGCCGCTCGGGGCGGCGTTCGTGGAACCGTGCGTCGACGGGCTTGACCAGCAGGTTGGCCACGAACCCGATGACCAACAGGGCCACCATGGTCAGCAGCGCGGGCTGGTAGGACGCGGCATTCAGCTGCCCGGGCTTGCCCTGCGCGTCCAGGATGCTGTTGACGATCAGCGGCCCGGCCACCCCGGCCGCGGACCAGGCGGTGAGCAGCCGGCCGTGGATGGCGCCTACCTGGTACGTCCCGAAGAGGTCCCGCAGGTACGCCGGGACGGTGGCAAACCCGCCGCCGTAGAAGGAGATGATGACGAAGGCAAGCACCACGTAAAGGGCGGTGGCGGTGGATCCGGCCAACGCCAGCACCGTATACAGCACGGCACCTACGCCCAGGTACACCATGTAGATGCGCTTGCGCCCCGTGACGTCGGAGGTGGCGGACCAGGCGAAGCGGCCCGACATGTTGCCGATGGACAGCAGCCCCACAAAGCCCGCAGCAACGCTCGCACTGACCAGGGACTTTCCGTCGGACTGCCGGAAGAAGTCCTGGATCATGGGCGCCGCCTGCTCCAGGATGCCGATGCCGGCCGTGACGTTGCAGAACAGCGCCACCCATACCAGCCAGAACTGCCGGGTCTTGATGGCGTTTTTCGCCGACACGTTCTCCGTGGTGACGAGCTTGGCCGCCTTGACCTTGGCGGGGTCGAACCCTGCGGGGCGCCACCCGTCGGCGGGCACCCGGACGGTGAAGGCGCCGAACAGCATGTAGGCGAGATAGACGACGGCGAGGGTCAGGAAGAGCTTGCCCACGGCATCGCCGCTGGCCACCCAGCCCTGGGCGCCGGAGTTCGGATCGTACGCCTTCAGCAGGGCCTGGGACACGGGGCTGGCGATCAGCGCGCCGCCGCCGAAGCCCATGATCGCCATGCCGGTGGCCAGGCCGGGGCGGTCCGGGAACCACTTGATCAATGTGGACACCGGAGAGATGTAGCCGATGCCCAGCCCGATGCCGCCCACGAACCCGTACCCAAGGTAGACGAGCCACAGCTGGTGCGTGAAGATACCCACCGAGCCGATCAGGAAGCCGCCGGCCCAGAATATCGCGGAGGTGAACATCGCCTTGCGCGGGCCGTTGGTGTCAACCCAGGTGCCCATGACAGCGGCGGAAAGGCCCAGCATCACGATGGCGATGGAGAAGATGACGCCGATCTCGGTCAGGCTGGCCCCGAAGTGCTTGACCAGCGCCGTCTTGTAGACGCTGGTGGCGTACGCCTGGCCGATGCACAGATGGACGGCGAGCGCCGCGGGCGGGACCAGCCAGCGGTTGAAGCCCGGCGGGGCGATGGAGTGGTCACGGTCCAGGAAGCCCATGGTTGATTCCCTTTGCTTGTCGATGACGTCGATGTCTGATCGATCCAGAGGCGAAAGGCCTTGTTGAACCCGGGCCCTTTGCCTTGGGCTATCATCATGCAAATCATCAGCAAACGTACTATTGGCGCGCCGAGCGGCAGGAATTGCGCGGCGAGCGGCTTGGTTGGCTGAGGCACTCCCCTGTCAGCCCTGCACAGCCCATCGGGCACGCACACGCAGCGCCTTGCTTTCCGCCCGCCGCGGCGGATGGCAGAGTGGGACGATGAGTGAGCAACCAGCCGCGCTGGTCCTGAACCTGGAGTGCACGGTCCCGTCCCCGCCGGAGACAACGTTCCTGCTGCTGACGGAACCTGCCCGGCTTGCCGAGTGGTGGGGCCCGCACGGCTTCAGTATCCCCGAAGTGGACATCAACCTGGTGGCGGGCGGGCGCTACCGGTTCCGCATGGCCCCGCCGGAGGGCGAACCGTTCCACCTCTCAGGAAAGTTCCTGGAGATCGATCCGCCCTGGCGCCTGGTCTACACCTTCGCCTGGGAGGAACCGGCGCCGGACGACACCGAGACCGTCGTGGACCTCTCCCTCGCCGGCACCGGAACCGGAACCCGGGTGGTGCTCTCGCAGGTACCGTTCCTCACGGAGGAGCGGCTGGAACTGCACCGGAACGGGTGGAGCGATTCGTTCGAAAAGCTGGCTCGTGCCGCCGGGAGCGTCGGCCGCTCCGGTGCCGCCGGCAGCCGGGACAACACCCGGTGACAGGCCTGGACGCGGACGTCATCATTATCGGCGGTGGCCTGGCCGGGCTGGTGGCCAGCAATGAGCTGGTCCGTGTGGGCAGGCGGGTGGCCATCGTGGACCAGGAAAACGCGGCCAACCTGGGCGGGCAGGCCTTCTGGTCCCTGGGCGGGCTCTTCCTGGTGGACACCCCCATGCAGCGGCGCCTGGGCGTGAAGGATTCCTTCGACCTGGCGTGGCAGGACTGGCAGGGTTCCGCCCAGTGGGACCGGCTTTCCGGGCCCAACCCTGAGGACGAGTGGGCACAGCAGTGGGGCCGTGCCTATGTGGAGTTCGCCGCCGGTGAGAAGCGCGCGTGGCTGCAGGAACAGGGCATCCGGTTCACCCCGCTGGTGGGCTGGGCCGAGCGCGGCGACGGCAGGGCCGGCGGCCACGGCAATTCGGTCCCCCGCTTCCACGTCCCGTGGGGAACCGGCACCGGGGTTTCGGAGCCGTTCGCGGACAAGGCGCGGGCGGCCTCCGGGGCGGGCAGCGCCAGGTTCTTCTTCCGGCACCGGGTGGACGGTTTAACGTTCGACGGCGGCACGGTCACCGGGGTGCGGGGCGCGGTGCTGGCGCCTGATGATTCCCCGCGCGGGGTGTCCTCAAACCGGGATGTTGTTGCCGATTTCGAACTCCGGGCCCAGGCTGTGGTGATCGCGTCCGGCGGAATCGGCGGCAACCACGGGCAGGTTCGGCGCTGGTGGCCTGCGCGGCTGGGGACGCCGCCGCGGAAAATGGTCACAGGCGTGCCGCAGCACGTCGACGGACGGATGCTGGACATCGCAGACGGGGCCGGGGTGCGGCTGGTGAACCGTGACCGGATGTGGCACTACACCGAAGGGATCCAGAACTGGAACCCCATCTGGCCGGACCATGCCATCCGGATCCTGCCCGGCCCGTCGTCCCTCTGGTTCGATGCCCTGGGTCGGCGCCTTCCCTCCCCCGGCCTGCCCGGCTACGACACCCTGGGCACACTCCGCCTGCTCCGGACAACGCCGGAGCTCCAGCAGCACGACCATTCCTGGTTCATCCTCAACCAGCGCATCATCGAAAAGGAGTTTGCCCTCTCCGGCTCCGAGCAGAACCCGGACATCACCAACCGGGACCTCAAGCTGCTGCTGAAGACCCGGCTGGGCCGCGGCTCGTCCGGTCCCATCGAGGCGTTCAAGGAGCACGGCGCGGACTTTGTGGTGGCGGACAACCTGGCGGACCTGGTCCGCGGAATGAACGGGCTGACTGACCAGCCGCTGCTGGACCATGCGCTGATAAGGCGGCAGATCGAGGAGCGCGACGCCGAGATCAGGAACCCCTTCTCCAAGGATGTCCAGGTTGCGGGCATCCGCAACAGCCGCCGGTACCTGGGCGACCGGCTCTTCCGTACCGTCAAGCCGCACCGGATCCTGGACCCTGCCGCGGGCCCACTGATCGCCGTCCGGCTGCACGTTGTCACGCGGAAGACGCTGGGCGGGATCCAGACCAACCTTGACGGCCAGGCCCTCGGACAGGACGGCGCCCCCATTCCCGGGCTGTACGCCGCCGGCGAGGCAGCGGGGTTCGGCGGCGGCGGCGCCCACGGCTACAACGCGCTGGAAGGCACCTTCCTGGGCGGCTGTCTCTTCACCGGCCTGACCGCCGGCCGGGCGCTCGCCCGGGCGCTATGAACTGACTCCGCACTAAGCCCCGCGCTGTACTCAGGCGGGCGCTGCACTCAGGCCACGGGCCGCCGTCGAACACTATTGGCTGCTGCGCCGGACCAACCGGAACTCCGGCAGCCCCTCCCACTCGGGTGGAAGCGTGTTGCGCCTGCCGTCCGGCCGGAACCCCTGCTTCAGGTAGAAGGCCAGGGCCCGGGGATTGTTCTCCACCACCCAGAGGTAGGCCGGGCCGGAGCCGACGGCGGCGCTCACCAGGGCTGCCCCAAGGCCCGTTCCGTAGGTCCGCCGGAGGGTGTAGATCGAGTAGAGCTCCACGGCTTCGGGGCCGTCGTCGTCGCGCCCCGGGCCGGCGTCCGCGAAGCCCACCAGGTCATTGTCGGCGTCCAGCGCGAGGATCCGTGGCTCGTCAGTGGCCAGGAATGGCCGCCGGCGTTCCACCCGCTCGGGGATGCTGGCCCTGCGGCGGCGGAAGAATTCCGCAGAGAGCAGATGCGGGTAGCACTCCTCATGGGCCAGAGTCTGCATGAGCACCACCGCCTCGGCGTCCTCCGGTGTCGCTTGGCGAAGTCGAAAGTCCATGGCGCCAGCCTAACCAGTGGCCCGTCGCTCCCACGCCGTGTTCCGCCGTCGTACCTCTATGCCTTGTCCGGTCCCCGGCTGGGCAGCCGGCGCACTTAAGATGAGGCATGAACTTCGAGGACGCGCTCCTGACGGTGATTGGTGCCGCGCTGATTCTGCTGATGGTCGCCGACGTCTTCCATACCCTGCTGTACCCGCACGGCTCGGGCCCGGTGGGCAGGACCATCATGCGCGGGTTCTGGCTGCTGTCCAGGAGACTCAGGGGCGGGGCGTCCTCCATCGCAGCCCCGCTGGCCATGGCGGCTGTCATCGCTGCGTGGGCGGCGCTGGCTGCCGTGGGCTGGGCCCTGCTGTACCTCCCGCATTTGTCGAACGGGTTCTCCTACTCGGCCAACGTGCCACGGCAGGCTGACTTTGCGGAGGCCCTGTACATCTCGCTGGTGGCCCTCTCCACCGCTGGATTCGGTGAGATCGTGGCCACGCACCCGCTGCTGCGGCTGGTGATGGCGTTCCAGGCCGTGGCCGGTTTCGGCCTGCTGACCGCCACGGTCTCGTGGATCCTGCAGACCTACCCGGCGCTGAGCCGCCGGCGCGCACTCGCCCACCAGTTGAACCTGTTCCGGGAAGCGGCGGGTCCGTCCGGCATCGCCTCACTTGATGCACGGCATGCAGCAGGACTGCTGGAATCCATGGCGGAGAACGTGGCGTCCGTGAGCATCGACCTCCTGTCCTTCCACGAGACCTATTACTTCCATGAGGTGGAGCAACGGGGCTCCCTTCCCGCCACCATCGCCTACGCCCACCACCTGGCCTCGGACGCCCAAGGCAGCGACAACCCCGAACTCCGGTTTGCCGGGCGCATGCTCTACGCGGCGCTGGACGACCTGGCCGAAGTGCTGCGCGGGAAGTTCGGCCACGTGGGAAGCACGTCCTCCGATGTGTTCGACCACTACGAGCTCCACCACAGGCACCGGCGGCCCCCGGAACCGCGGCCATAGCCGCGGGCGATGCCAACCGCGGCTTGCTAGGGTCTGCTTATGGCTTCCCACTCCCACTCGATGGACGACGTCATCAACGAACCTGCGCGTGTCCAGTTCGAGTTCTTCCTGGATGAGCACCGGGCCGCGCTCAACGGGTGCCTGGACGGGCTGACCGAGGAGCAGGTCCGGCGTCGGCTGGTTCCCTCCCGCACCACCCTGCTGGGGCTGGTGAAGCATGCCACCTTCGTGGAGAAGGTCTGGTTCGACGAAGCCTTCACCGGCCGTCCCCGCAGCGAGATCGGCATCCCCGCCACTCCTGACGAGTCGTTCATCCTGGACGACGGCGACACCATCGACTCCGTCCGGAAAGCCCACCGGGACGCGTGCGCCGCGTCCCGGTGCGCGGCCGCCCCTCTGGGCCTCGACGACGTCGTGACCGGCAACCGGCGGGGACCGCTCCCGCTGCGCTGGTTGTACCTGCACATGCTGCGGGAACTCGCCCAGCACTGCGGCCACGCGGACATCCTGCGCGAACAGATCCTGGCCGGCAAAGGCGCGGACTGAGATGCTGCCTCGGCCTCGCAGCGCTCATGCCGGCGCCGTCGTCGTTCCTTGTTTTGTGAGGTCCCCGCGGCGGGCAAGGGCCACGGCAGCAACCAGCAGCCACATGGCGGCCGCCTGGCCCCAGGGATAGACCTGCTGCGGAATGCCAGGTGTCAGCGGGTTGAGGATGTACTGGAACGCCGCGAGGCTCACGTGCATCAGCGCTGCCAGGAGCACGCTGCCTGTATGGTCGTAAACCCACACCATGAGCACCCGGTACGCCGTAAGCTGGCCGACGAGGACGGCCACCAGCCACAGCGACAGGAAGATTCCCAGGGGCACCCCGCCATTGGTCCCGCCCCCACCCCAATAATTCACGAAGAAGTGCCACGCACCCCACAGGACCCCCACCAGGATTCCCGTCCACAGAACACTGAAGCGCTGCCTCGCCTTGGGGATGGCGAAGCCGGTCCAACCGATTTCCTCGAGAAATCCCGCCGCCAGCCCGATGGCCAGTCCAGTGAGGATGGTGCCGCCCTTATCTGTAGCCGTGGCGATCCGAGGCGCGTAATCCGGGGACGCCAGCCAGAGCACCAGCACGAACGCGGCCAAACAGACCGGCGCCACCAGCAGGGCCAAATACCAGCGCCCGCCCACACGCCATCTCAGCAGCCTCGCCCGAAGATCCCGGTAGCCTGCCCGTCCCGACGCAACTCCGGTAAGCACCAGGCTGGCCAACGCTGGTCCGAGCAGCATCGCCGGCACGGTTACGGGGATGGTGAGCTGGAACTGCTCCGGCGTAGGCGACAGGCCGCCCGTGACAGCCCACACCGCCAGCACAATGGCGCCCCACGACAAGAGGAAGGTAACAACGTAGTACCACCACAGCGGGTGCGTGCGCACCGATTCCGCCAAGGCATGCATGGGATCCTCCGGTTGCCGGCTGTACCTCCAGCTTCCAGGGCGGGCGCCCGCGGACACAGAGTCCTCGGACCCGTTAAAACAGACTGCCCGTCAGGCTAGGAGCCTGGCCACCAGCTCGCCGCGGCTGCCGACGCCCACCTTTTCAAAGAGCGACTTCAAGTGGTCGTGCACCGTGTGCGGCGAGATGAACAGGTGCCGGGCGATCTCCGCCGTCGAACTTCCGGCCAGCACCTCCAGGCAGACATCCCGTTCCCGGGCGGTCACGCCGTACGCCATCAGCAGCAGGGCCACGAGGTCGTGGGTGGTTGCCGGTTCCACGGTGACCACCATCTGTTCGGGATCATCGCCGGTGATGAGGCTGCTGGCCTGCAGCACCACCCAATTGTTCCCGGCGTCGCGCATCCTGGCCCGCGCCGTCCCGGATGCCGCCGCATGCGCCTGCGCCACCACCGAATAAAGCGTCTGGCTGAAGCGCCCGGGCGCAGCTTCCTCCACCTGGGCAAGCCAGGAGGCGGCGGCCGGCGTGGCCGCGCGGAGGTCGCCGTGCAGCCCGGCCAGGACAATGACAGGCCCGACGGCGGCCGGTCCCGCCGGGTGCGCCACGCGGACGGCGGCCCTGGTGGCCGACGCGAGCGTGGCAGTCACCGCGCCCAGGAATTCCACCTCCCGGTCGGTGAAGTCGCTGCCGCCTTCCCGGAAGATGCTCCCCACGCCCCAGCACAAGTCGTCCACGCGGAACGCGGCCCGCAACTCATGCTCGAAGCCCAGCGGCTTGATCAGGTCGTTGATCCGGACGCTGCGGACCACCTCACGGTGCGGCGCATCCGAAATCCTCGCGATGGGGCGGGGCCGGCGCAGCAGCTCGGCGAAGGTGTTGGGTTCCCGGCCTGTGTATTCGGACTGGGCAAAGCGGAGGAAATACTCCTCGAACTGGCGCCCACCCACCGGCCACGGCAGCCAGTTGGTAACGGAGGTCATCACCATGGAGGCGGGGTCGACGGCGGCCCAGCACCCTTGCTCGAACGGCACCTCCCGCTGCACCACGGCCAGCGCCGAGGTATAGAGGACAGGCAGGTCCATCCCGCCGGCGGCCATGGCGGCGATGTCCCGCCGGGCACGCTCCGCGCGCTCCTCCCACATACCTCCAGTATCCGCCCGGCAGGCAGGCCGGCAATCCCCCAAATGGGTGGTTTTCCAGGCACCCCGAAACCCCTGGTGCGGGGATCGCGGGGGTGTGTTCCGCCGTCGTACTTTTCCTTTTACGGACGCCGCACGAAGCGGGCCGTCCGTAGAGGAAAACCGGGAACCACAATGGAGGCTGCAATGGGACAGGCACGTGACGTCATGGGCCGGCTGATGACGGCCATGGACGCAAAGGACAGGGATGCGCTGGCAGGCTGCTACGCCGAAGGCGCCGTAATCAGCACTCCGGACCAGGGAGAGATCTCCGGCCGCGAGGCGATCACCAACTATTTCCTCCACTTCTGGGAGGCCATGCCGGACGTCACGTACCAGCAGGTGGCCACTCATGAGGCCGGGGACGTTGCCATCCTGGAGGGCTTCGTGGTGGGCACGAACACCGGGCAGCTGAACCTGCCCACCGGCGGGACGCTGCCGCCGACAGGAAAGCAGGTCCGGGTGCGAAGCTGCGACATCACCAAAGTGGAGGCAGGCCTGATCACCGCGCACCACGCCTACTTCGACCAGATGGAACTTCTTGGCCAGCTGGGGCTGCTCCCCGAACCGTCCAACCAGTGAAACCGTCCAACCAGTGAAGGCGGTTCCGTCACCACCTGTCGGCAGTGGCGGAACCGCCCCTTTGATCGTCAAGCGTTCCCGGTCAGGCTGCCCCGACGGCGGCCACGGCTGCACCTTCCGAAGCGTCAGCTGAGGCCCCGGCGAGCCGAAGCCAGGTGTCCACCACGGTGTCCGGGTTCAGGGAGACGGAATTGACGCCTTCCTGTACCAGCCACTCGGCGAAGTCGGGGTGGTCGCTGGGGCCCTGGCCGCAGATGCCGACGTACTTTTCGCGGGCCCTGCAGGCCTTGATGGCCATGCTCAGCAGCTTCTTCACGGCCGGGTCCCGCTCATCGAAGCTGTTGGCCACAATCGCCGAGTCCCGGTCCAGGCCAAGGGTCAGCTGGGTCATGTCGTTGGAGCCGATGGAGAAGCCGTCGAAGTACTCGAGGAACTCGTCGGCGAGCAGTGCGTTGGAGGGCAGCTCGCACATCATGATCACCTCGAGGCCGTTCTCGCCGCGGCGCAGCCCGTTCTCGGCGAGCAGTTCGATGACGCCCCGCGCCTCGTCCAGGGTGCGCACGAACGGGATCATGAGCTTGACGTTGGTCAGCCCCATCTCGTTTCGCACGAAAGAGAGGGCCTCGCACTCAAGGTCGAAGCAGTCCCGGAAGGACGGCTCCAGGTACCGGGACGCGCCGCGGAAGCCGATCATCGGGTTCTCTTCATGCGGCTCGTACGCCGGGCCACCGATGAGGTTGGCGTACTCGTTGGACTTGAAGTCGGACATCCGGACGATCACCGGTTCCGGCGCAAAGGCGGCGGCGATGGTGGCCACGCCCTCGGCCAGGCGCTTGATGTAGTACTCGCGGGGGCTGTCGTAGGCGCTGATCCGTTCCCGGATCTCGGCGGCCACATCCGCAGGCTGGCTGTCCAGGTTCAGCAGGGCCTTGGGGTGGATGCCGATCTGCCGGCTGATGATGAACTCCAGCCGGGCCAGGCCCACGCCGTGGTTGGGCAGCTGCGCGAAGGTGAACGCCTGCTCGGGGGTGCCCACGTTCATCATGACCTTCACCGGCGCCTCGGGCAGGTTGGTGATGCCGGTTTCCTCAACGCTGAAGTCCAGCAGGCCCTCGTAGATGGCCCCCGTCTCGCCGTCGGCGCAGGACACGGTGACTTCCTGGCCGTCGGACAGCGTGTCCGTGGCGTTGCCGGTGCCCACGACGGCGGGAATCCCCAGTTCGCGGGCGATGATGGCGGCGTGGCAGGTGCGTCCGCCGCGGTTGGTGACGATGGCGGAGGCGCGCTTCATGATCGGTTCCCAGTCGGGGTCGGTCATGTCCGCCACCAGCACGTCGCCGGTTTGGAACGACGCCATCTGGTCGATGGCGGTAAGGATCCGGACCTTGCCGGCCCCGATCCGCTGCCCGATGGCCCGGCCTTCCACCAGCACCGGGCCGGTTGCGTTCAGGCGGAAACGGCTCATGCTGCCCGGGGCCCGGCGGGACTGCACGGTTTCCGGGCGTGCCTGCAGGATGTAGAGGCCGCCGTCGGTCCCGTCCTTGCCCCACTCAATGTCCATCGGACGGCCGTAATGCTTCTCAATGGCCACGGCGTGGCGGGCAAGCTGCTCCACGTCGTCGTCCGTCAGGCTGAAGCGCGAGCGCAGCGAAGCCTCCACCGGCACGAAGTCGATGGTGCGGCCGATCTCGCTGTTGTTGGTGTACGTCATCTGCAGGGCCTTCTCCCCCAGGCCGCGCTTGAGGATCGCCGGGCGGCCGGCCGCCAGGGCGGGCTTGTACACGTAGAACTCGTCCGGGTTCACCGCACCCTGCACCACGGCTTCACCCAGCCCGTAGGAGGAGGTGACGAACACGGCGTCCTGGAAGCCGGACTCGGTGTCCATGGTGAACATGACGCCGGAAGCGCCGACGTCGGAGCGCACCATGCGCTGGATGCCGGCCGAGAGTGCCACCTCGGCGTGTTCGAACTTGTGGTGCACGCGGTAGGCGATGGCGCGGTCGTTGTAGAGCGACGCGAAGACGTCCTTGATGGCCTGCAGGATGTTCTCGATCCCGCGGACGTTCAGGAAGGTCTCCTGCTGCCCGGCGAACGAGGCATCGGGCAGGTCCTCCGCCGTGGCGCTGGACCGGACCGCCCAGGACAGGTCCGCGGAGCCGGCATGCTTGTCCACCAGCTGCTGGTACGCCTCGCGGACCTGTGCTTCGAAGTCGGGCAGGAAGGGCGTATCCCGGACCAGGGAGCGGATTTCCTGGCCGGCGGAGGCCAGGGCCGTCACGTCATCCGTGTCCAGCCCCACCAGGCGATCGGCGATCTTCTGGTCCAGTCCGGAGTCGGACAGGAACCGGCGGTAGGCGTCTGCCGTAGTGGCGAAGCCGTCCGGAACCTGGACGCCGGCCGAGGTCAGGTTCTGCACCATCTCGCCCAGTGAGGCGTTCTTGCCGCCCACCTTGTCCAGGTCCTTGAGTCCAAGTTCAGAGAACCACAGAACGTCTGTCGTCATGATTGCTGCTCCTTTGCAGTGGGTGGCGTAAGCAATGCTGGCCGTCACGGTAGTGCCGGCCGGAAGAAAAAACCCTGTCAACAGTGGCAGGTCTGCAGCGCACTTTCCACATGATGTGCGCTACGCCACGTTTGTGAAATGGCGGCTAGTGCTTGAGGTTCATCCGCTGCAGGATGGTGGCCGCCATTTCCTCCACGGAGACGGTGGCGGAGTTCAGGTACGGGATCCGGTGGGAAACGTACAGCTGCTCGGCGCTGCGCAGCTCAAAACCGCACTGCCGCAGGGATGCGTAGGGCGAGCTGGGGCGCCGTTCGGTACGGATCTGGCTCAGGCGCAGCGGGTTGGAGGACAGGCCGAAACACTTCGACACGAAAGGCCGCAACGGCTTGGGCAGCCCGTCCCGCTGGAAGTCTTCATCCACCAGCGGGAAGTTCGCCGCGAAGATCCCGTGCTGCAGCGCCAGGTACATGGTGGTGGGCGTCTTTCCGCACCGGGACGGGGCCACCAGGATCACCTGGGCCTTCTCCAGCGCACGCAGGCTCTGCCCGTCGTCATGCTCCATGGCGTACTCGACGGCGGCCATCCGGGACTGGTAGCGCGCGGCGTTCCCCAACCCATGCGCCCGGCCCGGCTCACCGCTGGCAGGGGTGCCCAGCGCCTGCTCCAGGACCCCCACATGGGTGCCGATCAGATCCACGATCACACCGTTGCAACCGCCAAGGATCTGCCGTATTTCGCTGTTGACGGCGGTGGAAAACACGAGGGGCCGGGGCCCGGCGGCAGCCAGGCCGTCGATGGTGCGGACCACGGACCTCGCCTGGTCGGGGGTGGTGATGAAGGGAATGGTGACGCGGTCGAAATTGTCCACCGGGAACTGCGTCAGCAGTGTATTGCCCAGTGTTTCCGCGGTGATGCCGGTACTGTCCGACAGGAAGTAGACAGGCCGTAGAGCAGCAGTGGTCATGGCACGACTTTAGCGGCCGCCGCGGTTCCGCACCGAAAGTCCTGGCGTGCTGGGTCCGGCCCGCTCCTTGGCTGCGCGCGAGTCAGACAGCGGGTCAGGCCGCCTTTACAGGTGACGGGCCGGCCGCGGACGCCGCCTGGTTCTCGCGCGCCAGGAACGCGGAAAGTTCGCCGATGGTGCTCATCAGCGGGGCGGGGAACACCACCGTGGAGTTCTTGTCCACCGCGATTTCCACCAGGGACTGCAGGTTGCGAAGCTGCAGTGCCAGCGGGTGGGCCATCATGGTGTCGGAGGCATCGCCGAGCGCTGCCGCAGCGATGGCCTCGCCTTCGGCCGCAATGATCTTCGCTCTCTTCTCACGCTCCGCCTCGGCCTGGCGGGCCATGGCGCGCTTCATGCTTTCCGGCAGTTGGATGTCCTTGAGTTCCACCAAGGTGACTTCCACACCCCATTCGACGGTGAGCACGTCAAGGATTTCGCGGATGTCGCCGTTAATCCGTTCGGTCTCGGACAAGGTCTGGTCCAGGGTGTGGCGGCCCACCACCTTCCGCAACGTAGTCTGGGCGATCTGGTCGATGGCGGAGGCCACGTTCTCAATGGCGATGACGGACTTCACGGCGTCCACCACCCGGTAGTAGGCCACGGCGGAGACGTCCACGCTGACGTTGTCCTGGGTGATGATGCCCTGCGACTGGATGGGCATGGTCACGATCCGGAGGCTGACCAGCGGCAGCCGGTCGATGATCGGGACAATCAGCCGCAGGCCCGGATCCCTGACGCCAATGACCCTGCCAAGCCGGAACAGTACGCCCTTCTCGTATTGCCGCACGATCCGGATGGACATTCTTGCAGCGATGAGAAGCAGGACAACGAGGACGATGACAACGATAGTGGTGGCGTCCACCAGGATCCCCTCCTGGTTACTCGAGTGGGACGTGCCGACGCCTGGGTGGCGCCGTGACAGGTGCCCTACCTTTATTGTCCCACCAAAGGCGTGAGGGAGCCCAGGGAGGAGCTACCGGTTCCGCACATGGGGCCACAGCGGTGGCTTGTTGCCTCCTTGGAGGTCCTGGTTGCCGCCACCGGTGAGCAGGGCGGCGGAGAGCACGTCAGCGCGGAGTTGCGAAAGGGCCCCGTGCTCGTCCTGGCCTTGGAGTCCCCTGGCAATGGCGGTGGTGCGGTTCCAGACCGCCGAGGCTGTGGTGGCGGGCAGATAGGCGGAGATCCAAGCCATCCCGTCACAGTCCGGCGTGTACTCCACGCGCCGGTCCGCTGCACTCCTGGCGTGGCGTCCTTCCAGGGTCTCCGGGTGGTTGCGTTCGCGCCAGATGCGGGCTTTGGCCTTGAACCGGTGGGCCGGCATCTCTCCGACCGGGCAACCCCGGGCCGGGTTGCGCGTGTCAGGATCCAGGAAGTGCGCTTCCAGGGCGGCTGCGCCTGCAGAGTCCAGGCTGGCGGTTTGGTCCACCATGGTCCGGGCATGCTGCCAAGAGATATGCCCGGAGCGCAGGGCAGCAAGAGTTAAGGGCAGCGAACTGGCCAGCGCATATGTTTCGGCCAGCAAAGCACCATCCGCGCGATGACTAATTGACAGTACGCACGCTACCTCCGCCGCCGCATCACATCCAGGCAGCCATCGGCCAGCATTTTGGCGGCCGGGATTGACCGGGTCAACGGGGGTCCCGCGCGTCCCGCGGGTCGGCAAACCGGAGGCTAGACTGGCCGGGTAAGGACGGATTGGGGGATCCATGGCGGCGCTGCCGCTGTTCCGCTGGTCGGTCGCAGCCAGCGGACCCAAGGATCACCGTGACCTTCTTCCAGGACTTTCCAGTACCTCCGCTCCCACCGAGGCCGAGGTCTCAACGGTACGTCCCGCCGCCATGGGCGGGCGCCCCAGTCTACGAGCTGCCGTCCGTGGTCCACATCGGCAGGTTTGTGTCCAGGACTCCGTGGAGGGTGGTGGCGGTCAAAAGTGCGGACGTGTTCTCCACCGGCTGCGTGTTCAACCTGTCCTGGCTGTTCCGCCGTGACCAGCAATCCGACGAAGACTGGGCCGACCTGCAGCACCTCTTCTTCCAGCCGGGAAGGGGCATCCGCAGTGGCCGCGGACAACAGACCGGCCTGATGTTCGGCGTCCAGTTCCCCGATGGTTCCAAAGCCAGCACCGGCACGCTGGGTCCCCACGGCTTCGTGGAGCGTGGCCAGGAACCCGAACCTCCGGCGCTGGTCCTGAACAATGGCGGCGGCGGTGGCGGAGAGGATGAGTTCCAGGGCACCGGCTCGCTCTGGCTCTGGCCGCTTCCCCCTGCCGGCAGCCTCCGACTGGTTTCCCAGTGGACCGATTTCGGCCTTGAGGAAACGTCCATCATGCTCGACGGCGGGAAGTTGCGGGATGCCGCAAAGGCAGCCCAGCAGTACTGGCCGGAGGAGGGCAGCAACCATGGGTGACTTCTCAGGCTTGGTCCTGTTTGTCCTCTTCGGAGCGGTCTTCTTCTACATCCTCTACGGCGTCATCCGCGCCGCAGTCCGGGACGGAATCGGCCAGGCGGATGAGCGCCGCGCGGACCGGCGTCGTACCTAAATCGAGGACACGATGCTTCCGTAGCCCTGCAGGAACATCCGGCGGCCCTGGCCTTCGTCCGTCCACACCCAAATGACCGAGTAGTCGGACGTGACGGCGTCCACCACACCCGTGCCGGCAAGGGTTCCCTCGGCGAAGCGGACCCGGTCCCCCACCGCCAGCCGCGGGTGCCTGGTCCGCTTCCTCCTGGGCCGAAGCGTGGTGGACTCCACTGCTGTTGCGGGGTCTGGCGGGCAGGTCGTGAGCTGCTGGCGCATGGGATTCCTTGGGCTCGCGGGCGGATGGTCAGCTCATTACAACCCTGCCCGCTGCTCCCAGGTCACGCACTCGCGCGTGGTGATGCAAGACTAGCTGTCCAGCGGCGTGGCATGCACCCACCAGACGCTCCGAACGGAGTGTGACTGGTGCGTGCGCCACGCCAGCCCGGAATCAGTCGAGTTCAGCCACCGATCCCAGCGCATCCCACGCGAAGCTGGCCAGCCAGTGCGTGGACATGAAGTCGCCGCTTTCCAGTCCGGACAGCCCGGCCTTCAGGAGCGGGTCCAGCGCGTCGGACAGCACGGCCGCGGCGGCCGAGGCTTCCGGGCCGCTGGATTGACGAAGCGTGGCGATGATCCGTGCCACCTGTCCCGCGCGGGTCAGGTTCAGTCCGTGCAGGTGCACCAGGTAGCCGTCGGTCTCATCCGTCACGCTCACCGGCTGCAGGATGCGCGATGCGGTGGACAGCTCCGGCAGGAACCCCGCGAACCACCCGGCGAACTCGTCCGCGGAAAGCACGCGGCGCATCAGGTCCGCCTCGCTCAGGCCCGCGGAGAGGAAGTCCTGGCCGCTGAGCTCCCAGTCGCCCGGCCAGCCGCGGTCATCGGCAAACCAGGTGCGCGCCGCGTCCTCGCACGCTTTGGCGGCATCAACCCTGCCCAGGGAGCGGAAGGCATCCAGCATGTACCCCACACCGAACGCGGCGTTGGTGTGCAGCCCGTGCCGGACGGGATACTGCGCCTTGGCCATCCAGGCGGCGCTGAGCTCCGCCACGGCATCCACCAGGGGTTCCAAAGCGGTGCCCCATTCGCGGATCTCCGCATCCCGGGAGGCGGAGCAGGTGGCGGCCAGCCGCATCAGCCAGGCCCAGCCGTAGGGCCGCTCCCAGGACGGGTTGGCCAGCAGGTAGTCCCGTTCCACTGCCAGCTTGGCCGGGGTCAGGTTGGCGCCCAGGGCTGCCCGGAGCGACGCCTCGTTGGCGGCATCCACCCAAGCCGCCGTGCCGCCGTCGGACGCTCCTGCCGCGGTAGTCCCAGCAAAGGGTGACCCGGGAGTGCCCCCCACAAGGCTCACCCCCAGCCAGTGCATGTGCACGCAGGAGTGCCAGTCGAAGGAGGTGTAGAAGGCGGGGTGGATCTGCTCGGGGGTTGGCCGGTCGTCGGCTGACACCTGGGTGTGGTGGGCCGAGTGCGGGAAGGGCTCGGAAAGGTTGCCCAGCACCACGGCCGCGTAGTCCGGTGCCGCCTGTGCGCGAAGATCGTTGTCCATCATGCTCCTTTGAATGGCAGGGTCTGCGGAAGGGTTAGTGGAAGGCCAGGAAGTACATCAGCGCGATGTTCACCGCCAGCAGCGGGATGGCCGTGCCCACCTGTGCGGCGATGACGCCGTATTTGTTGTCCATTTCCAGCAGCGCGGACGGCACCAGGTTGAAGTTGGCTGCCATGGGCGTGCAGAGCGTGCCGCAGAAGCCGGCCAGCATGCCGATCGCGAAGACGATCGCGGGGTCACCGTGGAACGTCTCCACCAGCACGGGCCAGCCGATGGCAGCGGTCATGATGGGGAACGCAGCGAAGCCGTTGCCCATCAGCACGGTGAACAGGAACATGCCGATGCAGTAGACCAGCACGCCGGCGATCAGTGAGCCCTTGGGCAGCAGGCCGGAGGCGAGCGTGCCCACGGCGGTGCCCACGCCGGCTTTGGTGAAGAGGATGCCCAGCGTGGTGAGCATCTGGGGCAGCAGCGCGGCCCAGCCGATGGATTCGAGGATCCGGCGGCTTTCGAAGATGGGCGTGGCCGGGTTCTTGGGCTTGAGGATAACCAGGGCCACGACGACGGCAGCCACGGCGCCGATGGCCAGGGCTACCAGCGTGGTGTTCTTGGGGTCCAGCAGCGGGGTGCCGCCGATGGACAGCAGCGGGGCTGCGAGCACCAGGATGACGGTGACCAGGGGCAGCGTCAGGGCCGGGATGAAGAGCTTGTTGCCGAAGCGCTTGGCGAAGGCCTCGCGCTCGTGGCCGGTGGAGGTGCGGTGCTTGCCGTGGCCCAGCAGGCCGGTGGAGGCCAGCACCACCAGGACCAGGACGGCGATGCCCAGGATCCAGCCGGGCGCCGTGCCGGCCTGGACCCAGGTGCTGTAGAAGAAGCACAGGCCCAGCAGGCCCCAGAAGGAGGAGCTGCCCCAGCGGCGGGGGTGGTTGGTGTCGGCGGCAATGAGTGATGCCCAGGCGACGAACAGAAGGCCGATCAGCCAGTAGACGGCTTCAACGTTAATCATTTCGCTTCTCCTGCGGTTTCCTTCTGGGCGGTGAGCTCGTATTCGCGGTATTCCTTGTCCAGCTGCTTGTCCAGGCGCAGGAGCCGGAAGCCGTGGATGAGGAAGGCCGCGATGGCGGTGGGGATGGCCCAGAGGGCCAGCTGGAGCGGTTCCAGGTGGAGGTGGTACGTGGTGTCCACGAACGTGGTGATCAGCAGGATGGAGCCGACGGCGACGAACACGTCCTCGCCGAAGAACACGCCCACGTTGTCCGCCCCGGCGGAGTGGCCCTTGATCTTCTCGCTGATCTTGTCCGGGACGTGCCCGTAGCGGCGCAGCGCTGCGCCTTCGGCCATGGGGAACACCAGCGGGCGGACGGTCTGGGCGTGGCCGCCGATGCTGTTCAGGCCGACGGCGGCGGTGATCTGGCGGACGGCCAGGTAGCCGATCAGGACCCGGCCTGCCGTCAGCTTGGCGAGCCGGCCGATGAGGACCTTGGCCTGTTCCTGCAGCCCGAAGAACTCGATGATTCCCACCACGGGCAGCACGGCCACGAAGATGGTGACCGAGCGGCTGCTGGCAAAACCGGTTCCGAACGAGTCGAGGATCTGCGCGGGGTTCATGCCGCCCAGAAGTGCGGTGACGATACCCGCAACGGTGACGACAATCAGGGGGTTCAGGCGGATGGCGAAGCCAACGATCACCAGCAGCACCCCGATGAGTACAAGCATGATTATCCCTTCCCAGGGGACCCGTGACGGGTCTGCGAAAGTGGGGGCCGGCGCGTCCGTGAGTGTGGTGGTGGGGGTGACGGCGCCGAGGGGCGGGAGCCCCGGACACGTTAGGGCTGCAGGGTTAAGTGAGCTGCAGAACAACGGTGTGATCTAAAGCATAGCTTTTTGTTCAACAATCCTGCAACCCCCTTTTTTGGGGAAGGGTTGGCTAGCGGCCGACGGCGGCGAGCAGCTGCGCTTCCGCGCGGTCCAGGTAGGCGGCCAGGAAGTCCGCTGCCGCGGCCAGCTCACCGGCTTCCAGGAGGTCCACTATCCGGGCGTTGTCCTCCACGTAGGGCTCGTGGAAGGCAGGGTTGGCCGCCATGGAGTGGAACACCAGGCGCATCTCGGCCAGCACCTGGTCCATGAGGCTGTTGAGCCGCTCGCTGCCGGAGCGGTCAACGATGGCGCGGTGGAAGTCCTGGTTGGCGCTGGCCATGCCGGGGATGTCGCCGTCGGCGGCGGCCGCCCTGGCGGCCTTGATGATTGCCGCCAGGGGCTCCAGCGGGGCATCGCCGGACCACAGGACCGCCGCGGGCTCCAGGAACCGGCGCACCCGGTAGATTTCGCGGATGTCGTATGCCGTGGGGTGGGCCACGAACACACCCCGGTTGGGGATGCGGGTCACGATGTGTTCGGCATGGAGCGCCGTGAATGCTTCCCGCAGGGTGTTGCGGGACACGCCGAGGGCCTCGCGGAGGGCTTCCTCGGCGAGCTTTGATCCGGGAGCCAGCTGGCCGGCGGCGATGCGGCTGCGCAGCTGGGCGGCCACCCAGAGGCCCGTTTCGGCGTGCTTTGTGGTCCTGGCCTGGGCTTGGAGATCGGCCAGTACCTCGTCAAACGTCATGGCACCACGATATCGGGCAGGACAGCGGTGCCCTGTCCGCACCGGACGTATTCCGCCATCATGGTGACCATGACGTGGCTTGACGGCCTCCGGTTCGACCCGATCGCCCCGCTGCTGTCCAGCGGTCACCCCGCCGTGCGCTCCTGGGCCGTCCGCGAGCTGGTCCCCGGACCGGGAGGGCTGCCGGCCGCCCCGGCGGCCGATGAGGCACTCTGGGACCTTCCGGTCCCGCGCCGGATCCTGCGGCACCAGGCGGCGGATGGGTCGTGGGCCTATCCGGGAAGACGGCCCCGGGACCGCATGGATTACGACCTGCTGGAGACCTACCGGCAACTCGGGTTCCTCGTGGAGATGTTCGGGCTCACCCGCCGGCATCCGGCCATCGCCGCGGCCGCCGGTTATGTGCTTTCACACCAGTCCGAGCCAGGTGACCTTCGGGGGATTTACGGCAACCAGGTGTCTCCCAACTACACGGCGGCCCTCATCGGGCTCCTGTGCAAAGCGGGGTACGGCGACCACCCGCGCGTGGAACGCGCGTTCAGCTGGCTTGAGGCGTCGCGGCAGGACGACGGCGGCTGGGCCCTTCCCCTCCGCACCCGGGGGAGGAAGCTGGACGCGCTGGACGAGCCGCAGACCATTCCCGGCGATCCGTCGCAGCCGTTCTCGCACCTGATCACCGGGGTGGTGCTCAGGGCCTACGCGGCCCATCCCGCGCACCGCGCAAGCACCTCCGCACAGAAGGCTGCGGAAATGCTGGCGGGCCGCTTCTTCGAGCCGGACGCCTATCCTGATAAGGGCCGCGTCTCCGACTGGACCGAGTTCTGCTTTCCCTTCTGGATGACGGACCTCGTTTCCGCCCTCGACGCGATCAGCATCATCCACCCCGGCCTTCGAACGGAAAAAACCGGCCAGGCGCGCGACTGGCTGGCCGCGCACCAGGAGCCGTCAGGGCTCTTCACCGGCCACCTGCTCCGGGACAGGTTCCACGACCTCCAGCTCTGGTTCAGCCTGGCGGTGTGCCGCGTGTTCGCGCGGATGCCCTCGTGAGGTGCGTTCAGGAAATGGTGGTGAGCACCTGCCCGGGCCCGACGGCGTCTCCGGCCGCCGCGTACAGCTCCCCGACGGTGCCGGCGCGGTGGGCGGCCACGGCCGTCTCCATCTTCATGGCTTCGAGCACCAGCACCGCTTCGCCTTCCTCGACGCTGGCCCCGGGCTCAGCCAGCCACTTGACCACGGTGCCGGCCATGGTGGCCAGCAGGTCGCCGTCGTTCTTCTCCGCCGCAGCCTCCCCGCCGTCCTGCGGAGCCGCTGCGCGTCCCCTGCCGCCGCCGTCGAGCAGGGAATCGAGCAGCGCCTTGGGGAGTCCCAGCTCCATCCGCTTGCCGTCCACCTCGATGCCGATGGTTCGGCGGGGCTCCTCCGGCGCGGCGGGACTGAAGGCCGGATCCGCCTCAAGGGCGGTGGTGAATTCGTTTTCGATCCAGGTGGTGTAGACGCCCAGCGTGTCCGTCCGGGTGAAGTCCGGCGCGTCCACCACCGCGCGGTGGAACGGCAGCACGGTGGCCAGGCCGCCGATGCGGAACTCCCGCAGGGCGCGGCGGGCGCGGCGGAGCGCCTGCTGGCGGTCCGCCCCGGTCACCACGAGTTTGGCCAGCAGGGAATCGAACTGCCCGGGGACCACCGAGCCCGAACGGACGCCGGTGTCCACCCGGATCCCGGGACCGGTGGGGGCTTCGAAGGTTTCCACGGTGCCGGGGGACGGCAGGAAGCCGCGGCCCGGGTCCTCGGCGTTGATCCGGAACTCAAAGGCGTGCCCGCGCGGCTCCGGGTCCTCGAGGATGGGAAGCTTCTCCCCCGCCGCGATGGACAGCTGGGCGGCCACCAGGTCCACCCCGGAGGTCTCCTCGGTGATGGGATGCTCCACCTGCAGGCGGGTGTTAACCTCCAGGAAGCTCAGGAACCCCGTGCCGTCCAGCAGGTACTCCACGGTGCCGGCACCGACGTAGCCCGCCTCGCGGCAAATGGCCTTGGCCGAGGCGTGGATGGCGGCCCGCTGCTCAGCGGTGAGGAAGGGGGCGGGGGCTTCCTCCACGAGTTTCTGGTGGCGGCGCTGCAGCGAACAGTCGCGGGTGCCCACGACCACCACGTTGCCGTGCGTGTCCGCGATGACCTGGGCCTCCACGTGGCGCGGCCGGTCCAAAAACTTCTCCACGTAGCATTCGCTCCGGCCGAAGGCGGCCAGGGATTCGCGGACCGCGGAGTCGAAGCTTTCCTCGATGTCGGCCTGGTCCCGGACCACCTTGAGGCCACGCCCGCCGCCGCCGAACGCCGCCTTGATGGCCACGGGAAGGCCCACCTTTTCGGCGAAGGCACGGACCTCCGCGGCACTGGCCACCGGTCCGTCGCTGCCGGGTGCCAGCGGGGCACCGGCCCGGACCGCCACCTCGCGGGCGCTGACCTTGTCGCCCAGGAGCCGGATGGTCTCCGGGGAGGGGCCGATCCAGGTCAGGCCGGCGTCGATTACGGCCTGGGCGAAGCCGGCGTTCTCGGACAGGAAGCCGTAGCCGGGGTGGACGGCGTCGGCGCCGCTTTTCGCCGCAACGGCGAGGAGCTTGTCGATGTCCAGGTAGGTTTCCTGGGGCCGGGAGCCTGACAGCGAGTAGGCCTCGGTGGCGGCGGAGACGTGCAGCGCGTCGGCGTCCGGGTCGGCGTAGACGGCCACGCTTTCCAGGCCTGCATCGTCGCAGGCCCGGGCGATCCGGACGGCAATTTCGCCGCGGTTGGCAATGAGGACTTTACGCATGGGGGCTTTCCTTAGGTGTTTCGGGCAGTTCTGCCGGAGGAGCTGCGGCGGTGAACCGGACGGTTGTGCCCGGGGGAAGCTGGGCGGCCTTGTCCAGGTCGGCATGGACGACGACGGCAATCACCGGGTACCCGCCGGTCACCGGGTGGTCGGAGAGGAACAGGACGGGCTGGCCTTCCGGCGGCACCTGCACGGCGCCGCGGACGGTTCCTTCGCTGGCGAGTTCGCCGTCCCGGCTGCGGCTGAGCGGCTGGCCGTTGAGGCGCAGACCGATCCGGTTGGACTGCGGCGTGACGGTCCATTCCTGGGCCAGGAAGTCCTGCAGCGTGTCGGTGCTGAACCAGTCCTGCCGGGGCCCGGGGACCACCCGCAGCACGGTCGCCCCGTCCTGAATCGGAAGGGGGGACACTTCCGGGTGGCCCACCACGCTGCCCGGTTTGGCGGCGTGCACCGGCAGGATGGTTCCCGCTTCGAGCGGCTCGGGGCCGATCCCTGACATGGTGTCCGTGGAGCGGCTGCCGAGAGCATCGGGGCCACCGAGTCCACCGCGGACGCCGACGTAGGAGCGGAGCCCTGCCGTGGGGGTGCCCACGGTCAGCCTCTCCCCCGCCAACAGCGCGAAGGGGGCGTCGCACGCGGGGTGCCGCGCCGCCGTCGTCCGATGCCTGTCCTCTTTTGAGTCTGCCCCCGGTGTGATCTGCAGCGGGACGGCCGCTCCGGCGACGGCCAGGACCTGGTCGGTGAGGGCCTCAAGTTCGAGGCCGCCGAAGAGGAGTTCGATGCCGGCTGCGCCTTCGGCGTTGCCCACCAGGCGGTTGGCGCGGCGCAGGGCTCCGCGGTCCATGGCGCCGGCGCTGCTGACGCCGAGCGAGGCGAAGCCCGGCCGGCCCAGGTCCTGCATCGTGGCCTGCAGCCCCGGTTTGCGGACGGCAAGGCCTGCGTGCCCCTGGTGCTCTGCCGTCCGGTTGGCTGGGACTTTGGGCCGTTCCGTCATGATGGCGTGGCTGCGGACGGCCTTGAAGCGGACGGTATCGCCGGGGCGGATGAGGGCGGGATTTTCCCGGTCCAGGTCCCACATGGCGGCTTCGGTCCGGCCGATCAACTGCCAGCCGCCCGGCGACTGCCGCGGGTAGACGGCCGAGTACGCGCCGCCCAAGGCCACAGCGCCGGCGGGCACAGCCGTGCGCGGGGATCGGCGCCGCGGGACTTCGAGGCTGGGGTTTTCGCCGCTGAGGTAGGCGAAGCCCGGTGCGAATCCGGCAAAGGCTGCGGTCCAGAGCTGGCCGGCATGCGCGGCCACCACTCCCTCACGGCCCAGTCCGGTGAGCGACGCCACCTCGTCCAGGTCCTCGCCGTCGTACACCACGTCGATGGTGACCAGCGCGCTCTCGGTGTCCGCTGGCGCCTCAAGGTCCAGCCCGCGGACGTGCGCGGCCAGCGCCTGGACTGCCTGGGGCGAATCCGCGGTGACAAGGACGGTTGATGCGGCTGCGATGACGTCGATCTGGCCCGGCTGCGGGTGTGCGGTCAGCTGCGCCTGGAGGCTGAGGACGGCATCGAGGGAGGACAGCTCCACCAGGATGGCCCGGTCACCCGCGCGCCGGATCCCGGTCAGCTCCGGGCGAGGGGCAGTGGCGGTGCGCTGCTGCTGCGTGGCGGCCATGCTAGGCGAAGCTTTCGATCCGGATGCCGGCGTCCACCAGTGCGGCACGGACGGCGGCAGCCATTGCCACGGCGCCGGGGGTGTCACCGTGCAGGCAGATGCTTTCGGCGTGGACGGGAACCAGCGATCCGTCGATGGCGCGGACTACGCCGTCCCCGGCCAGGCGCAGTACGTGCTCGACGACGTCCTCCACCTTGTGCAGCACGGCGCCGGGTTCGCGCCGGGAGACCAGGGTGCCGTCCGGGTTGTAGGCACGGTCAGCGAAGGCCTCGGCCACGGTCCGCAGGCCCGCGGCTTCGGCCTGGCGCTGGATCTCGGAGTTGGGGAGCACCATAAGGGGCAGGGTGGGGTCCACTGCGAGGATGGCTGCCACAACGGCCCCAGCCTGCTTCGGGTGGGTGACGATGGTGTTGTAGAGCGCACCGTGCGGCTTGACGTAGCGGACGGCAGTGCCGGCGGCGAGGGCCACGGCCTGGACTGCGCCGATCTGGTAGACCACATCGGCGGTCAGCTCGGCCGGGGTCATGTCCACGAAGCGCCGGCCGAAGCCGGCAAGGTCCCGGTAACCGGGGTGTGCGCCCACGGTGACGCCGGCCTTCACGGCGGCCTGGCAGGTGGCCATGATGCCTACAGGGTCGCCGGCGTGGAAGCCGCAGGCCACGTTGGCGCTGGACACACTTTCAAAGATGGCCGCGTCGTCTCCGAAGGACCAGTTCCCAAAGGACTCGCCGACGTCGCTGTTCAGGTCGATGCTGGGCATTGTGATCTCCGTCTCGGATTGCTGTTCATCCAAGAATGCCCTAAAAACTCGGATTGTTCAACAATCCGAAGCCCCTATTACCCTTCCTACCCGTGACGCGCCATCACATCCTGCAGGTTTCCGCGGGATGCGCCATCACATCCTGTGGGTTTTCGCGGGATGCGCCATCACATCCGGCCCGTTCGCCGGCCACGCCTCATCACTTCGTGAGAGTCTTCTGTCGTGGCGCGGGACGTGGTGTCGCGTCACCGGTGAGGGGACGAAAGCTGATGGCGCGTCACGGGGCCCAGGTGCGGGATCGCGTTGTGGTGATTGGTGGGTTAAATGTGGGAGGCCCCAACCTGGTGGTTGGGGCCTCGACCAATGTGTGTCCGGCGGTGACCTACTCTCCCACACCCTCCCGGGTGCAGTACCATCGGCGCTGTGGGTCTTAGCTTCCGGGTTCGGAATGGGACCGGGCGTTTCCCCCACGCTATGACCGCCGTAACCCTTGTACCCGCCCGCCCGGTGTTTTGTTCGGGGGTGGGAAGTCTGGTGGTTACAACATTGTGGTGTTGTTATTCAGTTGTGGTGGTTCCGTGCCGTGACAACCCCGTGTGTTGGGGGGTTGTTGGTTGGGAACCACATAGTGGACGCAAGCAGAGTTTGTATGTATCTGTGTGGTGTAAGTTGTTGGCCTATTAGTACCGGTCAGCTTCACGAGTCGTTAGTCCTCGCTTCCACATCCGGCCTATCAACCCAGTGGTCTGGCTGGGGGCCTCTCACACCCGAGGGTGTATGGAAATCTCATCTCGAAGCGAGCTTCCCGCTTAGATGCTTTCAGCGGTTATCCCATCCGAACGTAGCTAATCAGCGGTGCACTTGGCAGTACAACTGACACACCAGAGGTTCGTCCGTCCCGGTCCTCTCGTACTAAGGACAGCCCTTCTCAAATTTCCTGCGCGCGCAGCGGATAGGGACCGAACTGTCTCACGACGTTCTAAACCCAGCTCGCGTACCGCTTTAATGGGCGAACAGCCCAACCCTTGGGACCTACTCCAGCCCCAGGATGCGACGAGCCGACATCGAGGTGCCAAACCATGCCGTCGATATGGACTCTTGGGCAAGATCAGCCTGTTATCCCCGAGGTACCTTTTATCCGTTGAGCGACGGCCATTCCACAATGTACCGCCGGATCACTAGTCCCGACTTTCGTCCCTGCTCGAGATGTCTCTCTCACAGTCAAGCTCCCTTGTGCACTTACACTCGACACCTGATTGCCAACCAGGCTGAGGGAACCTTTGGGCGCCTCCGTTACTTTTTAGGAGGCAACCGCCCCAGTTAAACTACCCATCAGGCACTGTCCCTGACCCGGATTACGGGCCGAAGTTAGATGTCCAAAGTGACCAGAGTGGTATTTCAACGATGACTCCACCCGAACTGGCGTCCGGGCTTCAACGTCTCCCACCTATCCTACACAAGCCACTCCGAACACCAATACCAAACTATAGTAAAGGTCTCGGGGTCTTTCCGTCCTGCTGCGCGTAACGAGCATCTTTACTCGTACTGCAATTTCGCCGAGTTTATGGTTGAGACAGCGGGGAAGTCGTTACTCCATTCGTGCAGGTCGGAACTTACCCGACAAGGAATTTCGCTACCTTAGGATGGTTATAGTTACCACCGCCGTTTACTGGGGCTTAAATTCTCAGCTTCGCCTTGCGGCTAACCGGTCCTCTTAACCTTCCAGCACCGGGCAGGAGTCAGTCCGTATACATCGTCTTGCGACTTCGCACGGACCTGTGTTTTTAGTAAACAGTCGC
The DNA here is from genome assembly GCF_019977275.1 of Arthrobacter sp. StoSoilB19. Taxonomy (NCBI): domain Bacteria; kingdom Bacillati; phylum Actinomycetota; class Actinomycetes; order Micrococcales; family Micrococcaceae; genus Arthrobacter; species Arthrobacter sp. StoSoilB19. The sequence goes on along the minus strand of NZ_AP024650.1, from coordinate 1,019,953 downwards.
TTCCCCCTGGTCTCTGCGGCCCCGATCCCCTCCACACCGCAAAGGGTGTATCAAGGTTGGGGCCCCCCTTCTCCCGAAGTTACGGGGGCATTTTGCCGAGTTCCTTAACCATAATTCTCTCGATCGCCTTGGTATTCTCTACCTGATCACCTGTGTCGGTTTGGGGTACGGGCGGCTAAAACCTCGCGTCGATGCTTTTCTCGGCAGCATAGGATCACCAAATCCCCCCAAACGGGGGTCCCATCAGATCTCAGGCACCATGAGTGGCGGATTTGCCTACCACTCGCCCTACATCCTTAGACCGGGACAACCATCGCCCGGCTCGGCTACCTTCCTGCGTCACACCTGTTAATACGCTTGCCTCCCGGGATCAGGTCCTGCGCTCCACCAAAACCCTCACACCACAAGGGCGCTCGGGCAGGCTTCGGGCAGTTAGTATCCCCCGCTCAGCATGGGCGGTTTTTCGCCGGTACGGGAATATCAACCCGTTGTCCATCGACTACGCCTGTCGGCCTCGCCTTAGGTCCCGACTTACCCAGGGCAGATTAGCTTGACCCTGGAACCCTTGATCATTCGGCGGACGGGTTTCTCACCCGTCTTTCGCTACTCATGCCTGCATTCTCACTCGTGTAGGCTCCACCGCTGGTTTACACCGCGACTTCACCGCCCACACGACGCTCCCCTACCCATCCACACGCCTGAACCACAAGGGCTTAGCTAAAATGTGAATGCCACAACTTCGGCGGTGTACTTGAGCCCCGCTACATTGTCGGCGCGGAATCACTTGACCAGTGAGCTATTACGCACTCTTTTAAGGGTGGCTGCTTCTAAGCCAACCTCCTGGTTGTCTGGGCAACTCCACATCCTTTCCCACTTAGCACACGCTTAGGGGCCTTAGTTGGTGGTCTGGGCTGTTTCCCTCTCGACTATGAAGCTTATCCCCCACAGTCTCACTGCTGCGCTCTCACTTACCGGCATTCGGAGTTTGGCTGACGTCAGTAACCTTGTAGGGCCCATTAGCCATCCAGTAGCTCTACCTCCAGCAAGAAACACGCAACGCTGCACCTAAATGCATTTCGGGGAGAACCAGCTATCACGAAGTTTGATTGGCCTTTCACCCCTACCCACAGCTCATCCCCTCCATTTTCAACTGAAGTGGGTTCGGTCCTCCACGACGTCTTACCGTCGCTTCAACCTGGCCATGGGTAGATCACTTCGCTTCGGGTCTAGATCACGCCACTCACACGCCCTATTCAGACTCGCTTTCGCTACGGCTGCCCCACACGGGTTAACCTCGCGACGTAACACTAACTCGCAGGCTCATTCTTCAAAAGGCACGCCGTCACCAGAATCAGACTGGCTCCGACGGATTGTAAGCACACGGTTTCAGGTACTGTTTCACTCCCCTCCCGGGGTACTTTTCACCTTTCCCTCACGGTACTGGTCCGCTATCGGTCATTAGGGAGTATTTAGGCTTATCAGGTGGTCCTGACAGATTCGCACGGGATTTCTCGGGCCCCGTACTACTTGGGATACTCTCACAGGCGGTACAAACACATTACGGTTACGGGACTAACACCCTCTCTGGCCGGCCTTTCAAAACCGTTCACCTATGCGCGCACATCACACCCCACCAGCCCGGCAGAACTGGTATGGAAAGTCCCACAACCCCGACCATGCAACGCCCGCCGGCTATCACACATGGAACGGTTTAGCCTGATCCGCGTTCGCTCGCCACTACTAACGGAATCACTATTGTTTTCTCTTCCTGCGGGTACTGAGATGTTTCACTTCCCCGCGTTCCCCCCACGCACCCTATGTGTTCAGGTACGGGTCACCGAGTCACTCGCGCGCTCGGCGGGGTTTCCCCATTCGGACACCCTGGGATCACAGTCCGGTTATCGACTCCCCCAGGCTTATCGCAGATTCCTACGTCCTTCTTCGGCTCCTAATGCCAAGGCATCCACCGTGTGCTCTTAAAAACTTGACCACAAAGATCAAAAACATTTCTCGAGAGAACCACAGAAACCAACCACACCCCAACACCCAAAGGACATCAACAGCGCAGCCAGATCCAGGTTCATTAATCTTGGAAATTGCTTCTTATACAAGATGCTCGCGTCCACTATGTAGTTCTCAAACAACAACCCCACACCACACACCCCACACACCCAAACAGGCGCACGGAACGTCACGGCAGGGAAACCAGAAACAAACAAACCCGAAGGGAAAACCCCCCGGCCCTGTTGCCTCAGGACCCAACAGTGTGCCAAACACTACCCAGCAACCCAAACCAGCCGCGTTCCAGAACACCCGCCCTCCCCCGAAGAGAAGAACAAAACATTCGTACTAACCACACCAGTCCGTGCCACCAGGCACCTATTTGTTGATATTCCACCCATGAGCACCCGCCACGGAACAATCGTCCATGCTGCGGGCTTGCTTCCTGACAACCCCCCACACCGGCATTCACCAGCACAGAGGAGTTGGAGGTGCTCCTTAGAAAGGAGGTGATCCAGCCGCACCTTCCGGTACGGCTACCTTGTTACGACTTAGTCCCAATCGCCAGTCCCACCTTCGACAGCTCCCTCCCACAAGGGGTTAGGCCACCGGCTTCGGGTGTTACCAACTTTCGTGACTTGACGGGCGGTGTGTACAAGGCCCGGGAACGTATTCACCGCAGCGTTGCTGATCTGCGATTACTAGCGACTCCGACTTCATGGGGTCGAGTTGCAGACCCCAATCCGAACTGAGACCGGCTTTTTGGGATTAGCTCCACCTCACAGTATCGCAACCCTTTGTACCGGCCATTGTAGCATGCGTGAAGCCCAAGACATAAGGGGCATGATGATTTGACGTCGTCCCCACCTTCCTCCGAGTTGACCCCGGCAGTCTCCTATGAGTCCCCACCATCACGTGCTGGCAACATAGAACGAGGGTTGCGCTCGTTGCGGGACTTAACCCAACATCTCACGACACGAGCTGACGACAACCATGCACCACCTGTAAACCAGCCCCAAAGGGGAAACCACATTTCTGCAGCGGTCCGGTTCATGTCAAGCCTTGGTAAGGTTCTTCGCGTTGCATCGAATTAATCCGCATGCTCCGCCGCTTGTGCGGGCCCCCGTCAATTCCTTTGAGTTTTAGCCTTGCGGCCGTACTCCCCAGGCGGGGCACTTAATGCGTTAGCTACGGCGCGGAAAACGTGGAATGTCCCCCACACCTAGTGCCCAACGTTTACGGCATGGACTACCAGGGTATCTAATCCTGTTCGCTCCCCATGCTTTCGCTCCTCAGCGTCAGTTAATGCCCAGAGACCTGCCTTCGCCATCGGTGTTCCTCCTGATATCTGCGCATTTCACCGCTACACCAGGAATTCCAGTCTCCCCTACATCACTCTAGTCTGCCCGTACCCACCGCAGATCCGGAGTTGAGCCCCGGACTTTCACGGCAGACGCGACAAACCGCCTACGAGCTCTTTACGCCCAATAATTCCGGATAACGCTTGCGCCCTACGTATTACCGCGGCTGCTGGCACGTAGTTAGCCGGCGCTTCTTCTGCAGGTACCGTCACTTACGCTTCTTCCCTACTGAAAGAGGTTTACAACCCGAAGGCCGTCATCCCTCACGCGGCGTCGCTGCATCAGGCTTTCGCCCATTGTGCAATATTCCCCACTGCTGCCTCCCGTAGGAGTCTGGGCCGTGTCTCAGTCCCAGTGTGGCCGGTCACCCTCTCAGGCCGGCTACCCGTCGTCGCCTTGGTAGGCCATTACCCCACCAACAAGCTGATAGGCCGCGAGTCCATCCAAAACCACAAAAGCTTTCCACCAACCACCATGCGATGGAAGGTCATATCCGGTATTAGACCCAGTTTCCCAGGCTTATCCCAGAGTCAAGGGCAGGTTACTCACGTGTTACTCACCCGTTCGCCACTAATCCACCAGCAAGCTGGCATCATCGTTCGACTTGCATGTGTTAAGCACGCCGCCAGCGTTCATCCTGAGCCAGGATCAAACTCTCCGTTGAAGTAAAACAAAAACAGACACAACCACAACCACCGGAAATAACGGCAGAAACAGCTGCACAAAATTTGAAACCAGCCAAAAACACCATGCACACCACGGGGTGGCGGCACAGCACAATCAACCAATTACATACATAATCGGTATCAACAAACTTGGCACACTATTGAGTTCTCAAACAACAGACACACCCGGCACCACCCAAACCAACGTCCAGGCTCGCTCCGGAGCAACTTTCCAAACTTACCCGGTTCCAACAAGCTTCGCAAATCAGCGTTACCGCGATCCACTCCACTCCAAAACCAGCCCCACCCGCGTCCGGCACGCCAAGAGGCGAACCATTTCCAGGCCGTTCAGTAAGGGGTTTGGCCGCTATCTTTCCGCTTCAGCGGCGGCGACTCAGAAAACAATACCCGCCCCCACACCCAACCGCAAATCGACCCCCTAGCGGGTGAAGATCCGCGGAATCCCGGGGCAGGAACGGCCGTCGGGGCACCCAAGCGGCCTCCCGCCGTCGTAATTCCCTGGTGTGTGCTGCCGCACATGCTGTCTGGCCTCCCCCATTTCCGGCCCCGACCTCAATTTCCTCGGTTGGCCCTTAAAGCCACGAGCCGCGGATACCTCCGGAAAGGAGGATCCGCGGCTCGTCTTAGCACTGCCCCGCCTGGCTAACGCTCGCAGGCGACGCCGTCGCCGTCGCGGTCAAGGGAAGAGCTGTACCCCGACTGTCCCCTGTACAAAGGCGCCGCACCCGCGGCCTTGGCTGCAGTGCAATTGGCGTAGTAGGCAGCTGCCGGAGCCTGCACGGGGGCTGGTGCGGCAGGAACTGCCACAGGAGCAGGTGCGGGAGCCTGCGCGGCCTGCTTAGCCGCGGCAGCCTTCGCAGCGGCTGCCTGATCGGCGGCGGCCTTGTCGGCAGCGGCTTTCTCAGCGGCCGCCTTCGCAGCAGCAGCCGCCTTCTCGGCCGCGGCCTTGTCAGCTGCCGCCTTGTCGGCCGCAGCCTTCTCCGCCGCAATATCGTCAAGGCTCTTGACGCCGAGATGCACCGTGGACCCCTTGTCAGCCTTTGCACCGTTGGCTGGGTCCTGGGTGGTCACCTGCCAGTTGCTCTTGACCATGATCGACTTGCCGTGGGCCGTGTCCTTGGCATCAACTTCAAACCCAAGGTCTTTCAGCTGGTCCGTGGCCTTGTCCAGGGCCAAACCCGTCACGGACGGAACGGTGACGGTCTCGATCGTTTGCGCAACAGCGGTTGCGGCTGCTGCAGGCTGCGTCGCCGCCTGCTTGCCGCCGCAGCCCGTCAGCATGAGGCCGGCAAGCACAGCCAGAGCCAGCGTCTTCTTCAACCTGCCGGCGGCAGGCATGGGACTTGTTTTCATGATTCCCCCTAGGAATGCGTGTGATGGTGTTGAAATCGCGTCCGGAGAGTCCGGACAAGAACGGGCCTACTCGCAGGCGATGCCGTCGGAGTCGCGGTCCAGTGCGGACCGGTAGCCGGCCTGGCCGGCGTAGAGCGGCGCAGCTCCCGCAGCCCTCGCCGCAGTGCAGTTGGCGTAGTAGACGGCGGCAGGTGCCGGTGCGGCGGGAGCAGGTGCGGGTGCAGCCGGCGCAGGTGCCGCCGGGACAACGGGCGCGGGCGCCGGAGCGACCGGTGCCGGTGCGGGGGCAACCGCCGCCGGAGCAGGAGCAGCCGCGGCAGGCGCCGGTTCAGCCACCGCCGGTGCGGGAGCCGGGGACTGTTGGCTGGTCGGAGCCAACTGTCCGGAGCAGTCACCGAGGATGCGGGCCATCGCGTCGTGCTCCGCCTGTGTCACCCACAGCCCATATGTCGCCTTCACCGAGATCTGCCGGGCCACATACTCACACCGGAAGGGCCTGTTCGGGGGCAGCCAGGTGGCCGCGTCGCCGTCGCCCTTTTGCTGGTTGGTGGGGCCGTCCGTTGCCTGGAGATTCAGCGGATCATTCGCGAACGCCGTCCGCTGCTCGGTGGTCAACTGCTGCGCGCCCTTCTGCCACGCGTCGCTCAGCGCCACCACATGGTCGATCTGCACGGCAGTGCTGGTCCCCGAGCCACGGACAAAACTGATGGTCTTGCCCGTGTAGGGATCCGCCAGGGTCCCTGTCTGGACTTTGCAGGGAACACTGTTCGTGTAAGTGATGCCGGTGAGGTCCCGCCGGAGGATGTCGTTGCGGGTATCGCAGCCATTGCGGTCCACGTCCAGCCACGCCTGGCCGAACTGCGCCCGGTCATACCCCGTTTTCGGCGCCCGGCCCTTGATGGAAAGGGTGGCCAACAGATCGACCGCCTTTGTGGCGTAGGCCGGCTGCGCGTTGGGGGCGGTGGCGGTGACGCCGGCGGCAAGGACGGCCGGGTTCTCCGGGTCCAGCGGCTCACCAGTGCTGTCAGCGGTGGGAGTGGGCGTGGACGACGGCGAAGCCGTGGCTGTGGCGGTTGGGCTCGCTTTGGCGGACGCCACCTTGGCGGTGCTCTCCGAGGAGGCTGCCTCGAGGTCTGCGCTGGCAACGTGCGGCAAGGCGACGGCCCCGCCGATGAAGAGGGCGAGGGACGCGGCGATCGCGATGGCGCCGGCCTTGCGTTGCGCCGGGAGCCAGGCCCAGGAGCGCCGCCCTGTAAGCAGGACGTAAAGGCCGGTGAGTGCGGTTGAAATGCCCAGGAAAATCAGGGCTCCGCCCACTCCGCCGCTCAGCGCGCCCAAAAGCATGAACAGTGCGGTGATGCCGGCAACAATAAACGTTGAAATGCGTGGTTTCCGCGGCGGCTTCGGTGCCGCCGCAGGTGGAACAAACCCGAAAAGGGTGTCGTGGTCGGGCATTCTTTCCCCATTTTCACGGGGTCCCCATATGGGTCCCCCACATTTGGCGGGCCTGCTGCTAAGCCCGACAAACTCATCGGCATGAGCCTATGGTCCAACCGAAACCGAAAACGGGCGTCCTGCGCGTCCTCGGCCAACATTCAGCAAGTCTTGATCGGACCTTGAGGAAAGCCCGACGCAATACCGTGTGAGTGCTTCATAATTCGCGGTTTCGCGTGGCTAAACCCGTCTGTTCGGCTCCCATTCCCTTGCGCGAGCCGCAAAGATAGAGTGGCCGGATGCAGATGCGTCTTGAGGTTGTCCAGGTCCCGGTTTCCGACGTCGACAGGTCGAAAGCGTTCTATACCGAAAAACTTGGCTTCGTCCTGGACCACGACGTGGAACACATTCCGGGCATGAGGGTGGTCCAGCTGACTCCCCCGGGTTCGCCCACATCAGTAGTCATCGGCACCGGGATGACCGCCATGACGCCGGGCAGCCTGGAGGGACTGCAACTGGTGGTTCCGGACATCACCGAGGTCCGGGCCAAACTGGTCAGGCGGGGCGCGGACATCAGCGAAATCCAGGACCTGGGCGGCGTCCTGTTCGCCTACTTCAGCGATCCCGACGGCAACCGCTGGGTGATGCAGGGCCAGACCCCTGCGGACATCCGGGACGCGCACAAACCCTAAAAGAAGCTGCTAAAAGGGAGGGGGCGTCGGCGGGTGCGGACTACTTTTTAGCCGGCGGGGCAGTGGAACCCCGGACCACCAGCTCGGTGCCGAGCTCGATCCGCTGCGGCAGTTCCTCGTCACCATCCAGATGCCGGAGCAGGGCGCGCATGGCAGTTTCGGCCATCTGCACTACCGGCTGCCGGATCGTGGTCAGCCCCGGCTCGATCCACTCGGCCGCCGGAATGTCGTCAAACCCAATGACGGACAAGTCTTCGGGAATGCGGAGCCCGGCGGAACGCGCAGCCCGGTACGCACCCAAGGCCTGGTCGTCGTTGCCGGTGAAGATCGCCGTCGGACGGTCCGACAACTCCAGCAGCTTGCGGGTTGCAGCCTCGCCCGCTTCGATGGAAAAGTCGCCGGGAACCATCAACGCCGTGTCCAGGGCTATGCCCGCGCGGCGCAGTGCCGAGATGTAGCCATCCTCTCGGGCGCTGCTGCACTGCAGGTCCTCGCGGCCGCCGATCATGGCGATCCGCTTATGCCCCAACTGCAAAAGGTGTTCCGTGGCCGAATAGCCACCCTCCCAATTCGCCGCCCCCACTGTCATCAGGTCCGGGCCAGGCTGGCCCACAGGATCGATCAGCACCACAGGTATCCCCAAGGACTTGATCCGCTGGATTTGCTTGGCATCCAACTGGTAGACGGCCATGAGCAGCCCATCCGATTTCCGCTCCGCGAGGTTGGCCAGCCACGGCCGGATGCGCGAGCCGTCCAGGCTCAGGCTGCTGACCACAGTCCCGTAGCCGGCGTCCTGTGCCACACGTTCTACGCCCTCGATGATCTCCAGGGCCCATTCCGAGCCCAGCCCCGGAAACACCAGGTCCACCAGGCCGGCCTTTTGCCTGCGTTTGGCAGGGCGGCGCGCATAATCGCGCCGGGCAATGATCTCCTCCACCCGGGCACGCGTCTCTGCCGCCACGTGCGCGTGCCCGTTCAGCACCTTGGACACGGTGGGAACCGAAACCCCTGCTTCACGGGCAATCTCACTGATCGTCGCGCGCCTGGTGTCCTGCTTGCTCACCACGGAAACCGCCCTCTCACCCGGGTCACGCGCCCGGTGCTATGTATCGGAAAGTTCCCACGTCTGGATCCGGCCACACATGCCGTAAATTCTGCGGTTTTCCCGTTTTCCCATCGTAGTTCGCGCACCGGACAGATAGATACTTTCTGCCGTGTCCAGAGAGGCCAGCTGCTGCCGGGTGACTTCCGCCTGGCGGGCAGCTCCCTCCGCCAGAACGTCTGCCCAGGCGCTGGTCCTGTCCGAGACCAGACGGGCAGCGGCAGCATGGAAGTCGGCCAGTGCTGCCGGACCGGAAACCAGCACGGCTTGCTTAAGCGCAAAGTAACCTTCCAGGGCCAAATCACGACGGCGGCGCGCGGCGTGCTCGCCCGCGTCCGGCCCAGCGTCGGCGTCCTTGTGTTCCAGCGCCGCTGCGCTCCGGTACTTTTCCGCGTGCGCAAGGTACTCGGGCGGAAATGTCATCACGGCGTCGCCGTGTTCGGGCAGCCCGGCATTCTGCATGACTACAAGGACCTTCAGGTCACCCGAATCATTGATGGCGCGATGCACGGTGCCGGGGGTAAACCAAAGCACCACCCCAGGCGCCAACGGTGTTGAGGTGAAGCCGCGCGAGTCAAGTGTCTCCAGCCTGCCGATTCCCTGGAGCACCACGTACGCCTCCGTGGAAGCGGTGTGCACGTGCGGCGACCCGCCGGCTGCACCGTCGGCGCCCGGCCAGTCGTAGATGCTGATTTCGGAGAGCCCAGTGGCGCCCGGAAACGTTGAGGCCATCCGTTACGCCCAATCGCGAAGCGCTGCTTGCGCAGCATCCGCCAGCGCCTGGGCGCGTTCGGCGTCCACACCGCCATCGGCAATCACCACGGCGTAGCGGTAGGAAAGCGGCGCACCTTCACGGAGGGGCACCTCCTCGCTGAAGAAGGGGGCTGAGCCCAGGCACGCGAACATGGACGACCTGGCAAACCACTGGTTGGGTGCACCGGGGTTATTTCCGTCCTCCACGAACGCGATGGTGGAGGCCCGGCAGGTGACGTCATGCGTACCGGTGAAGGCGATCCACGGCGAGCGGGTGCCCATGAATTCGTCCGTACCCGCATCCTCCTGGTTGCGGAACACGCCGCCTGTAAAGGACCTGGGGCCGCGCCAAAAGAGGCCACCGTATCCGGCGTTGTGCCGGCCTTCCGTAGTGGGGCTGCCGATGCGGATCTCTTCGCCGGAGATATTGCTCATCCTGGTCTCAAAGAGGATGGCGTATGCCCCCTCGGTTTCGCTGTTCTCCGTGGCAGCGTCTTCCACCAACCGGAGGCTGAACCGGCGGCTCTCCGCAATGACCGGTTCCCCTTCCTGCGAGGTCCAGGTCAGGGATTCCGACGCCGTGATGCCGGGGCCGGATTGGTCGATGCCCGTGAAGGATCCGTGGGTCATGGCACCATTGTTGTCCAGGTTGGCGTACTCCGTGGCGCGTGTGTAGGTGGCTCCGCCCCAGAAATTGTGCTTGCCCACGTTGGGCAGCGCCCAGGAAAGTCCCTTATGCCAGACGTGGTCCCACGGGCGGGAAATTGTCACCTCGTCCCCGCCCAGGGTGGTCAGCGGATGGAAGAACGGCCGCGGACTCTCGTACTGGTCGTCCGTGGGCTTGTAGGTATAGGTGGCGATAGGCCTGCCTTTGGCTGTGAAGGTGAGGGCCGCTCCATCGTCGTGGAAACTGAGTGATGCCGCGGACACAGCGGAAAGGGACGCTGCTGTGGGGGTGGTCATGGTGGTGCCTCCTTGGGTATGGGCTCAGACGCTGGTGGCTTTGAGGGCGGTCAGGTTGAAGGCTGTCTCCTCGAGGACTTTCGCGCCCAGCCCTTCGCCGTCCATGCCCCCGTAGAAGGGGTGGCCGGTGACGATCTCGCCGCGGTGCACGGATTTTCCGGTAAAGGCGGAGGCGTAGAGGGCGGCAGCGAACTCCAGAGTTTGCCGTGCGGAGTCTGCCCCGGCCGGAAGAGGGCGGCCGGCGTCGAGCGCGCCATACATGGCCAGGAACTGGGCCGCGTGTCCGCTTCCCTGATCCAAGGGCTCGCCGTTCCACGCTGTTCCTACCTGGTCCTCGTGGCCGGGCGCTGCCGTAATGGTCCAGTTGTCCGTGCTGTAGCCGTAGAGGTGGCTCAGCTCCACAGTGGCAAATTCGCAGTCGATTCGGATGTCCGAGGTTTCCCGCGGCGAGAGCAGCGAGTTGATAATGGTGGCCACGGCTCCGTTACTGAACCGGACCAGGGCGGCGGACAAGTCTTCAGTGGAAGTAGGCCGTGCCTGCCGGCTGGCGATGGCGGTGATTTCCTCCCACGGACCCAGCAGGTGCAACAGCAAATCGAACTGGTGAATGCCGTGACCCATGGTGGGCCCGCCGCCCTCGGCTTCCCAGGTTCCGCGCCAGGGAAGTTCCCAGTAGCTGTCCGGCCGGTACCAGAGGGTGTCGCACCGGGCCACCAGGGGACGGCCGAAGTCACCGCCGCCAATCAGCCGGCAGGCCGCGGCTGCCGCATCCCCGAACCGGTGCTGGAAGACGCAAGAGAACTGGGCGCCGCCCTTTGCCTGGGCGGTCTCCAGCCGGTCGAAGTCAGCGAGGCTTAGCGCCGGGGGTTTTTCGGAGAGGACATGGACGCCTGCTTCGAGGCATTCGATGGCCTGGCCGATGTGGAACATGGGCGGCGTGCAGAGGTGGACAATGTCCGGCTTGGCCTCTGCCAGAAGATCGGCCAGGCTCAGGTACGTACCAGGGATGCTGTGCTTCTCCGCGAAGGCATCCAGCCGGCCCTGGTCCACGTCGCATGCCGCCACCAGCTCCGCCCTGCCGTTTGTCCGGGCCAGGTTGTCAGCATGGACCGCCGCGATCCCGCCGGTTCCCACGATGGCCACTCTGTACGTCCGCATGTTTTCTCCGTCGTTGCAGTGATGTAGGTAGCGCCCCAGGGCTTCGAAGTGGTCCGAAGTGCCTCCGGGCGCCTAGTCCCAAAGTCAATGGAAAGTTTCTATTCCATTCACGAAGTTTCGTGGGTTCCGTCGCAGACTTATCCCACGCCCACTGTCAACCGTAGGAGGATTATCTTTGAAGAGTCAATGCTTTAGGACCTAGAAAGTAAACAATAGTTTCTGATAGTTTCTTAGAAACTTCCTACGATCCCAGGAGACGCCCGTGACCAGCGGTGCCGCCGAAAAGCAAGCCATCACCTCCCCGGCCGCCGGCAACGGCTCCCGTGACGCCGTCGAACGCCTCTCCATTGATGAGCTGGTGCGGCACATGACCCTGGAAGAGAAGCTGGCCCAACTGGCAGGTGTGTGGGTTAATGCGTCCACGGACGGAGGCTCCGTAGCGCCGCTGCAGAATGAGATGGCCGGCGACGCGCGCTCCTGGGAGGAGATGATTGCCTCCGGACTGGGGCAGATCACCCGCATGTACGGCACGGTGCCCTTGGAGCCTCTCGAGGGCGCCCGGCGGCTGGCCGCGGCGCAGGAACAGATCATGGCGGCCTCGCGCTTCCGGATTCCGGCGCAGGTCCATGAGGAATGCCTCGCCGGCTTGGCTGCGTGGAAGGCCACGGCTTTCCCCGTCCCCCTGGCGTGGGGCGCGACCTTTAACCCTCCGCTGATCCGGCGGATGGCGGGTCTCATTGGTGGGCAGATGCGGGCACTCGGCGTCCACCAGGGGCTGGCTCCCGTGCTGGACGTTGTGCGGGACCTGCGCTGGGGCAGGGTGGAGGAGACCATCGGCGAGGACCCCTACCTGGTGGGCACGGTAGCCAGCGCCTACGTCTCCGGGCTGGAAGGGTCCGGAATCGTGGCCACGCTCAAGCACTTCGTTGGCTACTCTGCGTCCCGCGCCGGACGCAACCATGCACCGGTGTCCATGGGCCCGCGCGAGTTGGCGGACGTGATGCTGCCCCCGTTCGAAATGGCGCTTAAACACGGCGGAGCCCGCTCCGTGATGCATGCGTACACGGACACCGACGGCATTCCTGCAGCCGCCAACCGCGCACTGCTGACCTCGCTGCTGCGCGACGAGTGGGGCTTCGCCGGCACCGTGGTTGCCGACTACTTCGGCATCGCCTTCCTGCATGTCACCCACGGCGTTGCCGCCGATTCCGGCGATGCAGCCGCCTTGGCACTCAGAGCGGGCGTTGACGTGGAGTTGCCTACAGTGAACTGCTATGGCACGCCCCTGCTTGAGCGCGTGCGCTCCGGCGAGGTCCCCGAATCTCTGGTGGACACCGCCCTTCGCCGGGTGCTGCGGCAGAAGCAGGAGGCCGGGCTGCTCGCGCCGGATTTTGACCCCGCGCCCCCGGTCCTCAGCGCCGGAGCCGTCGACCTGGATCCAGCCGGGAACCGGGCTTTGGCCCGCGAGATCGCCGCCCAGTCATTGGTGCTGCTGACCAACGGGATGCACGACGGCGGCGCCAGCCTCCCGCTGCCCGTTACGGCGTTGGCCTCGCTTGGCGTGGTGGGGCCCCTGGCAGAGGATCCATTCGCAATGCTGGGCTGCTACTCATTTGACGCGCATGTGGGCGCATCACACCCGGACGTTCCCATGGGTGTCCACGTTCCCACCGTGGCCTCGGCAGGCAGAAACCGTTTCGGATCGCTGCGCAGCGCTGCGACCGGCACCTGCGAGGCCATCACGGACGAACAGATCGCGGAGGCCTGCCGGACTGCCGCGTCGGTGGACACCTGCGTAATCGTGGTGGGCGACAACGCCGGCCTCTTCGGCCGCGGCACCTCCGGGGAAGGCAACGACGCAGCTGACCTTCAGTTGCCCGGGGACCAGCACCGCATGCTCGACCAGGTGCTCACCGCGGCCGAGGCTGCCGGAACGCGCACCGTCGTCGTGGTCCTCAGCGGCCGGCCTTACGCCCTGGGCGACTTCGCGGACCGGGCCGGGGCGATCGTCCAGGGCTTCTTTCCCGGCGAAGAGGGCGCGGAGGCGCTCTGGGACATCCTGACAGGGGCCGTCAACCCGTCCGGCAAACTGCCCGTTTCCGTACCCCGAACTGCCGGCGGACAACCCGGCACCTACCTGCACAGCCGCCTGGCTGGGCCGTCCGGCGTCAGCGCGCTGGACCCCTCGCCACTGTTCAGCTTTGGGCACGGCCTGTCTTACACGACCTTCGACTTTTCCTGCCACTCGGCCAGTGCGGACGCCATGTCCACAGCGGATGCCGTCACCGTGGGATGCACCGTGACCAATACCGGCCCCGTTGACGGCGCCGAAGTGGTGCAGCTGTACCTCGAGGACCCGGTGGGCGAGGTGGTGCGGCCCCTCCGCGAACTGATTGGCTACGCCCGGGTGGACCTTGCCGCCGGCGCATCGGCGAGGGTCGAGTTCACGGTGCACGCCGACCGGACGTCCTTCACAGGGGTGGATCTGAAGCGGGTGGTGACGCCGGGCCTGGTGAAGCTGCACGTGTCGACCTCCAGCAGCCGGGACACCCACAGCCACGAACTCATCCTGCAGGGCGGTCGCCGCGTCGTGGGTTTTGACCGGGACATGCTGACACCGGCAACGGTGGCGCCGCTCCGGGCGTGTACTGACCCGAGAGGTTGATTGAGGACTCACCCCCGGCCGTGCACCGGCCTGGCGTTTGCCGGGGGTTCCCCAACCTCATGGATGCCATGGCCACTGCAGGCCGTCTTGGTGACGCTGGCCCGCTCGATACGCGAAACGGTGAACCACCGCATGGCGTTGCGCAGCCGGCACCACCCAACCAGGTACCACTGGCCGTTGGTGGCTGCGAACAGCACCGGCTCGACGTCGCGGGTGGTGGTGGTCCCGTCCCCGGATGTGTAGCGAAGGCGAATCACGCGCTGCTCGGCCATCGCCTCCTCCAGTACCGACTTGATGGCCCGCGACGAGGAGGGAAGGGCGTTGACCCAGACACGGTGGGCCAACGCGTCGGCTCGTGCCCGTGTTTTGGGATCGAGGACATCCATGATCTTCCGGACACCTGCTGTTGCCAGATCGGCGTAGGGGGCATCCGACGCAGCGGACACCGCTGCCATGAGCGCCACGGCCTGCGCCGGGGACAGGCTGACTGGCGGCAGGGACCCGCCTGCAGCCAACCCATAGCCACCGCCCGGACCTGGGCGGGACCATACCGGCGCACCGCTGTTCTCCAACGCATCGAGGTCCCTCTTGATGGTGCGAACAGATACCTCAAGTTCTGCAGCCAGCCGTTCGGCAGAAACCCCCTGCCTGCCGCTGCGGCGCAATATCTCGGAGAGGGCATGGAGCCGTTCGACCCGCTTCACCGTTCAAGCCCGGGCAGATTCATGACATAAATAGTGACACACCCTTGTCCAAGGCGGCTGCGAGGCTATTGGCATGACAACTACTGCAAGCCGTCCCGTCATCATTCTCATCGCCGGCCACTGGCTGGGCGCCTGGGCGTGGGATGAAGTGCTGGAACACCTGGCAACCGACCAATCCCGCGCCGTCGCGATGACGCTGCCCGGTCTCGACGGGGACGATCCCGGGCGTGCGGCAAAGACCCTCGACGACCAGGCCGCGGCGGTCCTGGACGTCATCAGCCAGCTCGGGGCCTCTGGGGACCACCCCGCCACTCTCGTCGCCCACAGCGGGGCAAACGCCCCCGTCAGCCTCGTCCTGGACCGACACCCTGAGCTTGTCCATCGAGTGGTGTGGGTCGACTCCGGCCCTGTGGCACCGGGAAGCGCCTTCGGCCCGGGCATCCCGGAGGAGTTGGCGGAGCTTCCGCTGCCGCCCTTCGATGTCCTGGCCCAGCAGGCGAGCCTCGACGGCCTGAGCCCAGAAGTCCTCGAGCGTTTTCGGGCCCGGGCTGTCCCTGAACCCGGCCCTGTGCTTCGTCAGGCCGTCGAGCTCACGAACGATGCCCGCCACAAGGTCCGGACCACCCTGGTGTGCTGCTCGATCCCGGGCGCGCAGGTGCTGGAGCTCGCCCGCTCCGGGCATGCCATGTTTGCCGAAGTGGCGAACATTGAACACCTCGACGTCATCGACCTCCCAACGGGGCATTGGCCCATGTGGAGCCGTCCCCGCGACCTCGCCGGGGCCATCCAGTCAGCGGCTTCCCGAACCAGCTGAACTGCACCCATGACCGGTCAGGCGGCGGTGAATTTCTCCTCAACCAGCGCCAGCAGCGGCCGGGAGTTCAGGCACACCAGAAACACTACGGTGCCGGCGAGAACCGGCAGCAGGTACGCAGTGGTCACCAGCAGCAGGGTTCCCGCGACGAACAGGATCCCGGCGTTGCCCAGTGAAACCCGCTTCCGGGCACTGAAGCTGTACAGGGAGAGCCGGTAGAGGTCCCGGGTCCGGAACGAAAACCTGGACAGCAGCAGCAAAGCATTCAGGCCGGCGGTGGTCACGAGCACTGCGAGGAGCAGCATCGCCGGCCTGAGCGCGGGCGTGGCCGGGTTGCCCGGATGCAGCGAGGACAGCCCGGCCAGGTTGACCGCGATGACGGCCAGAACCAAAAGGTACGGCACCCAAACCTGCAGGGCCTGCCCCAGATTCATCCGGTACCCGCGGACGAAGTCCTGGTAAACCCCGCCCTCATGGCCGGCGGCCATTCGGTTGAATGCGTACATGCACGCCACCAGGGCCGGCCCCGCCGGAACGAGTGCCACCACAAGGGGCCAGGCCCCCGCGATGGGTGCCGCCACCAGGGCCGGCAGCAGCAGGATATTGGCCAGCCCCAGGAGGACCGAGCCCATCATCACGCCCGCAACGGTACCGGCCGCCCTGAACAGGGGGCCGGCTCCGTACTCCGCCTTCTTCTGAACCACTGACTGCCTTTCGGTCACCGCGGAAGGCCCGCGGCCGCCGTCGTACGCCCTACTTCTTTTCGGCGTATGCCTTGTAGGCCTTGTTGGCCAACTCTACGTATTTGCCCATGCCCTTGCTGTCCAGCTCTTTGACGTAGGCGTCGAACTCCGAGAGGCTGCGCTGGCCGGTGATGAACTTCAAGGTGTTCTGCTTGACGTGGTCCTTCAGTGGCGTGAGAGTCAGGGTGGCTTGCTCCCGGTCGGTGTCGCTGAACGGCACGGGCGGGGCAACGGGCCTGGGCTTCTTGCTCTTCATGGCCTTTTGGAAGGCCAGCTCTTCCTCATTGAAGGTGGACTGGAGCAGGTCCGTGGTGCCCCCGTAGGCGAAGTTGCCGCCGGAGAAGCCGTAATCCACGCGCAGGTCTTTGGTGCCGCCCGGATTCAGGCCCTGGAAGTTGATGTCCTTGGCCAGGACGCGTTTGCCGCCTTCCTTGTTGTAGGTGGTGCCCTGCACTCCCCACTTGGCGAACTCCTGGCCTTCGTCGCTGTAGAACAGCCAGTCGATGTACTGCATCAGCGCCACGAAACTGTCCTTGTCCTTCACGGACGCGTTCAGCATGATGCCGTTTTCCAGCCGGGAACCGCCAATGACATCGCCTGCGGGGCCGCCGGGAACCGTGATCTTTCGGACGGCGAAGTTGCCCTTCCCCAGAGACTGCTCCATTGACGTGCGGTACGTGATGATGTTTTGGGAGTTGGCGCTGATCACAAACGACTTGCCGGAGGTGAACTTCTGGATGGCGGAATCATCGGTCTGCGTGAAGCTTTCCGGATCCATCAGCCCCTCCGAAACCAAGGAGTTGAAGTAGGTCACAAGATCCTTGAACTGGCCGCTGCCGGCACCGAAGGCGAACTCCTTCTTGCCTTCATCGAACGTCAGTCCGTCCACCAGGCCCCAGCCTGCCACGGTGCCAAAGGCGGTGCCGGCAATGTTCAGCACGCTGTTGCCGTTGAACCGGTCGGAAAAGGGCACCACATCGGGATGGTTCTTCTTGAGTTTGCGCAGCACCTCCCGGAACTCGTCCCAGGTCTTGGGCTCCGCGATCCCGTCCTTCTCCAGCACGTCGGTCCGGAACGCCAGCGTGTAGTCCGGCCAGAGTTCCTCGTGCAGACCGGGCAGGACGTAGTACTTGCCGTCCTCCTGGGTGAGGCCTGCAATCTCAGGCTCCAGCTTCCACTTCTTGATCTTGTCCTGGTAGTGCGGCATGAGGTCCACGTAGTCGCTGACGGGAAGGACGGCGCCGGAGGATACATACGCGCTCTCCTGCCCCGGGTAGGTCTTGGCAATTATCTCCGGAGCCTTGCCCGAACTGATCAACAGGCTGCGCTTCTGCTCGTAGTCGCTGCTGGGAACGATGGTCGGTTCCAGGGTGACGTTGTTGTCGCTGGCCATCTTGGAGAACAGGAGCCAGTCCTTCTTGTATGGGTAGGTGGGCTGATCGCTGAACAGGAAGGTGAAGCTCAGCGGCGCCGTCGCCTTGAACGTGTCCCCAACCCCAAAGCTGTCCATCGCACCATTGCGGGCCTTTGAGGTATCGGCCTTGCTGCCGGAGTCAGAGTCACATCCCGCCATCACCAGGCCGAAGGCTGCGAGCGCGGACAGGCCGAGGAAATCTCGTCTGCGGATCATGGGTTTTCCTTTCATAAGGGTTATTCCTTGACGGAGCCGAGCATGACGCCCGAAAAGAAGTACTTCTGGACAAAGGGGTAGACGCAGAGGATGGGGATCACGGTCAGGACGATGGTGACGGACTGGATGTTCGCGGCAATCTGGCCCACGTTCTCCGCCGTACCGCCGGCGGAGCCTGCCGTGGTGACGCCGGCAATCATGTTGCGAAGGTAGATGGTCACCGGGAACAGATCGGGGTTGTCCAGGTACAGGAACGCCTGGAACCAGGAGTTCCAGTTGGCTACTGCGTAAAACAGGACCATGGTGGCAACGATTGCCTTGCTCAGCGGCAGGACCACCTTGAAAAGCACCCCGTACTGGGTAAGTCCGTCAATGGCGGCCGCTTCCTCCAGTTCACGCGGCATGTTCTCGAAGAACGACTTCATGATGAGCAGGTTGAAGACGCTGATGGCGTTGGGCAGCACTACGGCCCATAAGGTGTCCCGCATTCCAAGCGAGGTGATGAGCACATAGTTGGGGATCAGGCCGCCATTGAAGAACATGGTGAACACCGCGATGCCGATGAACAGGCTGCGCCCCTTCAGGTCCTTCCTCGCGATTGCATACGCGAAGCTGGTGGTCAGCACCATGGAGATAGCCGTGGCCACCACGGTGTACAGAATCGTGTTGCCGTAGTTCCGCCAAAAGACCGAGTCGGCCAGGATCAGCTGGTAAGTCTCGGTGTTGAAGCCCATGGGGAACAGGTTGACCTTGCCGGCGTTAATGAATCCTTCGCTTGAGAAGCTCTGCGCCAGGATGTTCAGGAACGGATACAAGGTCAGGAACACCACCACCAGCAGGAAGGCCAGGTTCACCACCCGGAACAGCCGCATGCTGCGTGAAACCTTCATGTCCTTGACCAGGACACCTGTGTCCTTTGGTGCTGCTTTCGCGCCGGGTTCTTTCACGGCTGTCCCTTTCACAGTTGTCCCCTTCACCACAGGCTCGTTCCGGCGAGCCGCTTGGATATGGCGTTGGCGGAGAGAATCAGCGTGAGGCCGATGACGGATTCGAACATGCCGATCGCCGCCGCGTAGCTGAAGTTCGACGATTCAAGGCCCACCCGGTACAGGTAGGTGGAGATGACATCCGAGGTCTGGTAGTTCAGCGGGTTGTAGATCAGTAGGATCTTTTCGAAGCCCACGGCCATGAACGTGCCGATGTTGAGGATCAGCAGTGTGATGATGGTGGGCCGGATGGCCGGCAGGGTCACATGCCAGGTCTGCTGCCAGCGGTTGGCGCCATCGATCCGGGCTGCCTCGTACAGCGATTCGTCCACCCGGGTCAGGGCGGCCAGGTAGAGGATGGCTCCCCACCCCATGGTCTGCCACACCTCGGAGCTGATGTACATGGGCCGGAACCACGCGGCGTCCTGGGTGAAGTTAACCGTGGTGCCGAACAGCGAGTTGGCAATTTGGTTTACGGTGCCTGTCATGGAGAAGTTCTGCAGGATCATGCCGGCGATGATCACCACGGACATGAAGTGCGGCAGGTAGGCCACGGTCTGGACGAACTTCTTGAACTTCTGCGAACGCAGTTCGTTCAGCATCAGCGCGAAGATGATGGGCATCGGGAAGCAGAACAGCAGTGTCAGCACGCCCAGGATGATGGTGTTCTGGAACGCCTGCCAAAAGCTGGGATCGTTGATGAAGAGGGTGACGTATTTCAGGCCCACCCATTTCTCGCCGAAAATGCTGCCGCCGGGCTGGAACTGCCGGAACGCGATCACGTTGCCTGCCATGGGCAGGTACCGGAAGATGGCGAAGTAGGCCAGCGGCAACAGCACCAGGGTGTAGAGCCGCCAGTCCCGCCTGAAGGCCAGCTTCCAGCCTCCGGGTTTGTTCCGCGGTTTTTCAGTTCGCGCATCGGCGTCCGTGGGGACCGCCTCGGGAGGTACTTCCAATCGCATGGCCATGACTGCCTCCTACCGGCCCGTTTCCGCGGTTGAGTCTTTAGTGGGTATTTCCTCCAGCACCAGCACGCCGTTGGCGGCGAGCTCCACCGTGCCGGTGACATTGGCTCCGGTGAGCTGGTCTGTGCCGCCGTGCCCCACGTCCACCCTGGCGGGTGCATCGTTGTGGTTCAGGACCAGCAGGTAGCTGCGTCCGTTGCCGGCACGACGGCGGACCTGCACTCCCAGCGGCGCATCCAGTTCCGCGCGGATTCCCGCAGCGGCACGTTCAGTTGAGAGCAGTTCCGCAAGGAAGGAGCTGTCCACCCTGGCCGACAGGTACACGGCAGTGCCGGCGCCGAAGCTGTTGCGGGTGACGGCGGGCGAGCCTTCCAGCCGGCCGGAGGCATAGCTCGCAACAACGTCAGCCGTGGTGGTGTGCAGGTGCTCGGTCCAGTAATCGGCTGAGGCCGTACCGCCGTCGGCCGTTGAAAGCTTGACTGCCTCGCCCTCCCCGGCCAGCGGATGCATCTCCTCGCTCCACACCCCCAGGACGTTGCGCAGCGCGCCCGGGTAGCCGCCCAGGAGGATGGTGTTGTCCTGGTCCACGATGCCGGAGAGGTAGCTGGCCACCAGATGCCCGCCGCGGGCCACATAGTCCTCGATGTTCCCGGCGGCCTGGTCGGTGAGCAGGTACGACGCCGGCAGGACCACCATGCCGTACTGGCTGAGGTCGCTGGTGGTGTTCACGAAGTCCACGGATATGTTGGCGTCGAAGAAGGGGCGGTAGAGGCGGAGGACTTCCTGGGCGTAGTTCAGGTCCGAGCGCGGGGAGTTCCCCAGTTCCAGGGCCCACCAGCAGTCCCAGTCGAAGACCAGCGCGACCTTGGCGCTGGAGCGTGTGCCGGTGAGGCCGGCCAGGCCCTTGAGTTCCTGGCCCAGTTCACAAACTTCCCGGAAAATGCGCGTATTGGGCCCGGCGTGGTTGACCATGCCGGAGTGGAAGCGTTCGGTGCCGCCCCTGGCCTGGCGCCACTGGAAGAAGAGGATGGAATCGGCGCCCTGCGCGATGGCCTGGTAGGAGCCAAGCCTCATTTTGCCGGGCAGCTTGGAGACGTTGACGGACCACTGGCTGACGGCGCCGGTAGCCTGTTCCATCACCAGCCATGGCTGGCCGCGGCGGAGCGAGCGCATCAGGTCGAAGTTGAGCGCCGCGGCCACGTGGGCGTCTTCCTCGCGCGGGTCCGGGTAGATGTCCAGGGCCGCGGCGTCCTCCTCAGCAGCCCAGGCCCAGTAATCGTTGTTCTTGTAGAAGCGCATGAAGTTGGTGACAATCGGCAAATCTGGCGTGTACCGGCGCAGGATGTCCCGCTCGGCCTTGTAGTGCTCCAGCATGCTGTCCGAAGTGAACCGGTGGTAATCAAGGCGGCGGGACGGGTTGGACCACGTGCGCGGCCGGGCGGGTGCGTTCACCTGCGACCAGTCGGAGTAGCGCTGTCCCCATACGTCGGTGCTCCATGCCTGGTTCAGGTTCTCCAGGTCGCCGTATTTTTCCTGCAGCCATGCCCGGAAGGCGCGGTCGGCGTACGGGCCGTACGAGACCGGTCCGTACTCGTTGTTTACATGCCACATGCGCAGGGCCGGGTGGGCAGCGTAGCGCTCCCCCATCTTCTCTGCCATGGCCAGCGATTTTTCCCGGTAAGCAGGATGGGAGACGTCGAAGTGCTGTCGGGAGCCGAAGCCGAACGTAGAGCCGTCGGCCAGGACGGGCAGGATGTCCGGGTGCTGGGCGATCAACCAGGCCGGCGGGACGGCGTCCGGAGTGGCCAGGTCCACGCCGATGCCGTTCCGGTGCAGCAGGTCCATCACCTCGTCCAGCCAGCCAAAGTCGTAAAGACCGTCGGCTGTCTCAAGCCGGCTCCAGGAAAAGACGGCCAGGGTGACCAGGTTGACGCCCGCTTGCTTCATGAGCCGGACATCCTGGTCCCACACCTCGCGTGGCCACTGTTCGGGGTTGTAGTCACCCCCGTAGGCGATGCCGCCCAGACGTTCGTGCAGGCGTTTGAAGCGGTGTTCGGAGGTGCTGGTGCTGTGCTCGCGGGTCATCATCGTCCTTTTGTTGGCATCATGGCCGCGGGCTCCCACCAGTGCGACCTGCATCACAGTGAGAAACTATCGTAAAGTTTCAGCAATAACAACAGAAAACCGAAAGTGGGAGGAGACTCCGCGCCCCCTGCAACCACCCATAAGGGCGCCACTACCCAGAGAATGGGGCAGCGGAGTGCGGACTGGCCATCCTTTATGCATGGTTGCCCGAATAGGGATCTTTCCGGGCAGGCAGGAAAGTATCGGGTGGGGAGGGGGAAAGAAACCTACAGCGCTGCTTCCAGCTAAGCGCCCGGTGCCGTTCCACCCGCCTGGGGTTCCAGGACATCCTGGACAACCTCATTGTGGCGCAGGAACCAAGGCTTGAACGGGGGGTCGAAGCGGGCGAATCTCGGCGTCCCCACGGGAGTCAGCCCGGCCAGGGTGAGCGCAGCCTGCAGGCCGTCGTTGCGCTTCTGGAAAGCCGATGCCGAACCGCTGCCGGAGAATCCCAGCACTGCGGCAAGGGAACCTGGCACCGCGCGGATCCTGACCATGGGATCGGCAGGGACCGGAGCGCCGTCAGCTGTCACGCCGGCCGGAAGGACGAACGCCACCGAATATTCGGCAGGCTCCCCCGACCCCGGCACCGGACCGGACTGGAGTACGGGGGTGGTCATTGCCAGTTTCCGGGGCCCTGGTTCCTGGAGCACCGGAGCGGTCATGGCCAGTTTCTGCCGGGCATTATTGCTGCCGCTGATGTAGTTGAAGAGATGCCGGAAGGCGGCATTGCCGGCGCGGTCAAAATCCGCGGTGACCGTCACTTCGGCCACCACGTAGTCCGGATACCGGCGCAGCTCGAAATGCGGATAGCGCCGGATCAATTCAAAGGGCTGCTGCTCGGTCATGGTGGACCGAGCCTACGCCCGCCGAGCCGCAGCGGCCAGACCCAAGAGCCGTGACAGTCTCAGACCACGTGGTTTGTGGCGGGTTTCCGGAATTTGGCACGGAGGGCCGCGGTGCCAACCCCAAGGCAGAGCAGCAGTCCCAGCCCGCCGAAGATGACGGTCAGCACAATGCCCACGCCACGGAACCACACACCGTCGCTCTCATAACCCAGCACAACGGCCCTGGCCGGGTCATTTTCGGCATAG
Organism: Arthrobacter sp. StoSoilB19; assembly: GCF_019977275.1. Classification (NCBI taxonomy): domain Bacteria; kingdom Bacillati; phylum Actinomycetota; class Actinomycetes; order Micrococcales; family Micrococcaceae; genus Arthrobacter; species Arthrobacter sp. StoSoilB19. The sequence continues at coordinate 996,725 of NZ_AP024650.1, read as the reverse complement.
ACCACCGTGGCTTCGCTGCCGACGACGGGATGCTGGTCGTGGTCAACGGCCGCGAACGTCCTGTGGGGCAGCCCGTCCGCCGCCGTGAATTCAACCTGCATCCTGCGCGAGGAGGCTTTGGTGACGTCCTTGAAGTGGACGATCGTTCCGGTGGCCTGTGTCCCGGTCCGCGCAAGCTCCTCGTCGGCGTTGATCATGAAACTGCCCACGCCAATCAGGATCGGGCCCAGGCAGATGACCAGGACGGCCACCGCAAGGTTCGCTTTTCCTTTCCACGACAACGCGGATTTGCGCTTTACATCAGCTCTGCCCCCAGTCACGCATCCCATTCTGCCGGAGCATGTCACCAAACCCACACCGCAGGCTGTTGCCCATTGATAAGCAAGCAGACCATAATAGTTAGCAGAACTAATTAGCACTGCTAAGGAACGTCAGCAGGAGGCGCACCCGCATACATGTCACCCACCCAAACGAAGAACACAGCAACCGCAGACCCCACTACGCCCGATACCCTCGCCATCGAGCTCCGCACCGCCGTGATGCGTACTTCACGCCGGCTCCGCGTTGAGGCAACGGGCGACATCATCACCCCCGGGCAATACACAGTCCTGGCCCTGCTGAACGGCAGCGGCCCCAGCACGCTCCGGGCACTTGCCGAGAGTGAGCACGTCCAGGCGCCGTCCATGACCAGGATCGTCAACGCGCTCGCCGACCAGGGCTTCGTCACCAGGAGCGCAGACCCCGACGACGGGCGGCAGGTCCGCGTGGACATCACGGATGCGGGAAGGACGGTCCTCGCCGAGGCACGGAGCCAGCGGACGGCCTGGCTGGCCCAGCGCGTGGCCGGGCTCAGCGAGGACGACAGGCTTACCCTCAGCCGGGCGGCCCGCATCATGCAGGAAATGAGCGGCAAATGAGCGCGATGTTCCGGGCCCTCGAAAACCCCAACTACCGCATCTGGGCCAGCGGTGCGATCGTTTCCAACATCGGCACCTGGATGCAGCGCGTGGCCCAGGACTGGCTGGTCCTGACCGTTCTCACCGACCACTCAGGCGCCGCCGTCGGCCTCACCACGGGCCTGCAGTTTTTGCCCATGCTGCTGTTCGGCCCTTACGGCGGAGTCCTGGCTGACCGGTACCGGAAGCGCATTATCCTCATGTGGACGCAGTTGGCCATGGCATCCACCGGCCTCGCCATCGGCCTCCTGGTGGTGACCGGCACCGCCCAACTGTGGCATGCGTACGTGGCGGCCTTCTGCCTGGGCGTTGCCAGTGCCGTGGACGCACCGGCGCGCCAGGCCTTCGTCTCCGAACTGGTGGGGCAGGAGAACATCTCCAATGCGGTGGCCCTGAATTCCGCCTCCTTCAACACCGCCCGGCTCACAGGCCCCGCGATCGCGGGGGTGCTCATCGCCTGGGTGGGAACGGGCCCGGTGTTCCTGCTCAACGCGGCGAGCTTCGCGGCCGTCCTGGTCTCGCTGTTCAGGATCCGCATTACCCAGCCCGCCCCGGTGGCAAAGGGCGAGCGGAACAAGCACCAGGTGGTTGAGGGCATCCGCTACGTGCGCCGAAGGCCGGACTTGATGCTGATCATGGTCCTGGTGGGCGTCCTGGGCGCGTTCGGCATGAACTTTCCCGTCATCAACTCGCTGATGGCCACCACCGAATTCCGCATGGGCCCGGGTGAATTCGGGCTTCTCGGTTCCATCATGGCGGTGGGCACCCTGGCCGGCGCCCTCCTGGCGGCCCGCAGGTCCCGTCCTCGGCTGAGGTTCCTGCTGGGCGGGGCGCTGGGCCTGGGTGTCTTCACCATCCTGGGCAGCGTCGCGCCGTCTTTCTGGGCCTACGCTGCCCTCCTCATTCCCGTGGGGCTGGCGTCCATCACGTTCCTGAACAGCTGCAATACCAGCATCCAGCTGTCCGTGGAGCCACAGTTCCGCGGTCGCGTGCTGGCCCTGTACCTGGCCATCCTGCAGGGCGGCACCGCCCTGGGTTCACCGCTGGTCGGTTGGATCGGGAGCCAGTTCGGCGCCCGCTGGTCCGTGGCCGCAGGCGGGATCGTGGTGCTGCTGGCGGGTGTCGCAGCCGTCATCGCGGTAACCAGGCGGAACCGGCTCACCCTCCGCGCCGCCCTGCGGCTGGCGCTGGGGCGGCGCCAGCCCGCCGTTTGAATTGGCTGGCGGGGGAAGGAACAGACGGCTTATTTGGGCCGTGGGCCGGTCCCCCAATGTCACACGTTACCGACCCACGGCAGTCTTAGTCCCCAGAAGCGGGCGGAAGGGCCAGCCGGCGCGTGAGTTCGTCGTCGACCAGGCAACGGAGAGCGGACGCGTGGTCCGGTTCGGTGGAGGAGTCTTGGCCGACGAGCGCGTGGCGCAGCAGGAGCAGGTCGGCGGCCGGGACGAGCGGCCAGCGCCGGAAGGCATGGAACACCCTGCCCTGTGAGCTGGTGCCGGGACGGATCCTCCCGGAAGGTGGCTGGTCAGCAGCGGCGTCCATCAGTGGCTCCCATGAGTAACTTGCCAGCTGACTGCTCAACCACGGGTATGCACAAGATACCCAGAACACGGCGGATAAGCCACCGGTTTCTACAACACGTGGATTTATGACGGAAGCTTGGCGACGATATCCACGGAGACTTCCACCGCCGGGACCGTCCCCCTGTTCTCCAGCCAGTGGGTGGTGTTCCGGTCCTCCGGCCAGCCCACTCCGGGCCCATAGTCCGTGGCGGCGCCGTCGCGGTGGTCGGTGATGGTTCCCTGCAGGATAAAGACGGTTCCCGGACGCCCAACATGGTTGTGGAGGGGCCCGAAGACCCCGCCGGGGTCGATCGTCACCATCCGCATCCGCAGCTGCCGGCCTTCCATCCCGTCAATCTCGCCATCAAGGTCTACGGCCGCCAGCAACTCCACCGAGACGCCTTTTGTCTCCGGAACCATCTCTTCCGCGCCCATTCCCGCGCCTTCCTTTCAGGCCGCTTACGACGGCGGCGCCGGCCTGCCGCTGCCACGCACCCGGGTGCGGGTGCTTTGGGCGGCACGTGCCGGCGTCGTACTTATGGCTTTGCTGCCAGGTGATTGAGTATGCGCCTGTGCAAGGGGGATGGCTACGTGACGGGGATCGAGGAAATGTTCAGGATGTTGCCCTCGCTGTCGAGGAACCACGCACCCTTGCCCATGCCTTCCATCGTTGCGATGCCGTTCTCGGTCTTGAGTCCCGGCATGTCGTACTCCTCAAAGACGACGCCGCGGCCCCGCAGTTCCTCCACTTCCTTTTCGACGTCATCGACGCCCCAGGACATCTGGGTGTTCTTGGCGGAACCGGCGTTGTCCGTCTGGTAGAGCAGGAAGCCCGTTCCCTTGCCGCAGCGGTAGATAAGGTTGTCGTTTTCGACCGTCTGGACCGGCTCCAGTCCCAACTTGTCCCGGTAAAACTCCCGTGCCCGGTCAATATCCTTGGCCGGCAGCACAGCCATGATTTCCCTATCCTTGAGCATGACAATTCTCCTTGTGCATTTAGTGGCGTTGCTCTCCCCCTGAAACAGTCCGGCCGTCCCGGCCGGGCCTCGTGGCCGTCCTTCCCGCCGATTGCCGGGGCGGCCACCTGGAACCCCTGGTTCCGCCGTGGCACAGGACAGCGGCGGGAGGTTCCCGAAGTCTACGAGGCCATTATGGAACCGAATTACCGGGGACGAAATAGGGGAATTTTATGGAATGCCGGGCCGCCGGCCGGCGCTTATTTCCGGGCCGAGCGCGCCGCTTTTCGGAACGCCGCGCCGGCCACAGAAACCAATGGGACAAGGCACACCAGCATGGCGATGGTGTTGGGGCGGAAGACCGCGCGCCCATTCACGGTCCGGTACACGCCCAACGGGACAACGAAACCGCCGCCCCCGCCGCCCGATGCCCCCTGGTCCGATTCCGTGCCGCCGCCAAAACCGAAGGACACCAGCGCCACCGGCACAATGTCCTCCCCGCCCACATTCACGGGAGAGCCGTACGCGCGGGCAACGCCCATGTTCTTGAAGGAGTCTGCGAGGGAGGAGAGAGTATCAGCCATGGCACCACGCTATGCACTGGCGCGGCCGGCTGGAAGGACCATAGGTCCCGCCGTCGTCCTGCGCCCTATTTCCGTATTTCCGCCATCCGCAGCCGGACGATGTCAGCGAGGACGTCGTCCGGCACTGGATGGTCCGCCGTGAAGCGGATGGTCCCCTTGGACAGGGAGTACCCCTCCAGCCGGCCGGCCACTGCCTCCACCACCGCGGAGGAGAACGGGAAAACCGAGAGGTGCTTTGCTGCGGCCACGGCCGCCACCAGCGGTTTGCCGTCCAGTTTGAGGGCGGGCATGCCGTAGCTCATGCCCTCCGTGGCGTCGGGAGCCAGGGACCGCGCAATCTCCACCACGTGCTGAAGGCAACTGCGGTCCGGTCCGTCAATCCTGTCCAGGGCTTCGTCAACGACACCCATGTGGCGGCCTCAGCTCTTTCGTGCCGCCACTGTGGCAGCCAACGCGGCCAGGCCGCGTTCGAAATCGGCGCCCACCATCTTGTCCATGTTCATGAACAGTGCAAACACCCTCCCCAGGCCCTTGTTCTCGCCGGTCATCCGCCAGGTCACTTCGGTGCCGCCCGGGGCAGGGGTGAACGTGAAGGTGGTGGGGTTCAGGGCCTTGAAGGGCTTGGTGAACTGCAGCCGGATCCGGACCAGATTCGACGGCACCGACTCCTCGATCTCCATGGTGCCGCTGCCCGCCTTGCGGTTGCCGCTCCACTCATACCCGGCCCCCGTGCCTGCTTCAGTGCCGAAGTAGCGGCGGCTCATGCGGGGGTCGATGGTCTCCCAGGGGGACCAGGCAGTCCATTCGTGGAAGTTGTTGACGAGCGGAAAGATGTCTTCGGCGGCGGCAGGGATGACGGAACTGCGGCGGACTTCAAAAGTGGACATGGGCCAAGCATAGGGGCGGGAACCGCCGCGGTTAAGGGAGGACCACGTTCACCGGGTCCTTGCCCTCCAACAGCAGCCCGATCTGCTTCCTGAGCAACCGGACCATCCGGGGGAACATGGCCGAACTGGCGCCGCCCACGTGCGGTGTGATGAGCACGCCGGGAGTGGTCCAGAGCGGATGGTCGGCGGGCAGCGGCTCCGGATCGGTGACGTCCAGCGCGGCCCGGAGCCGTCCGCTTGCGGTCTCTGCCAGCAAGGCCCCGGTATCCGCCACCGGGCCGCGGGCCACGTTGACCAGCAGGGCCCCGTCCGGCATGGCCGCCAGGAACTTCGCATCCACCAACTGCTTGGTGTCTTCGCCCAGGGGGACGCTGACCACCACAATCTCGTGCAGCGGCAGCTGCTGGTACAGCGAATCGATCCCGAGGATGGTCCCGCGCTCATCGTCGCGGGCGCGGCTGGCCATCCGGGTGACGTCGGTTTCGAACGGCAGGAGCCGGGCCTCGATGGCCTTGCCCACTCCCCCGTAACCCACCAGCAGCACGCGCCGGTCCGCCAGGCTGGGCCGCTGGCTGTTGTCCCACGTACCGGTTTCCTGGTTCCGGACAAAGTCCGGAATGCCGCGCTGGGAAGCAACCATCATCCCCACGGCGAGCTCCGCCGTCGAGGTTTCATGGACTCCCGCCGCGTTGGCGAAGGTGACGCCGGCGGGCAGCACCGAGGCGACGCCGTCGTACCCGATGGACTGGCTCTGCACCAGGCCGACGTCCACGCCCTCCAGTGCGGCGAGCGCCGCCGGTTTGCCCATGTAGCCGGGCACCAGCAGGTCCAGCCGGCCGTCCGGCGCCGGCCCGGTGAGGTCCCACAGGACAAAGTCGACGCCGTCAATCGGCGCCAGTGCGTCCAGCAGGTCCCGGGACGGCAGGCACACGCGCAGGCGGGCCGTCATGCGGCAACCATCAGCTTGACGTTGGCGGCGCGCAGGGCTGTCTCGATCTCCCGCGGCGGCGGAGCGTCCGTGACCAGGATGTCCACCGCGTCGAACGCCGCCAGCCGCGCCAGCGCGTACCGCAGCATCTTCTGGTGGGTTGCCACCACCACTACCTGTTCCGCTGAATTCATAAGGGCGATCTTAGTGGCGCGCTCCACGTCGCGCTCAATATAGAACGCCTCGTCATGGATGCCGCTGACGCCAATAAAGGCTGTCTTGGCACGGAGTCCGGAGGCGGCGCTGACGGTCATCGGTCCGTTGAACGCCTGGCTGTCCAGCAGCAGCTCCCCGCCCAGGCAGATGGTGCGCGCCGCCGTCAGCTGCAGGCAGCGCTGGATGGCGGGCGCGGAGTGCGTGATGATGGTGCCGGTGAACGACGTGGGCAGTTCCTGCGCGATCTGGTACGTCGTGGTGCCGGCATCAAGGATGATGGCATCCCGTTCGCCAATCATCGAGAGGCACACCCTGGCCACCCGAAGCTTCGCGTCCGCGTCCTCCCGGACGCGCGCGGCGAAGTTCGCGTTCTGGCCATGACCGTCCACGGCGCTGACGCCGCCGTGGACCACCCGGGCCAGTCCGCGCTTGGACAGCACCCGGGTGTCCCTCCGCACCGTCATGTCGGAGACGGCAAAGGTCTCCGCCAGATCATTTGTTGAAATGAACCCCCGGCGGCCCAGCTCATCGAGGATGGTGCGCTGGCGGGGTGTCAGCGGCGCCTCTTTATCTGCGGTGCCCATTGGCTGTTCTCCCTCCCCCGTGCGCCGGGCAGGAGCCTGGCGGGATGTTGCAATTCCAACATGTATCTTCTTATGAACGTACCCCGAGGGCGGCATTGCCAAGCTCAACGGGGCGTCCTTCCGTAATAGAGCGTTCGGCGGCCAGGCCCATGCGTACGGACTGCAGTCCGTCCGCAATGGTGACTTCCACCGGCCCCTCGCCCAGGATGGCCTTCCGGAAGCCCTGGTGCTCATAGTAGGTGGAGCCGTGGTGCGCGCCGGCCGCCAGGACAGCCTCATCCACCGGAACCTCGTGCTTTTCGGGACCCAGCGGGGACCGTGGGCTGAATTCAACCGTCGCTTCAGCGTGGTCACCGGGAATCCAGTGGTTGGCGGCCACCGGGATGAGGGTTTCAATCTTGGCAGCATCCCCAACAATGGAGATGCGTTCCTGGAACTTGGATCCCTCGGCGAACATGGACAGCTCCAGCATGGCGCGGCGGCCGCCCTTGAAATCGACGATCACATAGGCGTTGTCCAGCATGTCCGACACCCGGCCGTCGTAGACCTCATCCATGTGGTTCACGTCGTGGCCGCCGCTGGCGAAGACGCGTACGGGCTCGTCCTGCAGGATCAGGCGCATCAGGTCAAAGAAGTGGCAGCACTTTTCCACCAGCGTCCCGCCGGTCCGTTCCGCAAAGCGGTTCCACGCATCCACCTTGTGCAGGAACGGAAAGCGGTGCTCCACGATGGAGAGCATGTGGATGTTGCCCAGCTTGCCGCCATGCGCCGCCTGGATGATCTCCTGGACCGGCGGCATGTACCGGTATTCCATGGCCACCCACACCGGGGCCGGGTAGCTGCCGGCCAGCGCCTCCAGTTCGTCCGCCTGCTCCGCCGTGGTGCACACGGGCTTCTCCACGAGGACCGGAAGGTTGGTCCCGCTGGCGAAGATGTCCTTGAGGATGCCCAGGTGGGTGTCGTTGGGGCTGGCAATCACCAGCGCGTCCACCAGGCCCGAGGCCAGCAACTCCTGGTGGGAAGGGAAAGTCCGCACCTCATGGCCGATCTCCTTCACCGTCTCTTCCAGTGAAAAGGGTGTGGGATCCGAGACTGCGGTGATGCGGCTTCCCGGGATCAGGGCAAGGTTCCGGACGTGTTCGCGTGCCATATGGCCCGCTCCAATGAGGCCATACCGGATGGTCCGGACCGATTCCGCAGTAGGCAATGACATGAGCTGCTCCGTTTCTCTACGTTGAGTGGGCGGGACCGCGGCGTTGCATCCCAAACACAACTATACAGAAAGTGTTGTTTTTCCAACATGCTATGTGTATATTTCTTCAGTATCAGCCGGAACTACAACGAGGTGGAACGTGCCCCAACCGTCAACCGGAACCCTGCTCTTCGTAGGCTGCGCCACTCTTGACGCCATCGCCCTGGTGCAGGATTACCCTGCCGCGGACAGCCGCACCGTCGCCACGGACTTTGCCACGGCGGGCGGCGGACCCGCCGCCACGGCAGCCGTAGCGGCCGCCCGCGCCGGAGCCAGGACGGCCTTTGCCGGCGTCCTGGGAACCGACGAAGAAGGGGACCGCATCGTCAGCGGCCTTCAGGCAGAAGGCGTGGACACCTCCGCCGTGATCCGCGACGCCGGCGTCAAGACCGGTGCCAGCGTGATCGTGGTCAGCAGGGCCACCGAAAGCCGGGCCATCGTCACCCGTCCGGTCCCGCCGGTCAGCTTCCCCGGGGACAGCCGCTTCTCCGAACTGCTCCAGTCAGCGGCCTGGGTCCACACGGACCACCTGGGCTGGAACGCGGTGGCCAATGCCCCCGCGCGGCCGGCCGGCCTGGCCATCAGCGTGGACGCCGGCAACCCCATCCCCGCCTTCAGCCCCCGCGGCGTGGCCCTGTACGTCCCCACCATCGAAAGGCTCCGCGCAGAATACGGCGAGGACCTCTCCCCTGAGTCGCTGCTCCGGAAGGCAATTGACGACGGCGCCTCCGCCGTCGTCGCCACCGCCGGCTCCGAAGGTGCCTGGGTTTTGGAACGCGGCGCCGAACCCGTCCACGTCCCGGCCACGCCCGCCACCATCGTGTCCACCCTCGGTGCCGGCGACGTCTACCACGGCGCCCTGCTCGCCGCCGTCGCTGCCGGACTTCCACTGGTGGAAGCCGCCGTATTCGCCGGGCGCACCGCCTCCGCCTCCTGCGGCGGACTGGACGGCCGGTCCGCCATCCCGCACCAAACCGTCAATCTTGTCCCAGCGTCCAACTGACCACCGAAAGAAGCCACCCCATGAGCCATACCGACCTCTCCCCGCTCCAGCGCCCCTCAGGCGCCTTCGCCATGCTGGCCGTGGACCAGCGCGAAGCCATGCGGAACATGTTCGCCGAACACACCGACCAGCCCGTCACGGACCAGGACCTGCGCGACTTCAAGCTTGAAGCGGCCCGGATCCTGACCCCGTACGCCTCCGGCATCCTGATCGACCGTCAGTTCGCCCTGGACCAGGCCATCGAAGCCGGCGTCGTGGACCCCAACTGCGGGCTCATCGCCTCCGCCGACCACTTCGAATCCGCCCACGGCGAGCTCGTTGGCGAGGTCACCATCGACCGGCTGGTGGATCCGCAGAAGTACGCGGCCCTGGGGGTGAAGGCCCTCAAGCTGCTGGTCCTCTACCGCCCGGACGAGCCCGCCGAAGGCCGTGTGGCCATGGTCCGTGAATTCGTGGAAAGCTGCCGGTCCGCCGGACTGATCAGCATCATCGAGCCCGTCTCCCGCAAGCCCCTGGCCGGCGGCGACTTTGACTGGGATGCCGGCATCCTGGCCGCAGCCAAGGAACTCGGAAGCCTGGGCGCCGACCTCTACAAAGCGGAGGTCCCCTTCCACGGCCAAGCCCCCGAAGACCAGGTCCGCGCCGCCTGCGCCGAACTGACCAAGGCCATCGACGGCCCCTGGGTGGTCCTGTCCTCCGGCGTCCCCGAGGACGTCTTCCCGGATGCCGTTCGGTGGGCCTGCCTGGAAGGCGCCAGCGGCTTCCTCTCCGGACGCGCCGTCTGGGCATCCTGCATCGGTGCCCCCGACGTCGTCGAATCCCTCTCCACCGACGCCGTCCGCCGGCTGCAGCGCCTCTGCGCCGTCGTTGACGACGTCGTCTCCGCGCAGAGGACGCACGCGTAGCCATAAGTGGCGCGCACCAACGTCCTGACCGGGGCAGACCCTTTCCGCAGTAAGCAAACAAGGCACACCAAACACTCAACGAGGAGATTATTGTGAGTCAGATTTCACGCAGGCAGGCAGTCGCCCTTCTGGGAGCCATGGGCTTCGGCGCCGCTGCGGCAGCGTGCGCCGGGCCCGGCGGTTCCACCAGACCTGGCGGTGCAACCGGACCGGCGGCACCCTCCACCGGCGCCGTGACCGGCAGGGTGTCGTTCGCCCACTGGCGCGGCGAGGACAAGGCCGTGTTCGACGAACTCATCAAGCGCTTCGCCGCCCAGCACAACGGCGTGGAGGTTGCCCAGGACATCTCCACCTCCAACGACTACAACGCCCAGGCCCTCCAGAAGCTGCGCGGCGGCTCGATCGGCGACGCTTTTGCCACCTTCCGCGGCGCCCAGTTCAAGAACTTCACCGAAGCCGGCATCTACACCGAGCTCAAGGACAGCAAGGCGGTGGGCAACTACCAGAAGGGGCTGCTGTCCGCGGGCCGGAACGGCGACAGCCAACTGGGCCTGCCCTACCAGGTGGTGTTCCCCATGCCCATGGCCAACGTGGATCTCTTTGATAAGGCCGGTGCGGAGATCGCCCCCAAGAACTGGGATGCGTTCCTGGGCATGTGCGAGAAGCTGGCCTCCGCCGGTGTCATCCCCATCTCCTGGCCGGGCGGCGATGTTGGAAACGGCGGCCAGCTGTTCAACTGCATGATTGCCAACAACGCCCCCGTTGACGACATGTGCGCCCAGATCGAACAGGGCAAGCTCAAGTGCACCGACGACTGGTTCATCAAGATGCTCAACCAGTACAAGGACCTGAAGCCCTTCGTTCAGCCCAACGCCACCGGCACCGCCGTGGAACCGGCCCAGAACCTGTTCTCCCAGGGCAAGGCCGCCATGCTGGCCACCGGCTCCTACCACATCGCCGCCGTGCGGGGACTCGGCGCCAAGTTCCCCATCGACCTGGTGTTCCCCAACACCACTTCCGACGGCAACGGCAAATACGAGGGCGCCTACAACGCCACGTTCATCCTCGGCGTCAACTCGGCCAGCAAGAACCAGGCCGCCGCAGCAGCCTGGATCGATTTCCTCTCCGAGCCCGAAAACGCCGGCTACTACGCCAACCAGACCGCCCAGCACGTGTCCGTGGACAAGGTGGAGTACACCAACCCGGACCTGAAGCGGCTGAGCCCCTGGCTGCAGAAGAAGACGGCGCTCGCAGCCCGCTTCCAGTTCCAGAACCTCGACGTCCGCAATGCGGTGGAGGCCAGTGCCACGGCCGTCATCTCCGGCACCAGCCCGGAACAGGCAGCCGCCGCCGCCCAGAAGATTGTTGATGAACGGCTATGAGCATCCATCCCGGAACCGCAGCCAAGGGCAAGGCGCCGGAGAGCCAAACCTCCGCCAACGCCCCCAAGGTGCGCCGGCGCTCCCCCACCCGGGTGAATCCGGCACTGTACCTCTTCCCACTGCCCGCCGTCGCCGTCGTCGCCTTCTTCCTGGTGATGCCCACGCTGCAGGCCTTCCAGTACGCCATCACGGACTGGAACGGCTTCTCGGCGGCCTTCAACTACGTGGGCCTGGACAACTTCATCCGTGCGTTCACCAAGGACTCGCTGTTCACCAATGCCCTGACCAACAACCTGAAGTTCGTGCTGCTGGTGGTCATCGCCCAAACGGCGTTCTCGCTGGTCCTGGCACTGCTCCTCACCCGGAACTCACGCGGCAGCATCCTGCTCCGCGCCCTGTTCTTCTTCCCCACCATCCTGTCCTCGGTGTCCGTGGCCTTCATCTGGAAGTTCATCTACGACCCCAATTTCGGCCTGGCCAACTCGGTCCTCAGAACCGTGGGGGTGGACGGCGGGGCCTACCTCGGCAATGACGCCCAGGCCCTCTACTGGGTTGCTGTCACCCAGGTGTGGTTCCATTCCGGCCAGATGATGGTGGTCTATATCGCGGGGCTGCAGGCCATCCCCAGGGAACTCTACGAAGCAGCCGAAATGGACGGCGCCAACAAGTGGCAGCAGTTCAAGTCCATCACCTGGCCATTCGTGGCCCCGGCCACGTCCATTGTGGTGGCCTACACCACCGTCCAGTCGTTCAAGGCATTCGACCTGATCCTCGGTATCGCGGGCAACCCGCCCAAGGCTGCCCTGGACATCCTGTCCACCCGCATTTACAGCACCTTTGCCAACTCGGAGTTCGGCTACGCCGCCGCCCAGTCGATCATCTTCATGGCGATGATCGCCCTGGTCACCTGGCTTCAGCGCCGACTGCTCCGGCTGACCCCGAAGGGGGAATAGCAGCATGCTCGCCTCACTAAGCCGCCGCGCCATCCTGGCCATCTATGCGGTCATCATCATCGTTCCACTGACCGTGGTGGCGTTCGGCAGTTTCAAGTCCACGCAGGAACTGTTCGCCGGGCCATTCAGCCTGCCGCACTCCCTCTCCGCCGACAACTTCGCGGAAGTGGTGGGCGGCCAGAACCTGGGCTCATCCTTCATGAACAGCGCGATCGTCACGGGTATCTCCGTGCCGCTCACCCTGTTCCTTGCCAGCCTGGCCGGCTACGCAGTGTCCCGGCTGAAGGGATTTATGGCCTGGGCCATCTTCGGGTTCCTGGTCCTGGGCATGGCCATCCCGGCGCAGGCCAACATGGTGCCGCTCTATGTGCTCTTCGGCCGGCTTGGCCTGCTGGACAACCTGGCCGGCCTGGTCGTGGCCAACGTGGTCTCCACGCTGCCCATCGCCGTGTTCATCCTGGGCGGGTTCATGCGGACCCTGCCCAAGGAACTCTACGAGGCCAGCTCCATCGACGGCAGCGGACCGTGGAAGACCTACTTCTCCATCGCCCTGCCGCTCTCGGCGCCCTCCATCGCCGCAGCCGCCATCTTCCTGTTCGTCATCCACTGGAACGAGTTGCTGTACCCGCTGCTGTTCATCCAGTCCCCCGGCAACCGCACCCTGCCGCTGGCTCTGCTGAGTTTCCAGGGCGAGTTCCAAACCAACTACCCGCTGCTGTTCGCCGGCGTGATCCTGGCATCCCTGCCCGTCGTCATCGCCTACGTCTTCCTGCAGCGCTACTTTGTAGCCGGCATCACCGCCGGCGCGAGCAAGGGATAAGGAACCAGGCCCCGGGCCCGGCTTTGGCGGCCGCCCGGAACTGCCGAATCTTTTCCCAGCCCTACGAAAGGCACAATCCATGAACCTCAAATCCGCCCGGCACCTCATTAGCGGCACCTGGCACACCTCCGGAACCGCCAAGGACGTGATTGACCCGGGCAACGGCACCACCGTGGGAGAGGTGGCCTGGGGCACGGCCGACGATGCCACCAAGGCCGCCGACGCCGCCGCGGAGGCCTTCAATTCCTGGTCCGGCTCCACCGTCCGCCACCGGGCAGACCTGCTCCGCAACGCCGCCGACCTCCTGGCAGAACGCCGCGACGAACTGGCCCACACCCTGGCACTCGAAGCCGGCAAACGGCTTCCCGAAGCGCAGGGGGAGGTGGACTTCTCCGTGGAGTACTTCCGCTGGTTCGCGGAGGAGGCGCGCCGGGCCACCGGCACCGTCAGCCCGCCTGAACTGCGTGGCCGCCGCCATCTGAGCCTGCGCAAACCCATCGGAGTGGCGCTCAGCCTCACCCCCTGGAACTTCCCGGTCTCCATCCAGGCGCGGAAGCTCGCCGCGATGCTGGCCGCAGGCTGCACGGTGGTGGGCCGGGTGTCTGAGAAGGCGCCGCTGGCTGCCACGGGACTGTTCGAAGTCCTGCACGACGCCGGCTTCCCCGCCGGCGTGGTCAACGTGGTCCACGGCCCCTCCCGTGACATCACCGCCGCCCTGATGTCCCACCCCGCGGTCAGGGCCGTCAGTTTCACCGGATCCACCGGCGTGGGCCGGCAGATCATGGCCTCAGCCTCGGAACGCGTGGTCCGGCCGCTGCTGGAGCTGGGCGGCAACGCACCCTTCATCGTGTTCGAGGACGCCGATTTGGACGCCGCCGTCGACGGTGCCGTCCTGGGCCGGCTCCGCAACACGGGCCAGTCCTGCGTTGCCGCCAACCGGTTCCTGGTCCAGGAGGGCATCGCGGAAGAGTTTGCACAGAGGCTGGGCGCCCGCTTTGATGCGATGAGCATCGGCCACGGCGTTCCCGACGGCGGCGCACCGGTTCCGGAGCTCGGTCCCGTTATCGACGCCGAAAGGGTGGCCGCGGTTCAGTCCCTGGTGGACGACGCACTCAGCCGGGGCGCCCGGCAGGTCACCCAGCGCACCGACGTCCCGGCCAAGGGGTCCTTCCTGGCACCCACCCTGCTGGCGGACGTCCCGGACGACGCACGCCTGGTGACCGAGGAAGTCTTTGGCCCCGCGGCCGGCGTCGTCACCTTCTCCTCCGACGAGGACGCCATCAGGAAGGCGAACGCCACCGAGATGGGCCTGGCTGCCTACGTGTGGACCAGCAGCGCCAAGCGCGGCTGGGACATTCCCGAACGCCTCGAAGCCGGCATAGTGGGCGTCAACGATCCCCTGCCCTCCGTTGCTTTCGCTCCCATGGGCGGCGCCAAGCAGTCGGGCCTGGGCCGGGAAGGATCAAGCCTGGGCCTCGAAGAGTTCGAGGAGGTCCAGTACGTGGCCTGGCGGCCGTAAGTGCTGACCACCGGACTGGTGCTGGGCGCCGTCGTCATGGGCGCCGGGATGCAGCGGATCACCGGGATGGGCTTCGCCCTGGTGGCCGCGCCATTCCTGGTCCTGCTCCTGGGCCCGGTGGAAGGAGTAGTGCTGGTGAATGTGTGCGGCGCCGTGACGGCGGGCGCCATCATCTTCCGGGTGGTGCGGGACATCGACTGGAAGCGGTACCTGATGCTCGCGGCCTCGGCGCTGCTCGGCATTGTCCCGGCCGCATTCCTGATCCGGCTGGTCCCGGCGGCGGTCCTGGAAATTTCCATCGGGGTGATCCTCGCCGCCGGACTGACCATCCTGCTGGCCCTGAAGTCCGCCACGCTGCCGGCGCGCCGGCGGTACCTGCTCACCGCCGGCAGCCTGAGCGGGTTCATGAACACAGCGGCAGGAGTGGGCGGTCCAGCCGTCAGCATGTATTCCATCGCCACCCGGTGGCAGCACAAGTCCTTCGCGGCCACGATGCAACCGTACTTCTTCACCATCGGCGTCTTCTCGCTCATCTCCAAGGCGATCACCGCGCCCCAGACGTTCCCCGTGATGCCCCTGGCGATGTGGCTCGCCGTCGCCGTCGCCTGCCTGGCCGGCCTGGTTCTCGGCGACCTCGCCGCCAAGCACGTCCCCACCCGCGCAGCGCAGATACTGCTGATCGTCCTGGCCTACCTGGGCGCGGCCGCCACCATCATCCGCGGCATATCCGATGCCGTCGCCTGATCCGACATTTTTTCACCTGCACCAGCACCAGAGAGAGGAATTAACATGACGTGGCTCGACAGTGCCGCCCACGCACGATGGCTTGAGGCGGAGACGGACCGGCTGGTCCGCTTTGCCGAGGCCTCCAAGGTCCCCACCGGATTCGGCTGGCTGGACAACTACGGCAAGGTGTTCGCCGACAAGCCCACCCATCTGTGGATCACCGCCCGGATGACGCACAGTTTCGCCGTCGCCGCGCTGATGGGCAGGCCGGGTGCCGCGCTCCTTGTGGACCACGGCATCGCTGCGCTCAACGGCCCCCTCCACGACGATGAGTTCGGCGGCTGGTACGCCGAGGTGGACGCGAACGGCCCCGTGAACGATACGAAGTCCGGCTACCAGCATTCCTTCGTGCTCCTCGCCGCTGCCAGTGCCGTCGCCGCAGGGCGGCCAGGGGCCCGCGAATTGCTGGACGAGGCGCTCCGGGTGGCTGACACCAAATTCTGGGACCACCAGGCCAACATGTGTTTCGACTCGTGGAACCGGGAATTCACGGAAACCGAGGCATACCGTGGCGGAAACGCGAGCATGCATTCCGTGGAGGCATACCTCATTGTGGCCGATGTGACCGGGGAGAACCGCTGGCTCGAACGGGCCCTGCACATCGCCGAAGTGCTCATCCACAACTTTGCCCGCAACAACAACTACCGGGTGTTCGAGCACTTCGACCCGGAGTGGAACCCCATGCCGGAGTACAACACCGATGACCGGGCCAGCCAGTTCCGGGCGTACGGCGGCACCCCGGGCCACTGGGTTGAGTGGGCGCGCCTGCTCCTCCACCTCCGTGCCGGGCTCGAAGCCCGCGGCCTGGACGTCCCGGCCTGGCTGCTCGACGATGCGCGCGGCCTGTTTGACGCCGCCATCCGCGACGCCTGGGAACCGGACGGCCACCCCGGCTTTGTGTACACCGTTGACTGGGAGGGCAAGCCGGTGGTCACCACCCGCATCCGCTGGGTGCCCGCCGAGGCAATCGGGGGTGCGGCAGCCCTCTATATCGCCACGGGGGACCAGAAGTACGCGGACTGGTATGAGCGGATCTGGGACCATGCCCGTGACTGGTTCATCGACTACGAGCATGGGTCCTGGAAGCAGGAACTCGACGAGAACGGCAATGTCTCCTCCACCGTATGGTCAGGTAAGGCGGACATCTACCACCTGTGGCACTGCCTGGTGGTCCCCCGCCTTCCGCTGGCCCCCGGGCTGGCACCGGCGGTCGCGGCAGGATTGCTGGACATACGCCTTAACCAAACCCTGCAGGCCAGCGAATCAGCCGGCCTCTGATTCGGCACTTCGTCCCGGGCGGCACGCCCCCGGCTTGCCCCCGGAAACAGTCCTCCTGAACAATCCCCCTAAAACGACCCCCCTTCCGAAAGGACAGCGATGTCTGCCATCTCCCCCGAAGAATCACTCCTGCGCGTCGCCGCTGCGGACCATGAGCCCGTGACCCTGCACCTGGACGCCGCGCGGCCGACGGCGGTGCGCATCGAAGTGCAGGGCACCTGTACCTGCCAAGGCAGTGCGTCCGGCCGGCCGGGGTCGTACACGGACACCGATTTCGGCCGCAGGTAGGACTTCCTGACCGGAATCACGGTTCGGGGATCACGGCCGTGGACCAGGTTCGGGGAGCCTGGCAGCGGGTCCCGCACGGCAGGAGCGGGAGCACGATCCGGACAACGTGTCATGTCTGTGACAGACCCTTCGATCCGGTAAATTTAAGGGAGGAATTGTCAGGCGAGCAGCGCCGCATTCCACACCCTCCCCCTTGAATGGACGCTTCCCCCATGTCTTCCGCGATCCCTGCGCCGGAACCTGCCCGTTTTCCGTATGCCGCGATGGTGGTCCTCGCCACCATCGCTTTTACGGCCATCACCACTGAACTCCTGCCGTCCGGCCTGCTGCCCCAGATCAGCACCGGCCTGGGAGTGTCCGAGCCGGTGGCCGGCTACCTTGCCGCCGCCTACGCCGCCGTCATTGTTGTCACGGTGGTTCCGGCCGCCCGGATGCTGGGGAAGATTCCCCGCCACGCCCTGCTGGTTGGGCTGGTCCTGACCTTCGCGCTCAGCAACGCGATGGTGGGACTCGCACCGGATTTCACCGCCGCGATGATCGCGCGTTTGGTGGGCGGGCTGGCGCATGGGCTGCTGTGGACCACCATGGCGCCGTTCGTATCCCGCGTGGTCCCGGCGGACAAGGTGGGCAAGGCCCTGGCCATAGTGTTCAGCGGCAACAGCCTGGGCCTGGCCATCGGCGCTCCGGTGGGTACGGCTCTGGGCGTATTCCTGGGCTGGCGCGCAGCGTTCCTGGTGCTCGCCGGGTTCGGCGTGGTCCTGACCGTGCTGGCGTTCTGGCTGCTTCCCCGCGTCCGGCGCATTACCGATTCGGTCCGGCCGTCACTGCGCAGGGCCATCGGCCAGCCCGGCGTGAAGCCGGTGGCCACCGCCTGGCCGCTGCTGGTCCTGGCCCACTTCGCGCTGTTCACCTATATCGCGCCGTTCATCCGCGAGGCGGCCCTGCCGGACTACGCCATCAGCCTCTCGCTCACGGTACTGGGCGGGTCCGGACTGCTGGGTATTTGGATCGCTGGACTCACCGTGGACTCGCGTCCCCGCCGCTCGCTGCTCATCACGACGGCGGCCATCGCAGCATCGATGTTCCTCCTGCCCCTCGCCGTGGGGAACCTGCCCGCCGCCCTGGTGCTGATGACCATTTGGGGAGCCGGCCTGGGCGCGATCGGCATTTACAACCAGTCGGCGATCCTCCGGGCCGGCGGCGAATACAGTGAGGCCGCGAACGGGCTCACCGTCCTGACCATCCAGCTGGGCATCACCGTCGGGGCACTTTACGGCTCCGCGGCCCTGGTGGTTGGCGGCCCGCTGCTGGTCCCGGCGGCGGCGGCGATTCCTGTGGTTGCCGCCCTGGTGATCACCCTTGCCGGTAAGCGCTACGCCTACCCACCAGGCCCCCGTGAACGCATCTGGCTGGAGCCCCGGCCGGTGAAGGACACCGTCAAGGACCCGGCCTGACCCTGGGTCAGTCCCGGTGCTTGGCAACCGTGAACAGGAAGGTGGAGTCCTCCTCGGCGTGAAGGCTGTGCAGACCGGGCGGGACGATCAGCAGGTCGCCGGACTTGCCCTGCCAGGATTCCCCGCCGGCGCGGAGGCTGACGCAGCCCCGGATCACGAACACCGTGGCGTCGCCCGGATTCTGGTGCTCACTCAGCTGCGTTCCCGCGGTCATCGCCATGACCGTCTGCCGGAGGATCTTTTCGTGGCCCCCGTACACCGTGTCCGCAGCCCTTCCGTTCGGGGAGCCGATGGCTGCTTCGAGCTGCTGCCGGGCCAGCGCGTCAATAGATATCTTCTGCATGGGCCCAAGGCTACCCACGTGGTGGGGAGATGAACACGTGCCAAACGGCCTTCCGGTACGAGCGCGGGCGCCAGCGTCGGCGTGGGCGTCCAAGATCCCCCAATGCGGGGATGGAGCAGCCCGCAGGCGCAGCCCTACGCTGCAAGCATGAACGCCGCAGCGCAGGTCTTCGCGGTACTCGCCGCAGCCATCTACATCGTCGTGTTTCCAGTGGAGAGCTTCCTCCTCCGCCGTCACCGGTGGGCTCAGAAGTTCCTGAGCACGCCGCCGGAAAATGTGCGTGCAGTGATGATGTGGGCCATCCCCACCGGTTACAGGAACCTGGTGATTGCGCTGGGGGTGATCGCCGGAGTGGTTGCCGCCAACTCCGGGCAGCTCGTGGTGGGCTACACACTGGTGGTCTACTGCTGCGCCAACATGGTCCTCACCGCCCCCACCATGCTGCTCGCCGACATCCAGGGCCACTACCCAAGTAAATGGGAGAGTGTGCCGGGAACCCTCGCGGCCACCGTCCCGGCACTCGTTGCCTTGCTCCTGCTGCCGCTGGGGCCATAAGCGGGGCACGCCAAGGCGCCGGCGCGATTTCGGTCCTGCCGCCGAAGTTGGTAGTGGTTAACGGATGCCAGACCTACTTAACCGCGCCATGCCCTTCCTTGCCGTCGCCGTGGCGGTGGCCGCCGGACTGGTCCTGTCCTGGCTCCTCCGCAAGGTGGTCCTCCATCTGAACCGGAACCGGCCCGAGCTGCAGGCAACCTCCCGGGTGGCCCGCCAGCCCTTGCGGCTGGCACTGTGCCTGGTGGGCGTCCGTGCTGCCCTCAGGCTCACTGCCAACAACGAAAGCTGGCACGCCGGCGTCGACCATCTCCTGCTGATCGCCCTCATCGGCGCGGTCGCCTGGCTCGCCGTCGCGGTGCTGCTCATCGTGGAAGCCGTGGTGCTGAACCGGCACAGCGTGGACGTGGCGGACAACCGGCGGGCACGGCGCCTGCGCACGCAGATGATCCTGGCACGGCGCATTGCCGTGGCACTGGTGGTGGTGCTCGCCGTCGGCACCGCGATGCTGACCTTCCCCGCCATCCAGGCGCTGGGCGCGGGGCTGCTGGCGTCCGCCGGGGTGATTTCCATCGTTGCGGGCCTCGCCGCGCAGACGTCGCTGGTGAACGTCTTTGCCGGCATGCAGCTGGCGTTCACCGATGCCATCCGCGTGGACGACGTGGTGGTGGTGCAGAAGGAATGGGGCCGGATCGAGGAGATCACCCTCACCTACGTGGTGGTGCACCTCTGGGACGACCGGCGGCTCATCCTGCCGTCCACCTACTTCACCACCACGCCCTTCGAGAACTGGACCCGCCGCCAGTCCGAGGTCATGGGCACCGTGGAGTTCGACCTGGACTGGCGCGCCCCCGTGGAGGACATGCGCACCGAACTGCGCCGCGTCCTGGCGGATTCCGAGCTCTGGGACGAGCGCGTGGGCGTCCTGCAGATCACCGACGCCACCGGCGGCTTTGTCCGCGTCCGGATCCTGGTCAGCGCGGCGGACAGTGCCGCGCTCTTCGACCTGCGCTGCCTGGTCCGGGAAACCATGGTCATGTTCCTGCAGCAGAACCATCCGGAGGCCCTGCCGCACCAGCGTTGGGAGCAGGCAGCGGACGACGGCGGCACGGCCGCACGGCGCAGGGCACCACTGCGCGGGCTGGGGTCGCCCCCGGCCGCCGGTGCCCGTCCCCCGGCGGACCCGCACGAATCGCAGCTGTTCACCGGCTCCATCGAGGCAGTGGAGAGGTCGCGCGCGTTCACCGGGCCCGGTGAGGAAGTGTTCGAGGAGCGGGACCGGAACCTTGCCTCCCGCAACTGAGGCAGGCAAGACCCCTTGATAGGTGACCATTAGGTCACATATCATTGCTGTCATGGACGACGTGTTCAAGGCACTCTCCGACCCCACCCGCCGGGACCTGCTCGATGAGCTCTACCGCGAGGACGGCCAAACCCTGAGCGCCCTTGAAGCCCGGTTCAGCATGAGCCGGTTCGGGATCGCCAAGCACCTCCGCATCCTGGAGGACGCAGCCCTGGTGGTGACCCGCCGTCGGGGGCGGGAAAAGCTGCACTTCCTCAATCCTGTCCCCATCCGCCTGGTCCACGACCGCTGGGTCAGCAAATACGCAGAACCATGGGCCGCTGCCCTCAGCGACCTCAAATCCAGATTGGAAAGTCCCATGGAAAAAATCTTCGAGATCTACATCAAGACCACGCCCGAACGGCTCTGGGAAGCCATCACGGACAGCGACATCCGCAGCAAGTACCAGTTCGGCAACACCATCGATTCCGACTGGTCACCGGGCGGACGCTTCGTGATGGGCAACCCGAAGGCCGGGGAGGCCCTCGGCGAAGGCGAAAACCTGGAGGTGGACCCGCCGCGCCGCCTGGTCCAGACCATGCGCGCCCTGTGGGGCGAGGACGTCAAGGCCGAGGGCACGTCCACCATCACCTGGGAGATCGAACCGGTGGGCGATTCCTGCCACCTCACCGTCACCCACAGCGACCTGCGCGAAGGCGCCAACGAACAGCTTTACGGCGGCTGGCCGATGATCCTCTCCGGTCTCAAGACATGGCTGGAAACCGGCGAAAAACTCACTACGCCCGGCTCGCTGATGTACACCTAAGCCATTGTTTTTGAGGTAACGCACGACGGCGGCGGGTGCTGCCCGCCGCCGTCGATGCACTTCCGGGACTATGCCTTGGGGACGCGGACGATGGCCGGCCCGGTTCGGTCAGGCGACAGGGTGACTTTGAGTCCATCCACGGTGGCCTCGACCGTTCCGCCGCCACCCGCCGCTGACGCTTGTGACAATGAGAACCTGCCCGCGTCCAGCTTCAAGGCGGCTTCCGTTCCCCCGCCTAGCAAGTCAACGAAGGCCACGGCTTCCGTTCCGCGGTCAACCCAGCGGATCCAGGGGTCGTCGCTGCTTGCCACGGTTCCATCCTGAAGCGGACGGGCACCCACGAGGTACTGCTTGGCGGAAGCCATCCAGTGGCCAAGATCGGTCAAGGCCTGGCGCTGGATCTCAGGAATGGTGCCGTCCGCCCGCGGTCCCACGTTCAGCAGGAAGTGGCCACCGCGGGAGACCACGTCCGTGAGCTGGCGGGCCAACTGCTGGCCGGTCAGCGACTGCTCCGGTCCTTCCACCTGGTTGTAGCCGAAGGAGAATCCGATGCCCCTGCAGTTCTCCCACTCGGATTCGGACTCGTTCTCCCTGGCCGCTTCGTACTCGCTGGTGGCATAGTCCTTGTGGGTGGCGCCCCACCGGTCGTTCACCACGCCTTGCGGACTGATCGAGTAGAAGTGCTCGAACAGCCTGCCGAGCCCGTACTCGCCAAAGTGCTTGCCGGCGTCGGGCCATTCGATGTCGTTCCACAGGACGTCTGGACGATACTTGTCCACCAGGTCCACCACGTGGTTGTAGGCGTATTCGGCGTAGCCGGCGTCCTTGGGGCGGGAAGTGTCGTGGACGCTTTCGCTGGTGACGTGCGGCGGGAAGGGGCGTACATGCCAATCCAGTCCGCCGGAATAGTACAGGCCCAGCTTCAGGCCCTCGTCACCCACGGCCCGGGCGATTTCGCCGATCAGGTCCCTGCGCGGTCCGCGGTGGACCGTGTTCCGTTCGCCTGTTCCCGGAGCGTCCCAGAGCGCGATGCCGTCATGGTGCTTCGTGGTGGGCACCACGTAATCGGCACCGGCGAATTTGAACAGCTCCACCCAGTCCCCCGGATCGAACTGTTCTGCTTTCCACTGGTCCAGGAAGGCGTCGTAGTCCTCGCCTCCGAACACGTCCCGGTGGTGCTGTTGGGCAGGACTGCCGTCAATGCGGATGGTGTTGTAGTACCACTCCGCATAGGGGTTGTGGGTAAACCACTCGCGGTCCTCGATGGTGCCCAGGGCGCCGATGGGTTCGGCCCAGGCGGGAACGGAGTAGGCGCCCCAGTGGATGAAGATGCCGAACGGCGCGTTCTGGAACCACTCCGGCACGGGCCTGGCCAATTTGTTCCAGTCTTCAGGCGTAGCTGTGCTGTCAGTCATAATGCACTCCAATTTCCAGATGGTTGATTTTGGGAATTCCAGGGGTCAGGGCGGTGCTCAGCGGCCGCCGAAGCCGCCCATGCTGACGCCTTTCACGAGCTGGCGCTGCAGGAGGATGACCACGAGCAGGCTGGGAATCACCGCCAAAGTAGCGGCCGCCATGAGCGGTCCCCAGTCCGTTCCGCGTTCACCGGAGAACATGGAGAGCCCCAGTGGAATGGTTGCCTGCGAGACGTCGTTGATGACGATCAGCGGCCACAGGAAACTGCTCCAGTAATCGATGAAACTGAAGACAGCCACCACGGCCAGCGGCGCACGGACAAGCGGAAGGATCACGCTCCACAGGATCCTGATCGAACCTGCTCCGTCGATACGGGCTGCCTCTTCAAACTCAACGGGCAGGGACAGCAGGAACTGTCGGATCAGGAACGCACCGAAGGCACCGAAAGCAAAAGGGACGATGAGCGCCGGCAGGGAGTTAATCATGTCCAGCTTTGCCATCATGATGTAGAGCGGAATTACCAGGACTTCCTGGGGCAGCACCAGCGTGCCAAGGAAAACGAGGAACAACTTCTCCCGGTGCCTGAACTGCAGCCGGGCAAAAGCGTAGGCGGACAGCAATGACACGACCGTTGTCAGCACCGCTCCGGAGACGGCCACCAAGAAGCTGTTGATGATGACCCGTCCGAAGGGAATAGCGGTCCACACTGTTTGGTAGTTCGACCACTCCACGCGGGAGGCAAGGAAGCTGGCACCGGTGGAGAATATTTCGGAGGTGGGCTTCAGCGATGTGGCGAACATCCAGAGGAACGGGAAGAAGAACGCAGCGCCGACCAGGACAACGCCGATGCGGCTGACGAGGCGGCCGGCCCGCCTCTTCTTCCGCGACGCTGTTGCGTGCCGACGGTGCGCGAGGCCCTTGTCGATTTCCGGTTGGGCGAGAGTTTCAGTTGTCATAGTTGACCAGCCTCTTTTGCTGCGAGAACTGCAGTGCGGTGATGAGCATGACGATGACGAACAACGCCCAAGCGAGTGCCGACGCGTAGCCGAGCTTGTCAAAGGAGAAACCGTTGCGGTAGAGGTACAGAACGATCGTGTTGGTGGAATCGCCCGGCCCGCCGAGTGTCAGCAGGTAAGGCTGGGTAAATACCTTGAAAGAGCCGATGATGGTCATGACCGTGCAGAAGAAGAGCGACGGCGACAGCATCGGCAGCACCACCCGGAAGAACCGCTGCCAGGCTCCTGCCCCATCGATGCGGGCGGCCTCAAGCAAATTCGGCGAGATGCCGCTGAGCCCTGCGCCGAGAACGATGATGTTGTAGCCGATCCCCTGCCAGACAGACATTGCGATCAACGACCCCATGGCGAGCTGGCTGTCACTGAGCCAGGAAGGCCCGTGAATGCCAAAGTTGGCCAGAAAACTGTTGATGACGCCGTCATCGGTCAGCATCAGGCGCCAAACCAACGCGTTGGCGACCATGGGGGTCACCACCGGAATGAAGAAAAGCACCCGGAAGAACGGGCCCCAACTGCCCAGGTTGTGAAGCCAGGTGGCAACAGCCAGGGCGGCGATCAGGTTGACCACGGTGTAGGAGACGGCAAAAAAGAGGGTGTTGCCCAGAACCGTCCAGAACACCGGGTCACCAGTGAGCAGCCGAACGTAGTTGTCCAGCCCCACGAATTTTGGTGCCCCGAACAAGGGCCAGTCGAACAGGCTGATGACCAGCGAAGCCACCAGCGGAAGCACGATAAAAATCAGGAACCCGAGCATCCCGGGAGCGAGGTAAGCCGCTGCGAGCCGGCCCTGCCCGCCCCTGGCGGGGGTCCTTTTCACGTCTTTGACAGCAAGTGTGGGTAAAGCAGTCATCGTTGACCTGTTCCATGAAGGGGACAGGCTCCGGTGCGGGAGCCTGCCCCCGGGGAGTTTACTTGGCTGAATTCATGATGGTGGAGAGGAGTTCCTGCGCGGTCTTGCTGCCGCGGAAGCCTTCTCCGGAGTACTGCGTGAAGTTGGTCTCCACCTGATTCCAGCTAGGGGTGGTAACCAGCGGACGCCCGCTCTTCAGAAGGGCCTGGACAACTGCCACGTCAGCCGCCGGCTTGGTCCCGGCCCAGTCCTTCACCGCGGACTCAACAGATGGAACGGTTCCACGGGCGGCCCCAACAGCGCCGATGACCTCAGGGGTGGTGATCTTCATGATGTTCTTGAAGGCAGCTTCTTTGTCCTTACAGGACGCTGCGATGGCAAACGCGGACCCCTGGATCATGCCGATGCTCTCTCCCGAGGTGGAAGGGACGACGGCGATGCCCACCTTGCCCTGCGTTTTGGTGGTCAGGGTGTCGTACATCCAGGGACCGTCGATGATCATCGCCGCCTTGCCGCTCATGAACTGCTGCTCCGGCACATCGGTCCCGTCCGACGCCTGCGGCGGGTTCGCGACTTGCGCCTTTGCCACAAGGTCGAAGGCAAACTGCTGGTCGTTGACGAGGCCCTGGTTGGTGAGGTCAAGCTTTCCATCCTTGACCGGTTCATTGCCGTTGGCGAATGCCATGGGAAGCCCCGGGCCCGAGCCGAATCCCGGCGGCACTGCGAGGCCCATCACGCCGCCTTTTGTCAGCGCCTTAAGGTCGGCCGCGAACTGGCTGGTGGTGTATTTGGTGGTAGGCGGCGCCACGCCGGCCGCGGCCAGGAGATCCTTGTTGTAGTAAAGAACCACCGGTTCGGCGTCATAAGGTATCCCCCGCAGCGAGCCATCAACGGTCAGGCCGTCGATCATTGCCTTGTTGTACATGGACACGTCAATGTTGTTGCTCTTAACCATGTCGTCCAGCGGCACCGTAAGGTCCTTAAGCTCCTGGGCACGAGCCGCCTGCGTTGTGATGATGCACGGCGCTCCGGAACTGGAGAGGCGGGTCTTGACCTTGGTCCAGTAATCGTTGAAGCTCGGACCCTCCAAAGTGAGGTTGAATGCAGGGTCCTTTTTCTTGGCTGCGTCCACAAAGGCCTGCCACTGGGCCCTGTCGTTTTCATTGGTGATCCAGGTGTACATGGCGGAGGCTTCCTTGCTCTCCCCCGATGATGAACTCCCGCTTGAGGAACCACATGCGGTAAGGCTTCCGACGGCCAGGGCTGCAACCGCTGCAGCTGTCAGCAGCTTGCCGGTAACACGGTTAGTCGACACAACGAACGTCCTTTCAATAGCTGGGGACAAAGGCTGCCCGGCGACGTCCTCGTGGCCTGCCCGCTGTAATTCCCGCAACCCTTGTCCCCAACAGCATGACCCGCCCCAGTTTGGAAAGTCAAGGAATCATCTGATCTTTTTGACTCCAAAATTCCTGGATCGACCCTAAACCGGCTATTTGTCGGAAATAGTCAATACAAGGTCTGACGAATCCTACGTCTGTTCCTCAAGCTCGGGAGCGGGAATGGTTGTCACGTAGTCCTCTACCGCGTACAGGTGGTTCGCCATGCGGGTTCTGGCCCTGTCCACGTCATTCCGCCTGAGCGCCTCCAGGATTCCCAGGTGCTCCCGATGCGTGGCCAGCAGGCCTTCATTGTCATGAATGGACCGCCACATCCGGCCGCGGATGGTGTTGGTGGAGACGGTTTCGATCAGCGCTGACAGCACGTGATTCCTTGAGGCGTGGGCGATGAGCCGATGGAATTCGATGTCACACTGCATGGCGCCGGCATGGTCTATGGGCGATGCTTGAATGGCCGCGTTCGCCCGCTCCAATATGCTTTCGGCCTCGTCGAGTTGCGAGCTTTCGATACAAACCGCCGCCGCGGCAGCAGCCTCTGTCTCAAGGGCCCGCCGCACAGTGTGCACCTGGTTTGCCCGCTCTCCATCCTGCAGGCCCACCCAGAATTCCATCGCGGAGAGCAAAGCCGACGGCTCCAGCCTGGTCACGAAGGTGCCGGCGCCCTGCCTCGTCTCCAGAATGCCCATAGTGGACAATGCCCGCACGCCCTCCCGAAGGGAACCCCGGGAAACCTGCAGCTCTGCTGCCAGGTCCTTCTCAATGGGCAGCCGGTCGCCGGGCCGAAGCCTGCGGGACGACAGCATCTGCTTCACGCCCGAAATAACGACGTCGGTTTGGGACATCGACCCAGTGGAGTTGCTGTTGGTCATCGCAGCCACCTTTCCCAGTGCTTCGTCTAGTGACGCTGAACGCACAATTCACTTTCATCAGATGTATCCCTTGGAAAGGGATGCTTCTTCCGATATTCTCATCAAATACTTCCACATACATCAGATGACGCTCGCGATGTTGCTGGAGCGCCGTCTTCACGGCCTGAACCTGGAGGGCTCACCTTGCCACAAATCACCGGTTTCGATATTTTCGACGTGCGGTTTCCCACGTCGCTTTCCGCAGACGGTTCAGATGCCATGAATCATGACGCAGACTACTCCGCTGCGTACATCGTGCTGAAAACGGACGACCCAGACCTTTATGGCTGCGGCTTCACCTTTACCATCGGCAGGGGCAATGAGGTGTGCTCCGCCGCGATGGAACTGCGCGCCAGGCCCCTCATAGGCCAAGACTTGGATGTCCTTTGCGGCAACCTTGGCGAGGCGTACCGAAGCTTGAAACGTGATTCCCAGCTTCGCTGGCTGGGGCCCGATAAAGGCGTGGAGCACCTTGCCCTCGGAGCCGTGATGAACGCCGTCTGGGATCTTGCCGCCCGCCGCTCGGGAAAGCCCCTGTGGCGTTACCTGGTGGACATGACCGCCGAACAGATCGTGGACGCGGCCGACCTCAGCTACCTTTCAGATGCCCTCACCCGGGAGGAAGCCCTGGCGCTTCTGGAACGACTCGACCCCACCCGGGATCAGCGCATCCACCAGCTGGCCCGGGACGGCTACCCGTGCTACACCACCTCGGCCGGTTGGCTGGGCTACTCGGACGAGAAGCTACGGCGGCTCTGCCAGGAGGCCGTGGACCAGGGCTACCGCCACATCAAACTCAAGGTTGGCGCATCCCTCGAGGACGACATTCGCCGCCTCAGGATCGCCCGCGAAGTCATCGGGCCAGAGGGCAACCTCATGATCGACGCAAACCAGGTATGGGATGTTCCGCAGGCCATCGACTGGATCAAGCAGCTGGCTGAATTCAATCCGCTGTGGATCGAGGAACCCACCAGCCCGGATGACGTCCTGGGCCACGCCGAGATCCGAAGGGCCGTCCAACCGATCGGGGTGGCCACCGGCGAGCACGGCATGAACCGCGTCCTTTTCAAACAGCTCTTCCAGGCCGGGGCGATCGACTATTGCCAGTTGGATGCCTGCCGGCTCGCCAGCGTCAACGAAGTGCTGGCCGTCCAGTTGATGGCCGCCAAGTTCGGTGTCCCGGTGTGCCCACATGCCGGCGGGGTAGGTCTGTGCGAACTCGTCCAGCACCTGTCCATCTTCGACTTCATTGCCGTCTCCGGAGACCTGGCCGGCAGGGTCACCGAATTCGTGGATCACTTGCACGAACACTTTGTGGATCCGTGCATCATCCGGGACGGCGCCTACATCATGCCGGCGAACCCTGGGTACTCGTCGGAACTGAAGGAGCAGACGTTGCAGGCGTATTCCTTTCCCCGGGGCAGTTATTGGGCCGGCACCGACGCCGGCCAAGCCGAACAGGCATGGGAATCGGCCCGCGCTGAGCGCGGTGTCGCCTTCGCTCGGGCAGGGACCGGGGAAAGGGTAGGGGAACAGGCATGATCAACTACACACTTACCCACCCGGGCCTGCTCGCAGCCCTCGCTGAATCCGGCCACGGCTCGCAGATCCTCCTGGCGGACGCAAACTACCCGCACAACACCGGCGCCCCTGCAGCCGCGAGGCGGATAGCCCTGAATCTGCGGCCCGGCCTGCTGACCATTGACCAGGTACTGGAGGTGCTGATCGACGCCGTTCCGCTCGAAGCCGCCGCGGTAATGACGCCTCCGGACGGAAACTGGACGGAGGCAGTCAAAGGCTACGGACGAGCGCTGGGCACCGCAATTCCCATCACTTCGCACCAGCGCTTCGACTTCTACGATGCCGCGCGGTCGCCGAACGTCGCCGTCGTCATCGCCAGTGGGGACACCCGGCACTACGCGAACCTGCTCCTGACCATCGGCGTTCGGCCCGACGGACAGGCATGAGGGCTGACAGTTGCTTCAGGTAATAGACTCACACGTCCACGTCTGGGACCCTTCCGTGCTCAGTTATGACTGGTTGAACCGTGTCCCTTCCCTGAACCGGCCCTTCCTTCCACGGGAACTTCCACACGCGCCCGGGACGCAGGCTGTCTTTGTGCAGGCCGATTGCCGTGATGACCAGGCGCTGAAGGAAGTTGACTGGGTGGCGAGCCTCCGGGCCACCTGGCCGGAGCTGGCGGCGATTGTGGCCTATGCCCCCATCAACCGCGGGGACGGCGTGTCCGAAGACCTTGCGGAGCTGTGTCAGCGGCCCCTGGTCCGCGGGGTGCGCCAGCTGTTCCAGGACAGGGAGGCCGGTTTCATGCTGACGGCGGAAACACTGGCCGGAGGCCGCCATGTAGGGAGGGCCGGGTTTGCCTTCGACGCCTGCGTCCGCTCGTGGCAGCTTTCGGAACTTGCAGCTTTTGCTGCCCGGATACCGGAACTGTGCATAGTGCTGGACCACATGGGCAAACCACCCATTGCAGCCGGCAGCCTCAGCGAATGGAGCACAGCGATGCGTCGATTGGCCAGGCTGCCCAACGTCGTCGTGAAGATTTCAGGGGCGGGCGCGGAAGCTGACCCCACGCGTCCACTTGGGCCGCAGGCGCTGCCCTTCATCCTGGAAGCCTTAAACGTTTTTGGGGCCGATCGGTGCATGATCGGCAGTGACTGGCCGGTCTCTCTGACGGAGCCGGCCGCGTACCAGGACTGGATTCTCACGGTGGAGCAGGCGATGTCCGACGCCTCCTCTTACGAACGCGAAAACGTCGCCCGTGGAACCGCAGTTCGCGCTTACGGACTCAAGGCAGTCCGGGGTCCGGCACACCCGGAAGAGGAGAAAGACTAACCATGCAAACAGAAACCCGCACCATCCCCGGCACCGCAATCCAACTGCCCGTCCTCGGGTTCGGGGGCGCCCCCATCGGCAACCTGTACCGGCAGGTGCAGGAGCAGGAGGCGATCGACGCCGTTGAAGCAGCCTGGGAGGGTGGCGTCCGGTACTTCGACACAGCCCCACACTACGGGCTGGGACTTTCGGAGCGCCGCCTTGGAAAAGCACTCGCCGGCCAGGACCGCAACAGCTACGTGCTCAGCACCAAAGTGGGGCGCCTACTGCGACCCAACCCATCCCCGAACGGTAAGGACACCCAGGGGTTCGACGTGCCCGATGATCTGGTCCGGGTCCGCGACTACTCACGCGAGGGGGTGTTGCGCTCCATCGAGGAAAGCCTCCAGCGGCTCGGGACTGACCGGATCGACATCGTCTTCATCCACGACCCGGACGACTACTGGAGCGAGGCTGTCGACGGTGCCGCACCCACCCTGTCCGCCTTGAGGGATGAGGGCGTCATCGGTGCCTGGGGCGCAGGCATGAACCAGTCCGAAATGCTCGCCCGCTTCGTCACCGAAACGGACATCGATGTGATCATGCTGGCGGGCCGGTACACGCTGCTGGAGCAGGGAGCAGCAGCGGATCTGCTGCCGGCGTGCCTTGAGCGGAAAGTGGGAGTAGTGAACGTCGGAGTCTTCAACTCCGGCCTGCTCTCCAAAGACCGTCCGGCGCGCAACGCCACCTACAACTACCAACCCGCGCCCCCGCAGCTTTTAGACCGGGCATACCTGCTGGCCGACATCTGCGAGTCGCATGGAACCACCCTCCCTGCCGCCGCCTTGAGGTACCCGTACCAGCACCCCGCCGTGACAAGCGTGGTCCTGGGCATGCGGACGCCCGAACAGGTGAAGCAAAACCTCGATCTGGCATCGCAGGCAGTCCCGGACCAGCTATGGGCCGAGCTGCGCAACCGCGGCCTCATCACGTAGTTCCCCCAACCCAACAGCATCAATTAGCGAAAGAAGGACCATGCAATTCGCACGAATTGGCGAGCCAGGCAAGGAAGTACCAGCCGTCCTGCACCACCAGAAGTACTACTCCCTCGAACAGGTGGCGGCGGACATCGATGCCGGCTTCTGGGAATCCGACGGACCGGTGCGCACAGCGGCAGCCCTAGCCGCCGGGGAACTGGCAGAGATCGCAGTTGATGGTGCCCGGATCGGCGCCCCGATCGCCCGGCCGTCATCGGTCATATGCGTGGGCATGAACTATGCGGCCCATGCGGCCGAGTCAGGGGCCGCTCCCCCGTCGGTGCCCATCATTTTCCATAAGGCCCCAAACACGGTGGCAGGCCCGTTCGATGCTGTGGCGATTCCCCGCGGGTCCACCAAGACCGACTGGGAGGTCGAGCTGGGAGTGGTCATCGGGCGGCAGGCTTCCTATCTGCAGTCCCCCGAACAGGCTCGCGACCACATCGCCGGCTACGTCACCGTCAATGACCTGTCCGAGCGCACATTCCAACTGGAGGTGTCCGGCGGCCAGTGGTCCAAGGGAAAGAGCTGCGCCGGATTCTGCCCCACCGGCCCGTACCTGGTCACCCCGGATGAAGTGGACGCCGGCGACCTGCAGTTACGGAGCTGGGTCAACGGTGAAATCCGCCAGGACTCCTCCACCCGTGACCTGATCTTTGGGGTGGAGCAGGTGATCTACGATCTCAGCCAGTTCCTGGTCCTTGAGCCAGGGGACCTGATCTGCACCGGCACTCCGGAGGGGGTCGCCCTGTCCGGGCGCTTTCCTTACCTGAAGGCCGGGGACGTCGTCGAAATTGAAGTAGCGGGACTCGGCCGCCAGCGCCAGGAATTCTTCCAGGGCTAGGTAGCCCGACCACGAAAGGACCAGACAATGGAGTTTGCGGGACTTAAGGCAATCGTCACCGGCGGAGCCTCCGGAATAGGGGCCGCAACGGCCCAATTGCTGCAGGAGCGCGGCGCAGCAGTGGCGGTTTTGGACCTCCGCCCCGAGCAGGCGCCGAAAGGGGTCACAGCAATTCAGTGCGACGTCTCGGATGACAGCTCTGTCCGGCGGGCCGTACGGCAGGCAGCAGAGCAGCTGGGCGGGATCGACATCCTGGCCAACAACGCCGGAGTGGGCGCACAGGGCACCATTGAATCCAACGACGACGACGAGTGGCACCGTGTGTTTGATATCAATGTGATGGGTATAGTCCGCGTTTCAAGGGCCGCCCTTCCGTACTTGCGCCGGTCCTCCCACGCGGCGATCGTCAATACTTGCTCCGTCGCGGCTACCGCAGGCCTGCCCCAACGCGCCCTCTACAGCGCAACGAAGGGTGCTGTGCTGTCACTCACCCTGGCCATGGCTGCCGACCACCTTCAGGAAGGGATCAGGGTCAACTGCGTAAACCCGGGTACCGCTGACACTCCGTGGATCGCTCGCCTGCTGTCCACAGCGGCAGACCCCGAGGCCGAGCGGGCCGCCCTTGAGGCCCGTCAGCCGCACGGCCGGCTCGTCTGCCCGGAAGAGGTCGCTGCAGCCGTCACATACCTGGCCAGCCCCCTCGCCGGGTCCACCACGGGAGTGGACCTGGCTGTTGACGGCGGTATGCAGGCACTCCGGCTTCGGCCCCGCCCCGCGGCGTCCTGACTTCGACACGAAGGCAGGCGCCGGCGGGTCCGCGGCTGGGTAAGGTCGTGTCATGGACAGCGGCACCCTGGTTAATATCGCTTTGGTTCTCGGTTTCGTGCTGCTGGGCGGGGTGTTCGCGGCGGCGGAAATCGCACTGGTCTCCCTGCGCGAAAGCCAGGTGCGCCGCATCGAGAAATCCGGGGACACCGGCGCCCGGACTGCCGCCCTTGCCCGCAACCCCAACCGTTTCCTCTCCACGGTCCAGATCGGCGTGACCCTGTCCGGATTCTTCTCGGCGGCGTATGGGGCCTCGGCGATCGCTCCCGCCGTCGTACCCCTCCTTGAAGCCCTCGGACTTGGTGCGGCTGCCGGGCCCGTGTCCTTCATCGGCATGACCCTGCTGGTGGCTTTTCTTTCCCTGGTCCTGGGCGAACTCGCCCCCAAGAGGCTGGCGCTGCAAAGCCCTGTTGCCTTCACCCGCATCCTGGCCCCGCCGCTGATTGCCCTGTCGCATGCCATGCGGCCGGTCATCTGGCTCCTGTCGGTCTCGACGGACGCCGTGGTCAGGCTCTTTGGCGGTGACCCGCGCGTCAAGCGGGAAAGCATCAGTTCCGAAGAGCTCTGGGACATGGTGGCCGAGAACGAACTCCTCGAAGAGAGCAGCCGCCACATCCTGGCCGACGTGTTCGGCGCCGGCGACCGGACGCTGCAGGAGGTGATGCGCCCGCGCACGGAGGTGACCTTCATCG
The DNA here is from genome assembly GCF_019977275.1 of Arthrobacter sp. StoSoilB19. Taxonomy (NCBI): domain Bacteria; kingdom Bacillati; phylum Actinomycetota; class Actinomycetes; order Micrococcales; family Micrococcaceae; genus Arthrobacter; species Arthrobacter sp. StoSoilB19. Next base: position 963,592 of record NZ_AP024650.1, on the reverse strand, counting down.
ACGGTGCCATGACGGTGGCGGACGCCCGCCGGATGGTCAGGGACGGCCCGTACTCACGGTTTCCGGTGATCGGGCGCAGCCCGGATGACGTCCTGGGCTTCGTCCACATCCGCGACCTGATGCCCCGCGACGAGGTGCAGGACCATTCGCCCGTGCGGGACATCGCCCGGGAGATCCTGCCCCTGCCCGGCACCAACCGCGTGCTCCCCTCCCTCTCACGGATGCGCAAGACCAACCAGCACATCGCTTTGGTGGTGGATGAGTACGGGGGCACCGACGGCGTGGTCACGCTCGAAGACCTGGTGGAGGAACTGGTGGGCGAGATCTACGACGAATACGACACCGGCGCCGAGCACGAGGACCGGGTCAACGTGGCCAACGGAACCATCGACGTGGACGGCGGCCTGATCCTGCAGGAGTTCAAGGCCGCCGCCGGAATCGAACTCCCGGAGGGGCACTACGAAACGGTGGCCGGGTTCGTGATGGACCGCCTGGGCCGCCTCCCAAAGGCAGGCGACCGGGTGCAGATACCGGGGTACGTGTTGACGGTCCTCAGCATGGACCGGTTACGGATTGCCCGGATCCGGGTCACGCCGGTAATAGATCGGGGTGACTAGGAGTGCGCCGGCTGCCTAGGCCTTCTGCTGCCGCCAGAACACGGAGATCCCGAACGTCACGGCACAGAGCACCAGCATGGCCAGCACCATCCGCATCCAGCTGTCCTGGTGCACCCCGCCTGATGCGAACACGCCGATCATCACGGTGGCGGTGATCGCGCCCACGTAGCGGCAGGTCTGGTAGATCCCGGCCGCCACCCCGCGGTCCTGCGGCCGGGTGGACACGAACATGCCCTGGTTGGAGGCGATGCTGACCGTGCCGTACGGGATGCCCATCAACGCGGTCAGTACCACCACAACGGGGATGGCCAGCGTGCCGGTCAGCAGCCACATGAGCGCCGCCACCACGGTCAAAAGGACGACGCCGGCAAGCAGCACCCGCCGGACACCGAACCTTCCCATGGCGGAGACTGCCCACGGGGTGGCTACCACGGACATGCCGGCCAGGGGCAGCATCAGCAGCCCCACCACGCCGGGGTCGTAACCGCCGGCTTCCTGCAGCAGCTGCGGGAGGCCGAAAAAGACGAAGTAGTACACGCTGCTGAACACGGCGAACGCCAGGTACACGAGCATCAGCGGCCGGTTCCGGCCCAGCAGCCGCAGGTTCAGGAAGGGTTTGGCGAAGCGCAGCTCCCGCCAGGCAAACAGCCCCGCGACCACGGTTCCGGTGGCCAGCATCCACCACCGGTAGTCCGGCGCGACGTTCAGCGCAGCCATCATGACCAGGAGAAGGGCGGCGATGAACCCGGCAATGCCCGGGACGTCGGAGTCCCGCACCAGTTCCGCCACGCTGCCGCGCTCCCGGACCTGGTCCGGCGGTGCGGCCTTCCGCACGGTCAGCAACGCCGCGAGTGCCAGCGGGACGTTGACCAGGAATAGCGACTCCCAGCCCACGAAGCCCACCAGCAGGCCGCCGACCACCGGGCCCACCGCGGCTGCGGACGTGTTGGCCATCTGCAACCGGCCCAGCGGGCGGGCCGAGTCCACCTTGGCCCGGTGCGCCAGAGCACCCACCATCACCACGGCACTGGGATATGCGGTGGCAGTTCCCAGAGCCATGACCGCCCGTGCCACGCAGAGCAGCGCGAAGTTCGGGGCCAGCGGGGCCAGCGCGCAGGTGACGGCGACCAGTCCCATGCCCAGCATGAACATCCGGCGCGGGCCGAACCGGTCGGCGAGCCGGCCCATCACCGGCTGCCCGGCTGCGGAGGCCAGGTAGAACGAGGTGACCACCCAGGTGACGGCAGCAACGTCGAGCCCGAAGTCGGCGCGCAGCACCACCAGGGCCACGGCGATCATGGAGGAGTTCAGTGGGTTCAGTGCCGTGCCCAGGCTGAGTCCGGCGACGGCCAGGGCAGTCCGGGGGTTGTTGCTCACGGTAACAGTCTGGCCTAAAGCTTCCACCGCGGGCGACTCGGCGGGCTCCCGGGCGGTGTGGCGTGCGCTATTTTCCTGCCACTCCCACCGGGAAGAGTGCGTCCTCCACCGCCCTGGTCAGGTCCCGGATCACCTCGGCCTGGCCCTCATCCGCCCCGCCGTCGGGGTTCTCCGTATAGATGACCAGGGCGAAGGTCGAACCGCGGTAGCTCAGGAGCGCGGCGTCGTGCAGTTCCCCGGAGACTTCCCCGTACTTGTGGTAGACATCCACACCGGACCGTGATCCCGCCGGGATGAGGTCCTCGTTGTTGGTGTCCTGCATGTAGCTGAGCAGCTGCGCCGTGTTGTCCTTATCCAGGAGTTCGCCTGCATAGAGCTTCTTCAGGATCAGGGCCATGTCCGCCGCGGTCAGGAGGTTCTCTTCGGGGTCGTAGGTGACGCCGATGGAGCCCGCGTAGGCGATCAACTGCGGGTACCCCATGGCATCCATCAGCAACAGCCAGGAGTCGTTGTTGCTGTCGTTGACCATGGCTTTGAGTTGGAACGCGGCGTCGTAGTCGCCCATGGGATCCTCCAGGCCCGCCTGCCCGTTTTCCACCAGGTGATAGTAGGCGGCGGCAGTGAGGATCTTGGCCGTGCTGGCCGCGGTGAACGTGTCCTGGTCGCCGAACGTCCGTTCCGCACCTCCGGACACATCGGCGAGCGCCAGCCCAATCCGGTATTCGGCCGCGTCACTGAGGATGTCGTCCACGCTGTCCTGCAACGACGGCGGAGCTGCCGCCACCGGCGCTGCGGGTACGGCCGGCTGGGTGGGGACCACGGCACCGGTGAGTGGCTCGGACCGGACCACGGCCAGGGTGATGGTCCCGACGATGACCAGTACTACCGCAAGGGCCAGCCACAGCAGCCTTCTGTGGCCCCGGTTCCTGCCCGGAGCTGGCTTGCCGTTTGATGGCCTGCCCGGCGGTTGCAGCGGAGCACCGCGGCCTGGTGTGGGCACCATGGGGTGCACGGACATACAAGGGCTCCTGTCCCGCCTCGGCAATCAAAAACAACACCAGCGCGGCGGTGAGCCGCGCTGACAGATGCTGATTAAATCACCGGCGGTTGGGAGCTTCCTGAAGGCTTGCGGGGTGTTCCGCCGGCTGTAATAGGGATGCGCTAGCCGCGGGCGCGGGCGGACAGCGCGCTGTCCAGGAATTCCAGGTGCGCCGGCGCCACAGGCACCACGTTGGCCGAGTATTCCGGGTGCTTTGCAAGGAACTTCTTGATGAACGGGCATACCGGGATGATGCTGCTCCCGGCCTGGACCGTGCTGTCCAGGGCAGCCGTGGCCAGCCGCCCGGCAAGGCCCTGCCCGCCGTATTCCTCGTTGATCACCGTGTGGTAGAAAATCCGCTGCGGCGACTCCCCGCCGTCGTACTCCTTGTACACCGCCTTGCCGATCACGTTGCCGGCGTCGAGGATCTCGAAGCGTTCGCGCCCGGGATTGTGGCGGACGGTGATGTCACTCAAGGGAAACTCCTTCGTTTGCGGTTTGTGTTGCCCGTGCAAAGCCTAACCCGGCCCGGGCAACAGTTATTTCCGCAGCAAGGGGCCCTTGGTGGCATCCCCGCCCGCCGCCGCGTCAGCTTAAGTAGCCGTTGGGATTGAGGACGTACTTGGTGGCTGCGCCGGCGTCGAACTCCGCGTAGCCCTTCGGTGCCTCCTCCAGCGGGATGGCCTTGGCGTTGACGTTCTTGGCGATGTTGACCCTGTCATTCAGGATGGCCATCATCAGCTGCCGGTTGTATTTCATTACCGGGCACTGGCCAGTGGTGAAGCTCAGCGATTTTGCCCAGCCGGTGCCGAGGCTCAGTGACAGTGCGCCCTTCTTGGCGGCCTCGTCGATGCCGCCCGGATCGCCCGTGACGTACAGGCCGGGGATACCAAGGGCTCCACCAGCGGCCGTGAGCTCCATCAGGGAGTTCAGGACCGTTGCCGGCGCCTCCTTGGCATCGTGGCCGTGGCCCTTCGCTTCAAATCCCACGGCGTCGACGCCGCAGTCCACCTCCGGGACGCCCAGGATCTGCTCGATCTGGTCCTTCGGATCGCCCTTGGTCAGATCCACGGTTTCGCAGCCGAAGCTGCGCGCCCGTGCCAGCCGGTCTTCGTTCATGTCGCCCACGATGACGACGGCGGCCCCCAGCAGGTGCGCGCTGGTGGCTGCCGCAAGACCCACGGGACCGGCCCCGGCAATGTACACGGTGGAACCGACGCCCACCCCTGCCGTGACTGCGCCATGGAACCCTGTGGGGAAGATGTCCGAAAGCATGGCCAGGTCCATGATCTTCTCCATGGCCCGGTCCTTGTCCGGGAACTTCAGCAGGTTCCAGTCTGCGTACGGCACCAGAACGTAGTTGGCCTGGCCGCCGACCCACCCGCCCATGTCTACGTAGCCGTACGCGGCGCCGGGGCGCGCGGGATTCACGTTCAAACAGATGCCGGTCTTGCGCTCCTTGCAGTTCCGGCAGCGGCCGCAGGCGATGTTGAACGGCACCGAGCAGAGGTCGCCCACCTTGATGAACTCGACATCGCGGCCCACCTCCACCACTTCGCCGGTGATCTCGTGGCCCAGCACCAGGTTGGGCGGAGCCGTGGTACGGCCGCGCACCATGTGCTGGTCCGATCCGCAGATGTTGGTGGCCACCGTTTTGAGGATCACTCCGTGGTTGACCGGGCGTCCCACGTTCGCGGGGTTGACACCTGGCCCGTCCTTGAGCTCAAACGTCGGATAGTCAATGTCGATTACTTCCACCTTGCCGGCTTCTTTGTAGGCAACGGCTTTGTTCCCTGTCATCTATCGCTCCTGTAGTCAGGCGTCCGGTGGGACGGCCGTGATCTGGTTGGGTGGCACATCCCGCGAGGGGAACAGCCCTGGCCGATTGGTGCGTCCTGATATGTGAAGTGGTCAGGCAACGGTTCCGGGTGGGGATTCGCCCAGTCTAGGCACGGCCCACCAAGGGGTCTAGGGGTATGAAGCCCCTTGTTTAGGGGAGCAATCCATGAGGGAAACCCCTATAGTGGCGTACGCTGCACCAACCGGTTCCGCTGCCCTGGAAACGGACGCTGCCGGCTGGTTTCCGAACACGTTCTACCGTTGAGGAGCACCCATGAAAACGCGCACCATTGGACAACTCACAGTGTCCGCCCTGGGCCTTGGCTGCATGGGCATGAGCGAGTTTTACGGCGACGGCGATGAGCAGGAGTCGATCGCCACCATCCACGAGTTCCTGGATGCCGGCGGCTCCCTGCTGGACACAGCGGACATGTACGGCCCCTTCACCAACGAAAAACTGGTGGGCCGCGCCATCGCCGGCCGCCGCGAAGAAGCGGTCCTGGCCACCAAGTTCGGAAACGAGCGCCGCGAAGACGGTTCCTGGGTGGGCATCAACGGCCGCCCCGAATACGTCAGGTCCGCCTGCGACGCCAGCCTCCAGCGCCTGGGCGTGGACCACATCGACCTGTACTACCAGCACCGGGTGGACAAGACCGTTCCCATCGAGGACACGGTTGGCGCCATGGCGGAACTGGTCCAGGCCGGAAAAGTCCGGCACCTTGGCTTGTCCGAAGCATCCGCCGCGACCATCCGGCGGGCCCACGCCGTGCACCCCATCACCGCCCTGCAAACCGAGTATTCGCTGTGGGAGCGGGAGCCTGAAACCAAGGTGTTTCCCGTGCTCGCGGAACTGGGCATCGGTTTTGTGCCCTACAGCCCGCTGGGCCGTGGGTTCCTCACCGGGCAGATCCGCAGCGTGGACGATTTCGCCGAGGACGACTTCCGCCGCCACTCCCCGCGTTTCCAGGGCGACAACTTCACCCGCAACCTGGAACTCGTGGACCGGGTCAGGGAGCTGGCCGACAAAAAACAGTGCACTCCCGGCCAGCTGGCCCTCGCCTGGCTGCTGGCGCAGGGGGAACATATCGTCCCCATCCCGGGCACCAAGAAACGTGAACGGCTGCGCGAGAACCTGGGCGCCGTGGACATCGAGCTCAGCCAGGACGAGCTTGAGCTGCTGGACCAGCTGGCACCGGCCGGAGCAACTGCCGGCGCCCGCTACCCCAACATGTCCACTATCGACACGTAAACGCACCAACGGCGCTAAGGAGAACCATGGCAATGAACGACGACGAAGCACGGGTGCTGGACCAGTGGAGCCACCGGCTGGCCCAGGCACTGCAGATCCTTGACCTCAACATGGACCAGGAGCTGCTCCTTGACCTGGCCCGCAAATCCTCCGAGAACGTCATCCATGCCGCCGCCCCCGTCACCACGTTCCTGGTGGGCTACGCGGCAGCGCTGGAGGCAGGCACGGGCAGCGCCGGGAACAGGGAAGCCGCTGGTGCAGCCATCGAGAAGGCTGCCAAGGTGGCGTTCCAGCTGATCGACGACGGCGCCCACGGCGGGCCGGCAGGCAGCGGGTGGGCGGACACCGGTCAATAGCCGGCGAGAACAGTCAGCCCGCGGCGGTGGGCTCGTCCTCCAGTACCTTCACCGGCTCCAGGCGGACGATGACCGCCTTGGACACGGGTGTCTGGCTGCCCTCGGCCACGCTGTCCAGCGGAACCAGGACATTGGCCTCGGGGTAGTACGCCGCGGCACAGCCCTTCGCGGACGGATAGGACACCACGCGGTAGTTCCAGAGGACCCGTTCCACGTTGTCCCTGTATACGCCACGGATGTCCACGCGCTGCCCGTCGGCCAGCCCCAGTTCGGCAAGGTCTGCCGGATTGACGAAAACCACTTCGCGGCCCTTCCTGATGCCACGGTAACGGTCGTTGTTGCCGTAGATGGTGGTGTTGAACTGGTCATGCGAGCGCATGCTCTGCAGGATCAGGGTGCCGGCGGGGCGTTCCACGTGCTCAAGTTCGTTGACCGTCAGGATGGCCTTGCCGGTGGGAGTGTGGAAAGTCCGTGAATCCCGCGGGCCGTTGGGCAGCACGAAGCCGCCGGCCTGCCGGATCTTGCGGTTGTAGTCCCCGCACCCGTTGACCACGCGGGAGATGTGGTCCCGGATGAGGTCGTAGTTCTTCTCGAAGCCGGCCCAGTCGGCGTTGATGGTGTCTCCCAGCGTCGCCTGGGCCAGCCGGCAGATGATCGCCACCTCGGACAGCAGGTTGGGTCCCACCGGTTCCACCGTGCCGTGGGAAGAGTGCACCGCGCAGACGGTGTCCTCCACTGAAACAAACTGCGGCCCGGTTTCCTGGCGGTCGATCTCCGTCCGGCCCAAGGTTGGCAGGATGAGCGCTTCAGCCCCGGTGACTCCATGCGAGTGATTGAGCTTGGTGGAGATCTGCACGGAAAGTTCGGTGTTCTCCATGGCGTTCTCGGCCGTTGAGGTGTCCGACATCGCGCCCACGAAGTTGCCGCCAAGCCCCACAAAGACCTTGATGCCACCGTCGCGCATCTGCCGGACGGTTTCCACGGCATCCGCGCCGTGTTCCCGGGGCGGTTCGAAGCTGAACTCCTTGCCCAGGGCGTCCAGGAAGGCAGGCGGCATCTGTTCCCAGATGCCCATGGTGCGGTCACCCTGGACGTTGCTGTGGCCGCGGATTGGGGAAGCCCCGGCGCCGGGTTTTCCGATGTTGCCGCGCAGCAGCAGGAGGTTGATGATCTCCTTGATGGTGGCGACGCCCTTTTTCTGCTGGGTTATGCCCATGGCCCAGGTGATGATGACCTTGTCCGCAGCCAGGTAGCGGGCCGCCAGTTCATCGATTTCCCCGCTGCGCAGACCCGTGGCTTCGAGGACCGCAGCTTCGTCGAGGTTGGCCAGGTGCGCCCGGAGTTCTGCCAGCCCCTCGCAGTGTTCCTGGAGGAAGGCGTGGTCCAGGACGTTGCCCGGATTGGCATCCTCGGCATCCAGCACCCGTTTCGAAACGGCCTGCAACAGAGCCATGTCCCCGCCGATCCGCACCTGCAGGAACTGGTCGGCAATCTGGGTGCCGTGGCCGATGACGCCCTTGACCTTTTGCGGGTTCTTGTACCGCATCAGTCCGGCCTCGGGCAGCGGGTTGATGGCGACGATGTGGCCACCGGCCTCCTTGGCTTCTTCCAGTGCCGTCAGCATGCGCGGGTGGTTGGTGCCCGGGTTCTGGCCCATGACGATGATCAGGTCGGCCTTGCCGAAGTCGTCGTAGGAGACAGTCGCTTTGCCCACGCCGATGGTCTGGCCCATGCCCCAGCCCGAGGACTCGTGGCACATGTTGGAACAGTCGGGCAGGTTGTTGGTGCCGTAGGCCCGGATGAACACCTGGTACAGGAAGGCGGCCTCGTTGGAGGTGCGGCCGCTGGTGTAGAACGTTGCCTGGTTGGGGTTGGGCAAGGACTTCAGCTTGTCCGCGATGATCGTGAAGGCATCCTCCCAATTGACCGGACGGTAGTGGTCCTCCCCCGCGGGCTTGTACACCGGTTCGGTGAGCCGGCCCTGCATCCCCAGCCAGTACTCAGTGCGCCGGCGCAGTTCGCTGACGGGATGCCCGGCCCAGAATTCGCTTCCGACCACCACAGGGGTGGCTTCCCAGGTGACCGCCTTGGCCCCGTTCTCACAGAATTCGAAGGTCTTGCGGTGGCCCGGGTCCGGCCACGCGCAGCTCATGCAGTCAAAGCCGTCCTTCTGGTTCAGCGCCAGCAGGGTCTTGCGCGAGCGCTCCACGCCCATGTGCTTGAGGGCAGGCTGCATCGAGTGGTAGACGCCGGGCACGCCGGCAGCCCAGGTCTTGGGATGGCCGCTCACCTCAAGTTCGGATTCGTCGGGTTCTTCGACCTTCGGGTTTTCGCGCGCCACGTTGGGTTCTCCTTGCTTGCCGGTCCCAGATGCGCCTGATGCCCAGCCGTTTCGGTAATTTCCACAGTTGTTGAGGCTGCCCCTGAAGTCAAGGACGGCCGCCGGCCGGCAGGCCCGTAGGCTGACACCCTGTCCGGCCTGCTTTTCCACCTACGCCCGAAGGTTTACGACGGCGGCGCGGGGCTGGCGTAGGGTGGTTCCTACGGCTGAAGCAAGCGGCCGCAGTTTTCTTCTGTGCGGAGCCGCTTTCCATGGCCGACGAACCAGCCCTCCGGGCCCTTGCTGAATCACCCTTCTCGCTGCCCCACCTGCGGGACGGCCAGTTGGCCGGCATGGCAGCCCTTGCGGACGGCCGCGACGTCCTGGCCGTGATGCCCACCGGATATGGCAAATCCGCCATCTACCAGGTCGCCGCCCTGCACCTGCACAGGACCACCGGACGTCCCGCCGTCGTGGTTTCACCGCTTATTGCCCTGCAGGAGGACCAGTTGGACGGCCTGGCCCAGGCGCTCGGGCCGGATGCCGCTGTGGCCATCAACTCCTCGCACAGTGACGCCGAAGTCGAGGCGTCATGGCAGGCCGCCGAGGATGGCCGGGCCGTGTTCCTGTTCCTCGCCCCCGAACAGCTGGCCAAGCAGTCAACCGTAGACCGCATCAAAGCCCTGGGCATCTCCCTCTTCGTGGTGGACGAGGCCCACTGCGTTTCCTCCTGGGGCCACGATTTCCGACCTGACTACCTCGCCCTCGGCAATGTCCGGGAACAGCTGGGCAATCCGCCCGTGGCTGCCTTGACCGCTACGGCCTCCCCGCCGGTTAGGGACGAGATCGTGGAGCGGCTGGGCATGAACCAGCCACTGGTCCTGGTCCATGGCTTCGACCGGCCCAACATCAGCCTCGATGTGGTCCGCCACCATGAGGACAAGGGCAAGCGCAAGGCCGTCCTTGAGCAGGTGGCGGAGCTGGCCGGGAAGGGTCGAGGCCTGCTGTATGCGGCCACCCGGAAGGACACGGAGAAATACGCGGCCAAGCTGGTCAAGGAGGGGCTGCGCGCGGAGGCTTACCATGCCGGCCGTTCCGCGAGGGACCGGGAACACATCCATGAGCTGTTCCTGGCTGACCAGCTGGACGTCGTGGTTGCCACCACGGCGTTCGGCATGGGCATCGACAAGCCGAACGTCCGGTTCGTGGTGCATGCCGACATTCCGGAGTCGCTGGACTCCTACTACCAGGAGATCGGTCGGGCAGGCAGGGATGGCGAACCCGCATCCGCCGTGCTGCATTACCGCTCCGAGGACCTGGGCCTGCGGAAGTTCTTCGGCACCCACTCCCCCGACCCCGGTTCCCTCCTGGCCGTGCTGAAGATCCTCAAGGCCGCCAAGGCTCCCGCGCCGAAGGCGTCCCTGGCCGAGCTCACCGGGTTACCCGCCCGCCGCATCACGGGACTCATCAACCAGCTGGAGGAGGTTGGCGCCGTGAGCACAGGCAAGCGGGGCATCCGGCTGACCTCCAAAGCCAAGCTGCCCGCACTGGTGGACGACGCCGTCGAACTCGCCGAAGCCCGGCAGCGCGTGGACCAGTCCCGGCTGACCATGATGCGTGCGTACGCGGAGACGGACGGCTGCCGGCGGCAGTTCCTGCTGGGCTACTTCGGCGAGGACCTGCCGGAGCCGTGCGGAAACTGCGACGGGTGCGCTGCTGCCGCTTCGGGGGACGCGGGGCAGCCGGACGAGGGGAAGGCGGGAAAGAAGTCCCACGCCAAGCAAAAGCAGGGGAAGAAACAGCCGGGCAAGGCGTCCGACGGCGGCGGGCCGGCTTCCGCCGCCGCCGAGCCTTTCCCGCTGCAGTCCGCGGTGGTGCACAAGGAGTGGGGGCCCGGCCTGGTGATGCGGCATGAGGACGACGTCATCACGGTGCTCTTTGAACAGGAGGGGTACAAGACGCTGTCCCGGACCGCCGTCATGGAGCACGAACTCCTGAAGCCCGCTTAGGTAGGCTGGAGGGACCCTCCGACGAAAGGCCCGCCGCGTGGAAGTATCTGCTTATATCTGGACCCTGACCATTGCGGGAATCGTGGGGCTGCTGGCCTTCGACTTCTTCTTCCACGTCCGTAAGGCGCACACGCCCTCCCTCAAGGAATCCGCCACCTGGTCCGCGATCTACGTGGGAATTGCCGTGCTGTTCGGGCTGGCCGTACTGGTGTTCGGCGGACCCGACATGGGGACGGAATATTTTGCCGGTTACGTGACGGAGAAGGCGTTGTCAGTGGACAACCTCTTCGTCTTCCTCATCATCATGGCCAGTTTCAAGGTGCCCCGCGCGGACCAGCAAAAGGTGCTGCTGTTCGGCATCGTGTTCTCCCTGATCGCCCGCACGGCGTTCATCTTCCTGGGCGCGGCACTGATCAACAGTTTTGCCTGGGTGTTCTACATCTTCGGGCTCATCCTGCTGCTCACCGCCGGCAACCTGCTCAAACCCGACAGCCACGACGACGACTCCGAAGGCCTGGTGGTCCGGCTCGCCAGGAAGCTCCTGCCGGCGTCGCAACACTACGACGGCGACAAACTCTTCACGGTGGAGAACGGCAAGCGGGTCCTGACGCCGATGCTGCTGGTGATGGTGGCCATCGGCGGCACGGACATCCTGTTCGCCCTGGATTCAATTCCGGCCATCTTCGGCCTCACCCAGAACGTGTTCATCGTGTTCACCGCCACCGCGTTCTCGCTGATGGGCCTGCGCCAGCTGTTCTTCCTGATTGACGGCCTGCTGGACCGGCTGATCTTCCTTTCGTACGGCCTGGCGGTCATTCTGGGTTTCATCGGCGTGAAGCTCATCCTGCACGCCCTGCACGAGAACACCCTTCCCTTCATCAATGACGGCAAGCACGTCAACGTGGTGGAGGTCAGCACCGTCGTCTCGCTGGGCGTCATCCTGGGTGTCCTGGTGGTGACCATCCTGGCGTCCATCTTCAGCCCCAAGGGCAAGGCCAAGAACGCGGTGTCCGGGGCGCGGCGCCACGCCACGGAATACATGGACCTCAACTACGAGACGGACATGGCCGAACGCGACAAGATCTTCGCCAAGATGTGCCGCGAAGAAAACCAGATCCGCAAGCTTCCCGAGAAGTACAAGCGGCTGGTCCGCAACGAAACCGAGTTCATGGAGCTGCTGCGCAACGCCCACGCGGAGCACGACAAAGCCCAGGTCCGGGCTGCCGCAGCCGAGAGCTGACGCCCGGCCGGCTTGCGGGGTGGATTACCGGCCCAGCGCGGCCGCCCCGCTGGCCAGGCTGGTGATCCGCGCCCAGTCCTTGGCCGCGACGGCGTCCGCCGGAGTGAGCCAGCTGCCGCCCACGCAGGCCACATTCGGCAGCCGAAGGTAATCCGGGGCGGTGGCCAGGCTGATGCCGCCGGTGGGGCAGAACTGCACGTGCGGGAGGGGCGCCCCGATGGCCGCCAGATAGGACGGACCGCCTGCAGGCCCGGCGGGGAAGAACTTCATCGCATCCAATCCGGCTTCCAGGACGGCCATTACCTCGCCCACGGTGGCGACGCCGGGCAGCACCGGGACGTCCAGGGACAGCATGTGCTTGAGCAGGGCCGGGGTGACACCGGGGCTGACCAGGAATGTGGCACCCGCTTGGACGGCGGCGTCGGCCTGGCCCGGCGTGAGGATGGTGCCGGCGCCCACCAGGATGTCCGGCACCTCCTCGGCGATCAGCTTCAGCGAGGTCAGCGCGGAGTCGGTGCGCAGCGTCAGCTCGATGGTCTTCACGCCGCCGTCCGCCAGGGCACGGGCCAGGGGCACCGCATCCTGGGCGTCGTCGATGGTGACCACCGGGATGACAGGTGAAACGCCAAGGACGCCTGATGCGTCAGCCATGGTTGATCTCATTTCCCAGGCCGTCCGGCCCGTTGGTTTCGATGATGCGGTACCAGTGCAGGAGCAGGTTGCGGAAGCCGCCATGTTCCGCCAGGTCCTGGTCAAAAACGGGCCGGAAGCCCAGCAGTGCAGGCACCACGCTGTCGGCGTCCCTGGCGGCCGGCAGTGTTGCGTTCAGCTCCGCGGCCAGCGGATCGTTGAGGTCGGTTTCCAGGGTGGCGGCCACATGGTGCATCCACGCGGCAATGGCGAGCCCAGCCCAGCGGGGTTCGCGGCCGGCGTCGAGCGTTCCCCTGATGGTGGGCAGCAGGCGCAGCCCTATCTTCTGGGAACCGTCGCTGCCCACTTTCGCGGTGGTGTGGCCCAGGGCGGGGTTGGCGAAGCGGCGGAGCACCTCGTCGCAGTACTGCTCCCCGCCCAGCCCGGCCGGGAGGGTGATGGTGGGCAGCGCTTCCTGGAGCATCATGCGCCGGCAGGCGGTGTGGAACGCGTCCACGGCCACGGCGTCGCTGATGGTTTCCTTGCCCGCGGCGAGCCCCAGATAGGCCAGCATCGAATGGCTGGCGTTCAGCAGCCTCAGCTTGGCTGCCTCCCACGCGGCGACGTCGGTGCTGAACACCGCCCCGGCATCCTCCCAGCGCGGCCTGCCGGCGGCGAAATTGTCCTCAATCACCCATTGCTTGAAGGGTTCGGCCACCACGGCGGCTTCGTCCCGAAGGCCAAGTTCACGTTCGACGCCGGCCAGGTCGCCTGGCGTGCTGGCCGGCACCATCCGGTCGACCATGGTGCTGGGGAAGGTTGCCTTTCCTGCCAACCAGACCAGCAGGGGTTCGCTTTCAGGTGCGGGCAGGGCGGCCGCGAAATTCCGGACCAGGGTTCCGGTCAGTTCGCCGTTGCCGGGCAGGTTGTCGCAGGACACCACGGTGATGGCTCCGGCACCCGTGAGTGGCCGTTGCTGCAGGCCACGGACAATTTGCCCGATGGCGGTACGCGGCGGGCGTCCCGAGAGGTCCGCCTGGACTTCCGGGTCCTGCAGGTCAAGGGTGCGGGTTTTCGGATCGAACCGGTATCCCTTTTCCGTGATGGTGAGGGTGACGATCTTTGTGGCCGGTGCGGCGATCCGCTCGACCACCGGTTCGGGGTTGTCGCGCCCGGATATGGCGTCGACGATGCTGGAGACCACACGCAGCGGGGCGGCGTTGCCTCCCCGTTCTGCCACGGTGAACAAGCCATCCTGGGGCGCCAGTTGCCGGGCCACGGTGCTGGAACGCTGGGTGACCCCGATGATCCCCCACTCGAAGTCGCCGGCGGCAAGCATTGCGTCTTCCGTGAAGACCGCGGTGTGGGCGCGCGCGAAGGCTCCCAGGCCCAGGTGGACGATGCCGGGCTGCAGTTTGTCCCGCTTGATGCCGGCGTGGTGTCCGCTGGTTGCCAGGGAAGATGTAGTCAGGCGTTCGATGGCTGCGCTCCTTCGGAGAAGTTCCCGGAGGCGTGCGCCCTGGTCTGTTCGAATGTGGGGATGAAACCGGTACCGCCCTTGCCGCCCACCACCAGCGACGATGCGGCAGCCCCGAAACGTGCCGCCGTCGGGAAGTCGTCGCCCAGCACCAGACGCGCGGTGAGCGTCCCAACGAACGCGTCCCCGGCACCGGTCTGGTCCACCACGGCGGGGGCGGGAACCGCCGGCACCCACGCAGAGCCGGCACCTTGGGCGGCGTCGCCGCTCCATTCGAGCTGGACCCCTTCCGCCCCACAGGTGACGGCAACGTTGGCGGTACCCAGCGAGCGCAGCTTGGCCGCGGCCTCCTGCGGAGAGGCAACGCCCAGCAGGGCATCCGTCTCGCCGGGGAATGACGGCGTGACCAGGAAGGCCTGCGGCGCCAGGGCGGTGAGTGCCGCCGTCGCCTCTTCCACGGTGGTGAGGCGGGGGCGGTAATTGGGATCGTAGACAAAGCGTGTGGCCAGGCCGGCAGCTTTGACGACGGCGGCGCGCGACGTTGGTGAAATGGCGCAGGCGATGCCGCCCGCCACCAGGGCCCCGGCTGCCGCGACAACTTCGGGATCGACGTCCTCCGGGCCCAGGGTGGAACCCACGCTGCCGCTGCGGGCGTAGGAGAACTCGCGTTCGCCGGCAGGATCGCTGTGGACGAGGTAAACGCCCTGCTGGCCGCGCCGGAACTTTAGAAGGTCGGTCGAAACGCCCAGTTCGGCGATACGGGCGGCAATGGCGTGGCCCAATTCGTCATCGGTCAGCACGGACAACAGGCCTACCGTGGCGCCTGCGGCGGCGGCGGAGGCTGCGACGTTGAGGGCGTCGCCGGAGATGCCAAGCTGCGCGGGAACGCCGTGGGCAAAGGGAAGGTCGGTGGCGACTTCGACGAGGATCTCCCCCATCACCACCACGTCAAAGGGTTGGTGGGCTGCAGTGTTCACCAGTCGTGCACCGATCCGTCCAGGCGCCGGTTCACCGGCAGGTACTTGGGGTCGAAGGGGAAGCGTACGGCGGCTTCCTCATTGAACTCTACGCCGATGCCGGGAGCGTCCCCGGGGTGCATGTAGCCGTCGCTGAAGGTGTAGGAGGTGGTGAAGACTTCCCCGGCGGGGTCGCGGTGGCCCATGTATTCCTGGATGCCGAAGTTGGGGATGCTCATGTCAACGTGCAGTGCGGCTGCGAACGAGGCCGGCGACAGATCACCTGCGCCGTGCGAGCCCGAGCGCACGCCGTAGAGGTCTGCGAGGGAGAAGATGCGGCGCAGGTGCGTGATGCCGCCGGCGTGCGAGACGGAGGTGCGGATGTAGTCGATCAGGCGTTCGGTGATGAGCTGCTGGCAGTCCCAGATCGAGTTGAACACCTCACCCACGGCGACGGGGGTGGTGGTGTGCTGGCGGATCAGGCGGAATGCCGACTGGTCTTCGGCCGGCGTCGGGTCCTCGATCCAAAACGGCCGGTACTGCTCAAGGGAGGCGCCAAGCCGGCCTGCTTCGATGGGCGTGAGCCGGTGATGGACATCGTGCAGGACGTGGACGCCGTAGCCGAACTCCCCTCGGACGTGGGCCATCATTTTCGGTGCGAAGTCCAGGTAGGCGGTGGTCTCCCAGGCGTCTTCCTGGGGCACGTTGCCGCTGGCCGGCTCGTAGAGTCTGCCGTCCACGGGGGCGATCCCGTAGGTCTTGTCCAGGCCGGGCACGGCTGCCTGGGCGCGGATGGCCTTGTAGCCAAGGTCCAGGTGATGCTGGAAGTCTGCGCTGAGGTCCTCAAGGGTGGTGCCGCTGGCGTGTCCGTAGACCATCACGCCCTCGCGGGCCGCGCCGCCCAGGAGTTCATAGACCGGCATGCCGGCCGCCTTGCCCTTGATGTCCCAGAGTGCGACGTCGATGGCTGCGATGGCCGTCATGGTCACCGGGCCGCGGCGCCAGTAGGCGCCCTTGTAGAAGTACTGCCAGGCATCCTCGATGCGGCGGGCATCGCGGCCGATGAGCAACGGGCAGAGGTGCTCGGAGAGATAGGAGGCTACAGCCAGCTCGCGACCGTTCAAAGTGGCGTCGCCGATGCCGGTGATGCCGTCCTCGGTTTCAATTACGAGCGTGACGTAGTTCCGTCCGGGCGACGAAACCACAACCCGTGCGTCGGTGATCTTCACTGGGAGTCCTTCTCATGGTGGTATGCAATGTTCGTTGACGGTAAGTGCCCGTTGTGAGAGTTCAGAACGGGCACTTACCGCTGTTTCGGTGGGGTGGGTGTCAGTCCGAGCTGAGGCGGAGCATGACCTTGCTGCTGCCGGCCGCGGGGTCCGCGGCGGTTTGCATGGCTTGCGCCGCGTCCTCGATGGCGAACTTGTGGGTGATGATGGGCGAGACGTCCAGGCCGTCCTTCATGGCCTGCAAGGCATCGGTGATTTCATCCACGAACCTGTAGGACCCGATCCAGGTGATTTCACGTGTAACCAGGTCCCCCAGCGCGGAGGCCGCAGGGGTGCCGGGCAGGTTGCCCACCTGGACGACGGTGCCGCCGCGGGCCGTGGCGCGCAGGACTCCGCCCAAAACGGCAGGGATCCCGGTGGCCTCGAAGACGAACTCCATGTCCGTGGGGAGCGCAGTGTCCGAGACGTTCAGTACCTCGTCTGCGCCCATGGCCTTGGCAATCCGCAGGGACGCGTCGCTGATGTCGGTGGCAATTACGGTCCGGGCTCCGGCGTACTTGGCGGCCGCCGTGACCAGCGACCCGATGGGACCGGCACCGTTGACCAGCACGTCGCGGCCTCGAAGGCTGCCGGCGCGGCTGACGGCATGCATGGCGACGGCGAGCGGCTCCGCCAGTGCCCCGCGGAGGGTGTCCACCCCGTCCGGAAGCGGCCGGACCTGGAATGCCTTGGCGAGTTTCCGTTCGCTGAACCCACCGTCGGTGTGGGGGTCGAACGCCGCCGAACCGAAGTACCTGATCTGCGGGTAGAGGTTGGTCCGGCCCCGGAGCCGCTCCGGCAGCGCGCCGTCCCCCACCAGTTCGGCCGGATGCACCGTGACGGGCTGGCCCACTTCGAGATGTTCGACGCCGGCGCCCAGCTTGGCGATCCGGCCCGCCACCTCGTGCCCCAGGACGAGCGGTGACTTCAGCGCCGCGGTACCCGACGCTCCGTGGCGCCAGTACGAAAGGTCGCTGCCGCAAATGCCGCCCCATTCGACGTCGAGCACTACCTCTCCCGGCCCGGCGACGGGCTCGGGCCGGTCACCGATGCGGAGGTCGTTGGCACCGTGGACGACGACTGCCTTCATACTGCGTCCTCCAGGCGGACCATGTCCCGGCCGCGGACCTCGGGGCCAACAGCTGCGGAGACCAGGGTGATCAGCGAGTAGCCGATGACCATGGCGGCGAGCGGCCACCAGTGTCCGGTGACTGCGGTAAGCGTTGCCGCCAGCAGCGGGCCGATGGCTGTGGCCAGGATGCCGCCGATCTCCTTGGCGAGCGCCAGTTGCGTGAAGCGGGTGCGGGCACCGAAGAACTCGGCCATGGTGACGCTTTCCATGGCGAAGAGGCTCAGCACGCCCAGGTTCAGGCCGATGACCATGGCGATGGTGATAAGCGCCGAATTGCCGCTGGTGATCATGAGCATCATCGGGATGGCGTAGAGGGCAGTGAGGGCGCTGAGCACCAGGTACAGGGGGCGGCGGCCGAAGCGGTCACCAAGGAGGCCAATCAAGGGGATGGTGACGAAGCCGAGGATCGAGCCGTACATGATCGCGTTGGTGCCCACGCTCTTGTCCGTCATCAGGACGGTGGCCAGGTAGCCCACCAGGAAGGTCTGCACCAGTCCGGAGTTGCCGGCCTGGCCAAAGCGCAGGCCCAGTGCGATCAGGAACGCCTTGCCCTTCTTCTGGTGCAGGGCAGCTTCGATGGTGCTGGTTCCCGCGAGTTCGGGGGCCTTTGCGGCTGCGCTCTTGATCTTGTCCTTGGTGAGTGCCACGCCGTCAACCACGTCGGCACGCTGTTCGAAGACCGGGCTTTCCTTGATGGAGCGGCGGATCCAGACGGCGAACAGCATGATCACGAAGCTGGCAAGGAACGGGACGCGCCAGCCCCAGCTCAGCAGGTCCTCCTGCGAAAGGGAACTGACCAGGATGGCCCACAATGCCGAGGCGCCCAGGGTTCCGGAGTTGGTGCCCAGGCAGACCAGGGAAGAGATGATGCCGCGTCGGCGAGCCGAAGCGAACTCCGCCAGCATCACCGTGGCACCCGCGATTTCCGCGCCGGCCCCGAAACCCTGGATGAGGCGCAGGGCCACCAGGAGGATGGGTGCCCAGATGCCCACCATGGCGTAGGTGGGAAGTACGCCGATCAGGGTGGTGGAGGCACCCATCAGGGCGATGGTGATGTACAGGACCTTCTTGCGGCCGATGCGGTCGCCCATGCGGCCGAAGTAGACGGCACCGAAGAGGCGGGCAACGTACCCCACGCCGTAGGTGGCCATCGCGGCGATCAGGCCGATGACGGGGCTGACGTCCGGGAAGAAGATCTTGTTGAAGACGATGGCGGCTGCCAGGGAGTACAGCTGGAAGTCCATGAATTCCATGGCCGTGCCAAGCCAGCCGGAGACGGCCACCTTTGCGAGGTCGCGGGTGTTCCGGGCTTCAACCTTGCTGCTGGTAGGCGGTGCAATGCTTTCGGTCATCAGTTGCTCCTTTGCAGGTGATGCTGTCTAGGGGGAGGAAAAACGTTGAAGGGGATTGAACAGCGGAAAGCTGTGGACTGCCCGGCCGGGCCCCTCGGATGGGCATCAGTGAACCGGCAGCACTTCGATTTCTACTACCATACAAGCACTACCATTCTAGTGTGTCAACGGGCTAGACTAATGGCATGGCAACGGACAAAAGAGGTGCTTCCCCCCGGCTTTCGGTGCGCGACCAAACCCTCGAGACGCTCCGCAGCAGGATCATCTCGCTGCAACTCCCGCCGGGCGAGCCCCTATCCGAGAACGAGCTGGCGCAGGAGCTGGGCGTCAGCCGCACGCCGGTACGCGAGAGCCTCATCCTGCTCCGCGAGGAAGGACTGGTGCAGGTCTTTCCCCAGATCGGCTCGTTCGTCTCGCTGGTGGACCTGGCGCGGGTCTCCGAAGCGCAGTTCATCCGCGAAGCCATCGAGTGCGCGTCGCTCCGGGATCTCGCCGTGGACGCGGAAGGCATCGGCGTCCTGCGGGGTATTCTCAAGGCGCAGTCGGATGCTGACGCCAGCGGCGACGTGGAGGAATTCTTCCGGCTGGACGAGGATTTCCACCGGGAACTCCTGCGCCTGGCCGGACACGAATCCGCCTGGAGTGCGGTCAACTCCGCCAAGGCACACCTGGACCGGGCGCGCCGGATGAGCCTGCTGGACACCCGGCCCGTTTCCACCTTGATCGAGCAGCACACGGCCGTGGTGGACGCACTGGAAGCCAACGACCTCTCCAACGCGGACAGCCGCCTGCGCCTTCACCTTCGCGCCGTCTTCGAGGACGTCCAGCGCATCCAGGAATCCACCCCGGAGCTGTTCTCCGACGCGGCTGCCCGGCGTCCTTCACGGCGGAGCGTTGCCCGCCTGACTTAAGTCACCCAAGGTGTGCGGCCGACGACGGCGGGAAGTCCCGCCGTCGCGCGCGCCCTGGTCAGGCTGGCTGATCAGGAGCTAATCAGGAAGGCATGCCTCCATCGAGCCGTAGTGCAAGTGCGCACCGCCTTGGACGAATTGCCCGAAATTGGGTGCGTCTTCGTCATCAGCCAGGTCCTTGAAGTAGTTCACGTCAAGCTCCCCTGCCTGCGCCTGGGTGGAAACAATAATTCCGACGCAACTGGCGGCGTCGTTGGTTGCCTGGGCCGGAGCGGCGCTCCCAGCGAGGATGGACAGCCCGGCGAGGCTGAAGATGGCAGCGCGGCGAAGAAGGACAGTCATGACTGGAACCGTTTCTGGGATATGGGATTTCCGTTAGCTGCCGGCGGCGGCCAAGGCCCGCAGCAGCCGATAGGGCCGGTTGGTTGCCCCCAGATCGCAGACCCAAACGCGGCGCCGGAGTTGGATGGGCGCCTTCTTCATCTCCCGGCCAGGCGCTTGTGGCGGCTGCCCGCACTGAAAGGGTACTGCTGCGGGACTCCGGCGTCCACGGAAATTCCAACCACCCAAATGGGCTAACCAATTACCCACGGTGCCTGTTTGTCAGTCCCTCTTGCTAGGTTTGATTCCAGGCCAGGGAAACCGTCTCCGGGCCCGCAAACAGTTGGGGAGGCCCCGTGTTTCTGCTGGACGCTGCCGGTCATCATGCCGGATCCGCTGCGCCGCCGGACCTGGTCTTCTCCGCCAGCGACCTTGTGGCAGCTTCCGAGTGTGAGTACCGCACGCTGCGAATCCTGGACGAAAAGCTGGGGCGTACTCCCAAGGCAGAGTTCCCGGTCGATGAGATGCAGAAGCGCGCCGGCGAACTGGGCGACCGGCATGAACAGACCGTGCTGGCCAGCCTGGTGGCCAAGTACGGCCAATGGGACGCGGGCCGCGGGTCCGGCGTCTACTCACTGGACCGCGGCCAAAACCTCCGGGGCGAGCTTCAGGCGAAACACGCAGAGACCGAACTTGCCCTGCGGTCCGGGGCGGACGTCGTGTTCCAGGCCACCTTCTTCGACGGCGAGTTCCTTGGTTACGCGGATTTCCTGGTCAATGAGGCGGCAGGCACCGGGAACCCCGGCCGGTACGAGGTCTGGGACACCAAACTTGCCCGGCACGCCAAGGTGGGGGCCCTGCTGCAGCTGGCTGCCTACGGCGACCAGCTCCTCGGGATGGGGCTGGATCCCTCCCCCGCCGTCACGCTGGTCCTCGGCACCCGCGTCGGCGACGATTGGCTGCGGAGCAGCCATTCCCTGCCGGACCTGCTGCCCGTTTTCCGTGAACGACG
This sequence comes from Arthrobacter sp. StoSoilB19, assembly GCF_019977275.1. Classification (NCBI taxonomy): domain Bacteria; kingdom Bacillati; phylum Actinomycetota; class Actinomycetes; order Micrococcales; family Micrococcaceae; genus Arthrobacter; species Arthrobacter sp. StoSoilB19. The sequence goes on along the minus strand of NZ_AP024650.1, from coordinate 942,487 downwards.
GCGGCGCTTCCGCCAACTCACAGCCACCCACCGGGCGGCCGATGGTCCCGTCCAGTGGCAGCAGCCCGGCGTCGTGCATTGCGGGCGCTGCGACTACTGCGCCGAGCAGGTGAAGTTGCACAGGGATCTGCTGATGGTGGCGGGCATGTCCGTGGTCCAGCGACGGAAACTTCATGCTGCGAAGATCACCAGCATCGATGAACTGGCAGCCATGCCGGCCGGCGAAGCCAGGAACTCCGTGGCCCGGCTCCGCGCCCAGGCGAGGATGCAGCTGGGCCTGGACCAGCCCGCAGGCTCGAGGACATTTACCAAGGATGGCCAGCCGCACACGGTCTCCTACACGGTCCTTCCGGACAACACCATCGGATCGCTGCCCGCCCCCAGTGCCGGGGACATCTTCTTCGACTTCGAGGGCGATCCGCTGTGGCAGGACCCGGCCACCGGCGCGTGGGGCATTGAGTACCTCTTTGGCGTCATCGAGGCCCCGGTGCCTGGTGCGGAAGGCGATCCCGTCTTCCGCCCGTTCTGGGCGCACTCCCGTTCCGGGGAGCGCCGCGCCTTCCTGGACTTCCTGGACTACGTGGAAAAGCGGCGTGCCCGGTACCCGGACATGCACGTTTACCACTACGCCCCGTACGAAAAGACCGCGCTGCGGAACCTTTCGCTTGCGCACCAGGCGGGCGAGGACACGGTGGATGACTGGCTCCGGCAGGGGCTGCTGGTGGACCTGTACGCCACGGTGCGGCATTCCCTTCGGATCTCGGAGGCGTCGTACTCCATCAAGAAGCTTGAACCGCTGTACATGGGAGACAACCTCCGGTCCGGGGAAGTCAAGGACGCCGGCGCTTCGGTGGTGGCCTACGCCGCCTATTGTGCCGCCCGCGATGAAGGGCGGCAGGACGAGGCCGACACCATCCTGGCGTCGATTTCCGACTACAACCGGTACGACTGCCTCTCCACCCTTCGGCTGCGTGACTGGTTGCTTCGAATCGCTTCCGTGGCCCGTGCGGACGCCCAAGCGTCAGGGGACGCCCCTGCGGCGGCTGCTTTGACCGTTGCTCCCCCGACAGATCCCGCAGTCGACGGACGCCAGGATGCACAGGACGAAACCGCCGAAGAACGTCGGCTCCGCGAGTATCTTGCCGGCCTGCCGGACAACCGCCCGTGGACTGACGACGAGCGTGCCATCGCCATGGTTGCGGCAGCCACCGGATATCACCGGCGTGAGCGCAAGCAGTTCTGGTGGCAACACTTCGACCGGGTCGAGGCGCCGCTGGAAAACTGGTCCGACCAACGCAACGTGTTCGTTGTATCGTCAGCGGAAGTCGTCTCGGACTGGGCGTTGGCCAAGCCCCGGGAACGGATGCAAACCCGCGTCCTGAAGCTCCGAGGCACCATGACGGAGGGCTCCGATTTCCGCGCCGACTCCAACTGGTGCCGGCTGTACGACGCCCCGGGACCTGATGGCATGACCGCCCCGGACGCTGCCCCGGGGACCAGGGCCTACTCCTTCGGGACCAGGATCAGCGAACTGGAGCCGGCACCGGACAGCCCGGAACACTTCGTGACCATTGCCGAGCGGGAGACCGGGAAAGTTCGCGCCTATCCGCACCTTCCGGTGGCACTCACGGAGGACCAGCCCCTGGCCACCGCCAGCATTGAAGCAGCCATCGCGGACATCGCCAGCGCTGTCGGGGCTTCGGTGCCGTCCCTCCCCGCGCAACCGGGCCTGGACATCCTGCGCAAGTTGCCGCCGCGGTTCCACTCGCTGCCAGGGCCGGCGGACGTCCGGCATGGCGACGATGGTTCAGCCGATTACGCGCCGGCCATCACCGAATCTTTGCGGGACCTGGACCACTCCTATCTGGCCGTCCAGGGTCCGCCAGGGACAGGCAAAACCTACGTTGGTGCCCATGTCATCGGCAGGCTGGTGGCCGAGGGCTGGAAGGTCGGGGTGGTTGCCCAGTCCCACAACGTGGTGGAAAACCTGCTCTGCCGGGCAATCGAAACCGGCGGAGTGGACCCCCAGGTGGTGGGCAAGAAACTGGCCGCACCCCATCCTGTCCCCTGGAACCTCACCTCAGAAGGCGACGTGTCCCGCCTGCTGGCATCCCCGGGCGGATGCCTGGTGGGCGGCACCGCCTGGACCATGACCGGCAAGGAAGTCCCCGCCGGGTCCCTCGATCTCCTGGTCATTGACGAGGCCGGGCAGTTCTCGCTGGCCAACACCCTGGCGGTCAGCGTCGCGGGTACGCGGCTGCTCCTGCTTGGCGATCCCCAGCAGCTCCCGCAAGTCACCCAGGGCGCGCACCCGGAACCAGTGGACCAGTCCGCGCTTGGCTGGCTCGCGGCCGGCCACGCCACCCTTCCCGTAAGCCTGGGCTACTTCCTCGCCGATACCTGGCGGATGCATCCGGACCTGTGCCGGGCAGTGTCGAACCTCAGCTACGAGGGAAGGCTGGCATCGGCTCCGGCCGCGTCCCTTCGCGAACTGGAGGTCCTGGCGCCCGGGGTGGAGACGGTGTTCGTCAACCACACCGGCAACGCCACCGCGTCAAAAGAAGAAGCTGCAGAAGTGGTAAGCCAGGCCCGCCGGCACCTTGGCCTGAAATGGACCTGCGGCCCGGAGACCGAATCCCGCCCCCTCGGGCAGCAGGACCTGCTGGTGGTGGCCGCCTACAACGCCCAGGTCCACCTGATCCGCAGGCACCTGGCGGAGGCCGGACTGCCCGATGTCCGGGTGGGCACCGTGGACAAGTTCCAGGGCCAGGAAGCTCCCGTGGTGCTGGTCTCCATGGCATGCTCGGCCGTGTCAGAGGCTCCGCGGGGAGCGGAGTTCCTGCTCAACCGGAACCGCATCAACGTGGCGGTGTCCCGCGGCCAGTGGCGCGCGGTCATCATCCGTTCCCCCGACCTCACCAGCTACATGCCGCACAAGCCCGCGGGGCTGGAGGAACTCGGGGCCTTCATCGGGCTTAGTCCGCGGGATTAGCGCGGGACAGGCCCCCTGACGGCGCCGCGGGAACGTCGCTGCCGCGGGAGCGGCTCAGTGCGCCCGGAAGCCCCGGAATTGACCGGAGGCTTCGGACATCGATGCCTCCACGTTGTCCACCCGGCCCGGCGTGCGGCCGGATTTGAGCCACTCCAGGAGCTGGCGCACCTTCGGCTCGGGCCCCTCGGCCACCACGGAAACCGAACCGTCGTCGAGGTTCTTCACTTCGCCGGAAAGTCCAAGGTCCTCAGCCTGGCCCATGGTCCGGAAGCGGAAGCCCACAGCCTGCACCATGCCGGACACGCGCGCGTCCAGCCGGATATTGGCCTGCGCCGGGTTTTCCTGCGCGGGCCCTGCGTGCCTACCCATGGTGGACCTCCTCGTCCGCAGCTTGCCGTCCCGGCCGGGCCGCGCTACCTGTCACCGTTGTTTGGAAACGACAGTCAGCGCGGCCCGGCCGGGCGGATGCATCCCTTAGTTGATGGTGATGTCGCGGGTGGCGTGGTTGTAGCGGATGGTCACCTTGCCGCCGGCGTGGTGCAACTCGTGGTTGGGACCGTCGAACGTGCCGAAGGCACCGTAGTTCTCAGTCCAGGATCGGTTGAGGGCGATCTTGAAGGTGTAGAACCCGGCGGGAAGCTCGGCGCTCTTCTTCCACAGCTGGTCCAGGAAATCGAATTCCATCTGCGCTTCGTCGTACTGCGGTGCCCAGTTCTCCGGGGCACCCAGGATGGTGTTGAAGTCACCAGCCAAGGCCACAGCTTCGGGCTGCGGAAGGGTTTCAACGTCCGGGCCCTCGAACGGCTCGGTGGCGGCGGAGGTCTCGGCAGCGGGGGCTGCTGCTGCCTTGTCCTTGGCCGAAGCCTTGCCCTTGCGTACTGCCTTCACTACGGGTTCGACGGCGTCTTCGATCGCCTTGGCTGCCTTGCCCACCGCCGAGGCGGCCTTCTTCGCGGGAGCCTTCCTGGCGGTCTTCTTCGGAGCCTCCTCCTTGGCCGGAACCTCCAGCGTCGCCGCGGCGGCGGAGACCGGGCGGACAAAGCCTTCGGGAGCCGTGGGAACGGGAGTATCGGCAGGGACGGGAGTGCCGGCGTCGAGCGCTGCGGCGAAGGAATCAGCGTCGGGGAAGGCGACGGTAGCGCGCATGCCGTCCTCGGTGATGGTCCAGCCCGAGCGGCCCTTGATCAGCCAGCCGGCCTTGACCAGCTTGGCGGTGGCGGAGGTGAGGGTCTTGTGGCCGCGCGGGATTCCGCCGCTGAGAAGTTCTGCCTCATGCTCGTTGAACGGCACGCGGGCAGTTGCTTCCGCCAGGACCTGGCCTGCATTCAGTGCATCGCCGGACCACACGCCTTCGGTCAGGACATCGAGCACGGTCTTGAGTCGAAGGTAGGTGTTTTCTGCGGTGGACTTGGCCATGATTCCCCTTATATAAAAGCGATCGGTCTTAGGCATCTTGCCAACAGCCGATTAAATCGCGCGACTTTAATTGGTAAATTCTGCGTGTCGTGACCGACTATGAAGCGGATAGTGCCGCAAGTGAGGCGGAGGTCTCGGGTAAGGGCTGTCTGCATAACCCTCGAGTGCTGGCATGGATGCTGCCCTGCACTCCCCAGACACGCCTGCGGCACTTAGTTTACCGGGCAGAAAGACCGGCTGTTGCCCCCGACACAGCAGCGGTCAGTCGGACACTTCCCTGCCGTTCAATTCCGCCAGCAGCTCCGCTTTCCGCTCCTCTGACGCGAACGAGGAATGGATGGAGTTCGCTGCAAGGCGTGCCCTGTCGAAATCAGAGAGTTCAAACACCGAAGTCAGCTGCGCAAAGTTGTCATCCACGTAGCCGCCGAAGTAGGCGGGATCGTCTGAGTTGACCGAGACGTTGAGTCCGGCGGCCAGCATCGCGGGCAACGGATGGTCGGCCAGGGTGTCCACGGCACGGAGCCGGACGTTGGACAGGGGACAGACCGTCAGGGGAATGCGTTCGTCCACCAGGCGCTCCACCAGGTCGGGGTCATCCATGCAGCGGATGCCGTGGTCGATCCGCTCCACGCCCAGGAGGTCCAGGGCTTCGATGATGTACGACGCCGGGCCCTCCTCCCCCGCGTGCGCCGTCAACCGCAGGCCTGCTTCACGCGCCTTCGCGTACAGCCGCTCAAACTTGGACGGCGGGTTTCCCACTTCGGCCGAATCCAGGCCGATGGCACCGATGGGCGCATTCATGGCCAGCAGCCGGCCGAGGACTTCCAGCGCGGAGTCCTCCGGCAGGTCCCGGAGGAATGCCGCGATCAGGATGGTGGAGATACCGTATTCCTCCTCCGAGGTCGCCAGCACCGATGCCACACCCCTGACGCACGCCTCAAGGGGAATGCCGCGGGAGAGGTGCGCCTGCGGGTCCATCATGATTTCCGCGTGCCGGACCCCGGCGGCAGCAGCCCGCTCCAGGTAGGCCCGGGTCATGTCCGCAAAGTCCTGCTCGGTTCGCAGCACCGCCATGTTGGCGTAGTAGAGGTCAAGGAAGGACTGCAGATCCGTGAACTCATACTTCTCGCGGAGTTCGTCCAGACCGGAATACGGCAGCGCAATACCGTTGCGCTCGGCCAAGGCAAAGATGAGCTCGGGCTGCAGCGTGCCCTCGATGTGCAGGTGCAGTTCTGCCACCGGGAGGGGCTTGGCAGGGGCTGCGGGTTCCGCAGGGTCCGTTTCGGTTTCGGGCATGGTGCTGCCGCCGGCAAAGTTGTCCATCCGGTCAGGATAGTGCCCCTCCCGGTTTTGCGCCTGCCCGGGACTTCGACGCCTTAAAGACCGCCGGCTCCCCGCAGATGCACTGCACCTACCCGACACCCCTGCTGGAATCTCGATTTGATAACGCCCAAGCGATGTCCTAGCGTGAAATGCATGCCCGCCCGGCGGGCTCTTTGA